>NZ_SDPW01000001.1:915015-1220020 GCF_004135645.1 Senegalimassilia faecalis
AGCGCAGGACGCTCAGCTTCCTCAAGGACGCGCTCGAGGCGCTGCGGGGTTAGGGACGCCAAGCCGCAACAGCCGCAACCATCCCGTGTCAGCACCCGCCCCGCTTAGGTCGGGTGCTGCTTTGCATCGCCTGCCATTCGCCCAGCTCAACGAATTAATCGGTAAATCTTATTACTCGCCAACTTATTTTCGCGCAGCACTTGCCCATGACGCAACGTCGCCCGTTAGTATCCTCAATCGGTTTTGAGAGAGGAGAGACGATGATTGTATCGTGGATGACAACCAACAGGTGCAACCTCAAATGCGAGCACTGCTACCAGGACGCGGCGGAATGCGACAGTCGCGAGCTGACGACGGCAGAGGGCAAGGCGATGATCGAGCAGATCGCGCGCGCCGGCTTCAAGATCATGATCTTCAGCGGCGGCGAGCCCCTTATGCGCGACGACATCTTCGAGCTCGTGGCGCACGCCGCAGCTCAGGGCCTGCGCCCCGTGTTCGGCAGTAACGGCACACTGATCACCGACGAGGTCGCGCGAAAGCTCAAGGAGGCCGGCACGTGCTCCATGGGCATCAGCATCGACAGCCTCGACGCGGCAAAGCACGACGCCTTCCGCGGCGTCGTAGGCGCCCATGCCGACACCCTTGCGGGCATCGAGGCATGCAAGCGCGCGGGCCTCGACTTCCAGATCCACACCACCGTGGTCGACTGGAACCGCGACGAGATCTGCGACATCACGGACTTCGCGCAGGATATCGGCGCTGTCAACCACTCGATCTTCTTCCTCATCCCCGTGGGTCGCGGCAAGTACATCGAGGAGACGAGCCTCAAGGTGCTGGAGAACGAGGCACTGCTCCAAGACATCATGCGCAAGACCGCAGAGGTCGACATCGACGTGAAGCCCACCTGCGCGCCGCAGTTCACGCGCGTCGCCGACCAGCTCGGCATCCCCACCCGCTACACGCGCGGCTGCCTGGCCGGCCTCACCTACTGCGTCGTCGGCAGCGAGGGCATCGTGCGGCCATGCGCGTATATGACCGAGGAGGCCGGCGACGTGCGCGAGCAGCCCTTCGACGAGATCTGGGCGACGAGCCCCGTGTTCGAGCGCCTGCGCACGCAGGCTTACGGCGGCAACTGCGGCAAGTGCGACCACAAGGAGCATTGCGGCGGCTGCAGGGCACGCGCGGCGTATTACCACGACGGCGACTACATGGCACAAGACGACTACTGCGCCTACGGGCAGAAGCTCGGCTGCAAGGGCGCCTAGGCGAGAGGCCGGCGACAGTCCCCTGCCGCTGCGATAACAGGATATCGGTGCGGCACGGCGACAGGACCTGGCAACGGACGCGACGGATGTGGGCGCCGCATGATCGGCCGCCCACATCAGATAAGGAGAACCATATGAAGAGGATTGCAACGAAGGCGTGCGCATGCGCGTGCGCGCTGGCGCTGGCGGCAAGCGGCAGCACGATGATCGGCTGCTCCAACGGCGGTGCGGACGGAGACGAGGCCCAGCAGAGCGCGACGAGTCAGAATGCCGGCTACACCTTTACAGACGACCTGGGCAACCAGGTGACCGTGAGCTCTCACGAGCGCGTCGTCGCGGGCATGGGCAGCTTCGCGAACATCTGGGAACTGGCAGGTGGCACCCTCGTCGGCGCGTCCAGCGACGCGTTTTCCGACTATCACATCGAGTCCGAGGCGGAGAAGGTCGGCGACTTCTCCTCCCTCAACGCGGAGTCTATCATCGCACTCAACCCGGACTTCGTGATCTTGACCGGCGCAAGCTCCGGTCGCGGCGGCGGCGTCGCCCAGACCGACCTCAAGGACACCCTGCAGGCGGCGGGCATCCCCGTGGCGTACTTCAACGTCACCACCTTCGACGACTACCTGCGCATGCTCAAGACCTGCTGCGACATCACCGGCGACGCCGAGGCGTACAAGGTCAACGGCACGGAAGTCGCCGAGAGCATCGACGCCATCAAGAAGAAGGCCGAGGGAAAAAGCGCGGGCAGCGTCGCGGTGCTGACCACGTACTCCGGAGGCACGCGCGTCCAGGCGTCTTCGACGCAAACGGGCACCATGCTCGCCGAGCTGGGTGCCAGCAACATCACCGACACCGACAAGAGCTTGCTCTCCGACTACAGCCTGGAGTCCCTGGTCAAGGCCGACCCCGACTTCATCTTCCTGCTGCCCATGGGTGACTCGAGCGAGGCCGCGCAAAAGGCCCTCAAGGACCAGACCACGGCCAACCCGGCTTGGAAGGAGCTGACCGCCGTCAAGGAGGGCCGCGTGATCACGCTCGACCCCAAGCTGTTCCTCTACAAGCCCAACGACAGCTGGGATGACGCATACGAGGACCTGTACGAGGCTCTGTACGAGACGCCGCGCGAGCAGAAGTAGCGTCCGACATTGAAGGAGATGCATACGACAAACCCGCACGGGGAGCGCGGGCGCGCCTTGCAGGCGGGTGGCCGATTCGCCATGGCCATGGTTGCCGCAGCGGTGCTGCTGGGATGCGCGGCGGTGCTCGGCATCGTCATCGGCTCGACCTCCGTCGGCCTGTCCGACGCGCTCGCGCTCGCCTTTGGCGCGGATGCCGAGCAGACAGCGGCAAACGTCATCTGGAACATCCGCCTGCCGCGCGTGCTTGCAGCGCTTCTGGCCGGTGCCGCGCTCGCGCAGGCGGGCGCGCTCATCCAGGCGGCACTCGACAACCCCCTGGCCAGTCCCAACGTCATCGGCGTGAACGCGGGCTCGGGCTTCTTCGTGCTGCTGGCGGCGTGCGCCTTTCCCAACGCCTTTGGCCTCGCTCCCGTGGCGGCCTTCCTCGGCGCCCTGTGCGTCGCAGGCCTCATCTTCGGCGTCGCCGGGCTCGGCGGCTCATCGCGCCTCACCGTGGTGCTCGCCGGCATGGCGTTCACGGCGATCTTCACCGCCGGTATGAACACGATCCTCATCGTGAGTCCCGACGCCTACGTGGGCGCCTCGGGCTTTCTGGTCGGCGGGCTGTCCGGCGTCAAGCTGAGCGAGGTCATCGTCCCCGGCTGCGCGATCTGCGCGGTGCTGGTGCTCGGCCTGTTGCAGGGCACGCGGCTCAACCTGCTCTCGCTAGGCGAGCATCAGGCGCACTCCCTAGGCCTTAACGTCCGCCGCACGCGCCTTACCGCGCTGGTGTCCGCCGCCGCACTCGCGGGTTGCGCAGTGAGCTTTGCGGGCCTCATCGGATTTGTGGGGCTCATCGTCCCGCACGCGGTCCGCGCGCTGGTGGGCCACGACAACCGCCGCGTCCTTGCGATGGCGCCGCTGCTGGGCGGGCTGCTGGTGTGCCTGTGCGACCTGCTCGCCCGCACGATGTTCGCCCCGTACGAGATCCCCGTCGGCATCGTCTTGTCCCTGCTGGGCGGGCCATTTTTCGTCTACCTGATCCTGCGCCGCAGGAAGGGAGGTCTCAATGGCTAGCGTACAGCTGAGCAACGTCACCTTTGGCTACGGCGAGCGCGCCTTGTTCCGCGGGCTGGACCTCGAGCTCGCGCAAGGCAAGGTAACGGGCATCATCGGCCCCAACGGCTGCGGGAAGTCGTCGCTGCTCAAGCTGGCAAGCGGCATCTGCAAGCCTTGGGAGGGCAGCATCCACGTGCTGGGGCGCGATGTCAGCGCGCTTTCCTCCAAAGAACGCGCAAGGTTGTTGAGCTTGCTGGCGCAGGAGCATGCGGCGCCGCCCATGAGCGTGAGGCGGCTTGTGGAGTGCGGGAGATTTCCGCACCATGGGATATTCGCGACGATGGACGCGGCGGATTGCAAGGCAGTTGACCGGGCGCTTGAGGCATGTAGACTTGCGGAGATCGCCGAGCGCCCCGTGGCCGAGCTTTCCGGCGGGCAGCGTCAGCGCGTCTTCATCGCCATGATCCTGGCGCAGGATGCGCCCGTGGTGCTCTTCGACGAGCCGACCTCGTTTCTCGACGTGTCGGCGTGCTACGAGGTGATGGAGCTGATGCGCTCGCTCAAGGAGGAGCACGGCAAGACCGTCGTCGCGGTGATCCACGACATCAACCTGGCGCTCAAGTACTCCGATGAGGTCTGCGTCATGCGCGCCGGCAAGCCGCTGGCGCAAGGGGCGCCGCATGAGGCCGCGGTGCTCGCCGCAGTCGAGGACGCCTTCGACGTGCGCGTCGAGCTGCTGCATGGCGAGTTAGGGAGCTCTTATGCGCTGTGGCGGCGCACGGAGCGCTGACGCTCGCAAGCCAGACGGCAGGTTGCTAGCGCGGGCGCGACGAATCGTCTAAACGGTCGGTCGTACAGACAATTGCCGATTGCGGCCGATTTGAGCGATAGGGAGAAAAGGCGGCTGTATCAAAACCACTTTTGATACAGCCGCCTTTTCGTTTCCAGA
This sequence comes from Senegalimassilia faecalis, assembly GCF_004135645.1. NCBI lineage: Bacteria > Bacillati > Actinomycetota > Coriobacteriia > Coriobacteriales > Coriobacteriaceae > Senegalimassilia > Senegalimassilia faecalis. Next base: position 919,407 of record NZ_SDPW01000001.1, read on the forward strand.
TACGGCTCAAAACCCCAAGTCGGCTTTCACGGCACAGTCCGCCCCGTGCGCGCCGCTCGTGCACCCCGGCATCGGATGCCGCCCAAGACGGCAAAGCCCGAACAACGCAAAACCCGAACAGCACCTCGAGCCCAACCTGCGGCGCCTAAGACCGCCGGTGCGCCCTTACGACGTGACCAGCAAAATGGCGCCGATGCCGAGCAGCAGAATGTACGTCAGTTTCAGGAAGCGCTCTTGGCTGATGCGTTTCGCCAGCTTGCCGCCTATGAACGTGGCCAGCACGATCAGCGGAATGCAGCACAGCACCATCAGCCACACCTCGCCAGTGAAGTGCCCCGCCCACAACTGATAGAACGCGTATAGGAAGTTCAGAATCGACCACACCGCCGCAAGCGTTGCGCGGAACTGCTCCTTGTCCGTAAGCTTCTGCACCGCGTAAATCACCAGCAGCGCGCCGCCGGAAACGAACATGCCCTGAATGAGACCCGCCGCCACCAGCACGCCCCACAGCGCCCATTCAGGCAGGAACGTCTGCTTCTTCTGCACAAGGTTCTTGATGCCAACAGCCAGGATGACCAGGCCGTATATCTTCAGCAGCGCATGCAGCGGAATCACGGTGTCAAGCCAGGCACCCAGCGCCACGAACGGCAGCATCACACCAACGATCTTCCCCAGCTCGCGCCAATTGATGCTGCGCAGGTTCAGCGCCGCCAACAGCGTGCACGCAAGAAAGCCCGTTGCGTTCAGGATGGAAACCGAGCTTTGCAGGCCCAGCGTGTACGTGCCCACCGGCATGCAGAAGATGTTGCCGGCGAAACCGGTGATGGCCTGCACGGTGTAGCCGAACAAAAACACTGCCAAGAATATGACGTTTTTAATCACCGAAGTTCCTTATCATCTCGTACCGCGTACGCGCGCGGGTACCTTTTACTGCGCGTTGCCGCCTTTTGCGGCCAATCCTGCGTTTTGCAACTATCAACGAAATAGGTTGCAAGTATATTACCAAAATGCCATTTTGCCGCTAATTGCTTTAGCATAGAGGGGTCAAACATCGAGGAACGTAGGGGAACGTGGCTGCATTCGACATTACCATTGCCGGCGACTCCGCAATTAACCTGGAGTTCGCCAAAACCATATCGCCGCAGACCAGCGGCATGATTCGCGTTGCGGCGCAAACGCTTTCGGACGACCCCATCCCGGGCGTCACCGAGCTGGTGCCCACGTTTTGCTCGCTGATGGTCACGTACGACCCGTGCACCATCGGCTACGACAAGCTGTGCCAGCGCGTGCGCGGCAAGCTGCGCAACCTGGCCGCAGCCGAATCGGGCGTGAAGCGCATCGTGGTTATTCCCGTGTGCTACGGCGGCGAATTCGGTCCTGACCTGCACACGGTGTCCGAGCACGCCGGCATGAGCGAGCAGGACGTCATCGCGCTGCACTCCGCACACGACTATCTTATCGACATGCTGGGCTTCCTGCCCGGCTTCGCCTACCTGGGCGGCCTCGACCCGCGCCTGCACACGCCGCGCCTGGCCGAGCCGCGCACGGAAATCCCCGCAGGTAGCGTGGGCATCGGCGGCGCGCAAACGGGCATCTACCCGCTGGCAAGCCCCGGCGGCTGGCAGATCATCGGCCGCAGCCCCGTGCGCCCGTACGACCCCGACCGCGAGCAGCCCATCCTGTACCGCGCCGGCGAGTACCTGCGCTTCCAGCCCATCACGCGCGCGCAGTACGACGCCATCGAGGCGCAGATCGCCGCGGGCGGCTACCAGTACGACATCATCGTCGAGGAGGCCTAGCATGGGCGTCACCGCAATCAAACCAGGCATCCTTACCACGCTGCAAGACCAGGGCCGCACCGGCTATCTAGGCAGCGGGTTCAGCCCCTCGGGCGTTATGGACAGCCGCGCGCTGCACATCGCGAACCTGCTGGTTGACAACCCGCCCGACGCACCTGTGCTGGAGTTTTGCCTGGCCGGGCCCACGTTGCGCTTCACCACGAACACGTTCGTGGCCATCACCGGCGGCGACTTCCGCCCCACGCTCGACGGCCAACCTGCGCCCATGTACACCGCGCTGGCCGTGCACCGCGGCAGCGTGCTTGCCTTCGGCGCGCCGAAAACGGGCATGTACGGCTACCTGGCCATCGCGGGCGGCAGCATCAACGCGCCCGAAGTCATGGGCAGCCGCTCCACGAACCTGAAGTGCGGCATCGGCGGCTGGAAGGGCCGCGCGCTCATCACCGGCGACTACCTGCCGTTTTGCACGCGCAACCTGGACTTCATGGCGAACCTGGGGTCGCACACCGTCGAGCGCGACGACGACTTCTACGGCTTCGGCGCCGATGAAATCACGCTGCGCGTAGTGCCCGGCCCGCAAGAGGACATGTTCACGCAGGACGGCATCGACACGTTCTACGGTCAGAAATACACCACCACCAGCCGCTGCGACCGCATGGGATTCCGCCTGGACGGGCCGGAAATCGAAACGTACGACGGCAGCGACATCATCTCGGACGGCATTGCGCTGGGAGCCGTGCAGATTCCCGCCGACGGCCGCCCCATCATCATGCTGGCCGACCGCCAAACCACGGGCGGTTACGCGAAAATCGGCACCGTCTGCTCCGTTGACCTGCCGAAACTGGTGCAGTGCACGCCCGGGCGCACCATTCGCTTCGCGCCTGTCACCGTGCAGGAGGCCCAGGAGCTGTACCGCCAGGAAGCGCGCCGGCTTGACGCGCTGGCGAAAGTGGTGAAACGTCCGTGTTACGGCGGCATATCGCCGCGAAGAACGGCGCGAAGACTGACGCCCATCCTGGAAGCGCAAGCGAAAGCACACGCGTCAGGAAGTCAGAAACTGTGGATTGAACTGGGCAAAACCGAGAAAGAACGCCTGCAGGCGGCCGAGGCCGGCGCAAGCGACACGAACCGATAGGAGCATCCATGAGCATGAACGAGACGAACGCCGAAACCACGCTTCACCAGCAGGAAATGCAGCAGCGTCGCAAGAACATCCTCGACCTGCTGGACATCATGGACGAAGGCAACCTCACCGCGCTGCGTTTCAAGGACGGCAGCATGGAAATCGAACTCGAGCGCACGCCCGCGCCGGGCAGCATCTCGTCGTCCGCGCTTCCTCTCATGGCCGAGCGCGTCGGACAGCTGCTTAACGCCCGCGAGGACGCTTCGGGCGTTACCGCCGGCGCTGCTTCTGCCCCGCTTGCCGCCGAGGACGACTCGGTCAGCTTGGTCCGCAGCCCCATGGTGGGCACGTTCTACGCCGGCCCCAGCCCCGACGAGGACCCGTTCGTGAAGGTGGGCCAGGAGGTGCTGACCGGCCAGACGCTGGCCATCGTTGAAGCCATGAAGATGATGAACGAGATCACCGCCCCCGCGCCGGGCGTCGTCACCGAGGTGCTGGCCGCAAACGGCACGCAGGTGGAGTACGACCAGCCGCTGTTCCGCATCTCCACCAGCGCGAACGCGTAAGGCCAGGCGAGCCCCATGTTCAACAAGATCCTCATAGCCAACCGCGGCGAGATAGCCGTGCGCATCATCCGCGCATGCCGCGCCATGGGCATCAAAACGGTTGCCGTGTACTCCACGGCAGACCGCCAAGCGCTGCACACCTACCTGGCCGATGAGGCCGTGTGCATCGGCCCCGCACCGGCGCGCGATTCGTATCTGAACACCACCGCCATCCTGGCCGCGGCCCAGGGCACGGGCGCCGACGCCATCCACCCCGGCTACGGCTTCCTGTCCGAGAACTCCACGTTCGCCAAGCTGTGCCGCGACAACGACATCGTGTTCATCGGCCCCACGCCCGAGGTCATCGACCGCATGGGCAACAAAAGCCAGGCCCGCCGCACCATGATGGACGCCGGCGTGCCCGTGGTGCCCGGCACGAAGAAGGGCATCCATGACGTGGACGTTGCCCTTGAGCAGGCCCGCACCATCGGCTGGCCCATCATGATCAAGGCGTCGTCGGGCGGCGGCGGCAAGGGCATGCGCGTGTCGGAGAGCGAAGAGGACTTCGCCGACATGTTCAACATCGCCCAGCGCGAAAGCGTCAACGCCTTCGGCGACAACACCATGTACCTGGAGCGCGCCGTGCAGAACCCGCGCCACGTGGAGGTGCAGATCATCGCCGACAACCACGGCAACGTGGTGGCCCTGGGCGAGCGCGACTGCAGCGTGCAGCGCAGCCACCAGAAGATGATCGAGGAAAGCCCCAGCCCGCTTTTGGACGCCGACGAGGGCCTGCGCCGCCGCATGATGGACGACGCCGTAAAGGCCGCGCGCGCGGTGGGCTACACGTCCGCCGGCACCATCGAGTTCCTCATGGACGCCGAGCGCAACTACTACTTCATGGAGATGAACACGCGCATCCAGGTGGAGCACTGCGTCACCGAGATGGTCACGCACACCGACCTGGTGGGCGAGATGATCCGCGTGGCCGCCGGCGAGCCGCTGTCCTTTTCCCAGGATGACATCGTGCTGCGCGGCCACGCCATCGAGTGCCGCATCAACGCTGAAACACCCGAGAAGAACTTCATGCCCAGCCCCGGCACCATCTCGCAGATGCACCTGCCCGGCGGCAACGGCGTGCGCGTGGACACCGCGGCTTACGACGGTTTCGAGATCTCGCCGTACTACGACTCCATGATCGCCAAGATCATCGTGCAGGGCCGCAACCGCACCGAGGCCATCGCGAAGATGCGCACCGCGCTTGAGGAAATGGTCATCGTGGGCGTGAACACCAACCTTGACTTCCAATACGCCATCATGGAGAACGAGACGTTCCGCGCCGGCCTGGCCGACACGGGATTCATCGAGCAGTTCCTTGCAGGCGAAGTGTAGGGATCAACGAAAGGAAGCGTTATGGGAATCGAAATGCCGGTACCTGCAAAGCCCGAAGGCGTCGACGCCGAGGTGTGGGAGCAGATGCTCCACGCCACGCCCGCCGAGGCGCGCCATCTGATCCGCGAAGGCAAGTTCGCCGCCCCCACAAGCGGCCTGTGCCCGGGTTACGCGCAGGCGAACCTGATCATCCTGCCCCGCGAGCAGGCCTACGATTTCCTGCTGTTCGCGCAGCGCAACCCCAAGCCCTGCCCCATCCTGGAGGTCACCGAGGTGGGCGAGCGCATGACGCACATCTGCGCGAAGGACTGCGACGTTGCCACCGACTTCCCTGGATACCGCATCTACAAGGACGGCGTCATGGTGGACGAGGTCGACGACGTGGTGGACTACTGGCGCGATGACCTGGTGGCGTTCATCATCGGCTGCTCGTTCAGCTTCGAGAGCGAGCTAATCGAGGCGGGCATCGAGATGCGCCACAACACCCAGGGCCGCAACGTGTCCATGTACCTTACCAACCTGGCGTGCGAGCCGGCCGGCTCCATGAGCGGCAACACGGTGGTCAGCATGCGCCCCATCCCCTACGACCAGGTGGTGAAGGCGGTGCAGATCTCCGGCGCCATCCCGAAGGTGCACGGCGCGCCCGTGCATATCGGCGACCCCTCCGTCATCGGCATCAAGGACATCGCCAAGCCCGACTTCGGCGACCCGGTGGACATCAATCCCGGCGAGGTGCCGGTGTTCTGGGCATGCGGCGTCACCCCGCAGTCCATCGTCATGAACAGCAAGCCGCCGTTCGCCATCACGCACGCCCCCGGCTACATGCTGATCACGGACACCAAGAACGTGGACCTGAAGGGCTAGAGGGCAAACGCGCCGACCCGCCCAAGGCCCGTCCGAGGGAGAACAACCCGAACCGACGCCGTGCGCGGTTGCAGCATGCCGCAACCGCGCACGCTCATGTATATGGAAATGGAAGTGTTTGAACATGCCGAGCATCGATCTCAACTCCGACCTGGGGGAAAGCTTCGGGCGATACACGCTCGGACTTGACGATCAGGTCATCCCGCTGGTTTCCAGCGTCAACGTGGCGTGCGGAATGCACGCCGGCGACCCGGCGGTCATGCGCCGCACCGTCAAGCTCGCCGCCGAGGCGGGCGTGGCCGTGGGCGCGCATCCGGGCTACCCCGACCTTCAGGGCTTCGGCCGCCGCGACATAGCCATGTCGCCCGACGAGGCCTACGACTACATCCTGTACCAGATCGGCGCGCTGCAGGCCTTCTGCCACGCCACCGGCGCGCGCATGCACCACGTGAAGCCTCACGGCCAGCTGTACAACCGCGCCGCCGTGGACCCGGAGCTTGCCCGTGCCGTGGCCGCCGCCGTGCACGACGCCAACCTGGACCTGGTGCTGGTGGGCCTGGCGAACAGCGAGCTCATCCGCGCGGGCCAGGCGGAGGGCATCCGCACCGCGCAGGAGTTCTTCGCCGACCGCAACTACACCGACGAGGGCCTGCTGGTGTCGCGCAAGCTTCCCGACGCCGTCATCACCGACGAGGACTTCGCCGTGGCGCGCGTGGTGCGCGCCGTGAAGGAAGGCGCCATCGAGTCGGCATCGGGCAAGCTGATCACCGTGAAGCCCGACACCATCTGCATCCACGGCGACAACGTGCACGCGCTCGAGTTCGCCGGCAAGATCCGCACCGCGCTGACCGAGGCCGGCGTCGAGGTGAAGCCCGTGTAGCAGCGGCGCGGAGATGCTGCGACAACGCGCGACGCAGCACCGCAGAGCAACTCCACACGAAGCAACAGCTGTTCCACAACGCCGCGCCGCGGAACAGCAACGCACAACAGAGCGAAACGCGAAGAGGGCCGGGATCTACCCGGCCCTCTTCTTGTGTCCCGCCGCCGCCCCATGCAGGTGCGACGGCGGGTTTCCTCTATCCGGCCTTCGCCGGGAACGGCTGCGCTAGCGCTTATCGCGACGGCGCATGATGCACAGCGCCGCGATGGAGGCCGCGCCCGCCAGGGCCACTGCCGCAAGCGGCAGGACCAGGGCAAGCCTGTCATCGCCCGTCTGGGTCAGCACCTTGCCGATGGGCCCGCTCGGCGTGAAAGTCTTGCCGCCGGGCTGCGTGGGCTGCGTGGGCTGCACGGGCGCCGGAGGCTCGGCGTACGTGTTCGTGAACGCGAGCACGTCGGCATCGCCTGCCACCGTTGCGTTCAAGTGGCCGAGCCCGTCATCGACGACCGTCACGGTCACCTTGTACGCGTGCTTGTCGTACGTCACGTTCGCCTGCGCATCGTCGAGCTCGGTGAGCGCGAACTCGTACGTGCCGGGCTTGTCGAACGTCAGCGCCGGGAAGGCGATCTTGCCGTCGGCGGCGTTCTTCGCCTTCAGCTCGGTGCCGTCGGTCGCGGTCAGTACGAACGTGAACTGCCCGTCCTCAAGGTTCTTGCCCACCAGCGTCTTGGAGGCGCCGATGACCACGGTCGTGGGCGTTGCCTGGTAAGCGTTGGCGAAGGTCGCCTCGCGCGCGTCTTCCAGCGCATGGGCCACGCTGAGCGTGCCGTCGCCGTTGTCCTTCACCGTGGTGACCACGGTGTACGTCGCACCGTCGTACGTTACGCCGTTGGCGACGGTGCCGCCCCCGACCTCGTGCAACGTGTAGCGGTGCGTGCCGGGCTGCGTGTACTTCACCGCGCTCAGCGCCACGCTGCCGTCGGCGGCGTTAACGCCGGTCGCCACCACATCTTCGCCCTCGAGCAGCTCGAATGCGAACTCGCCGGCAGCCATGTCGCGGCCCGTCAGCGTCTTGGTCACCGCCACCTGATCGGTCACGCTGAAGTGAGCGGGCCCCACCTTGTAGGTGTTGGCGAAGGAGAACGCCGGGCTCGCCGCATCGCCCTGGCGCTCGACCGTCAGCTTGCCGGCGCCGTCGTCGGTCACCTTGAAGCTGACCGTCTTGGTCGCCGCGGCGTCGTTGGTCACGCCGGGCACGTCACCGCTCTCCGTCACCTTATAGGTGAACACGTGGGAACGCGGCTTGCCGGACTCGGGCTCCGGGTTCGCCGGCTGGTCGGCCGGCTGGTTGCCGGGAGCGACCGTGTCGACCGTGCCGCTGGCGGCATCGGAAGCCGCTACGGCGCCCGCACCCTGCTCGTCGCCTGCCGCGGGCTTGTCGCCCTCGTCGGCGGCGGGCTTGTCACCGTTGCCGGCGGCCTGGGAGGAAGCGTTGCCCGCATCCGCGGCGGCCTTGTCAGCGTCGGCAACAGCCTTCGCAGCATCGGCAGCCTGGTCGGCTTCCTTGGCCGGCGTTGCCTGATCAGCGGCCTTCGCGGCATCCGCTTCAGCCTTGTCGGCATCTGCGGCGGCCGTCTGGCCGTTCACGCCCAGGGCGCGGTTGAGGTCGTCCAGCGTGAACGTGATGGAGCCGAAGTCCACGTTGCCGTCCGCCGTGTTCTTGGCGGTGGTGCGCTCGGGCATGGGAGCGGCCGCATCGTCGGAGGTCACCGTGAAGGTGAACTTGCCCTCGATGGAGGCCGGGTCAAGCCCGGGTGCCGCCTGCAGCGTCTTCACGCCGGACAGGCCCACCTGCACCGGATCGCCCGTGGAGTACGTGTTCTCGAACTTCAGGCCATCGCCAAGGTTCGCCGTTGCCGTAAGCGAGCCATTGCCGTTATCGACGACCGTCACCTTGAACGGGATCGGCTGCGTCTGCGGCGTGATGCCCTGGTCAGCCAGGCCATCGGTCTTCTCGTAAGCCAGGTAGCTCACCGTCCACGAGATGACTCCCTTGTCGGAGGTCCTGGAGGCGTTGCCGTCCTGCACCAGGCCCTCAAGCATCTCGGTGGTGTAGTGAAGGCCGTCGAACGTCACGGTGCCATCGGCCGCGTTCTTGGCCGTCCGCAGGTCGTCCCCGCCCGTTGCGTACTTCACCGCGAAGATGAACTCACCGGCGGAAAGCGGACGTCCCGTGAGCGCCTTGGTCGCCGTCACCTGAGCGGCCGCACCGCCCGGGTTGTCGGTAGAGGCGGCATACGTGTTGGTGAAGGGAACCACCGCAGGACCTGTGCCGGCAGCAGACGGATCTGCGCCGTACACGTACGTCTTGTCGCCCTTAGGTCCGGCCACCACGGTCTTGACCGTCAACGCGGCCTTCTCCGGGTTGTCCTCGACCGTCACCGTTACCGTGTACTCCGTCGTGTCGTAGGTGTAGCCGGTAACCTTTTCGCCTACCACCTCGACCACCTTATAGGTATACGTCTTGCCAACGTCGCTCTGGCGCAGCACCACGTGCTGCTCGCCCAGCGCGGACTTCACGGCTTGCGCGCCATCCGCAGCTGCGGGCATGGCGATCTCGGCGCCTTCCAGCGACAGACCCAGCGCGTACGCCGACGCCTCGTCGCCAGGAGTCACCTTGATGGTGAACTGGCCCTCGGCCATATCGCGGCCGGTCAGGGTCTTGGCCACGTTCAAGCCACCCGCCGCCGTGTAATCGATTTCAGCGGTGTAGCGATTCACGAACGTGACGTTCTCCGCAACTGCAGAGGCCTTGAGCGTGCCAGAGCCGTCGTCGGACACCGTCACCTTGATGGTGGCCACGTTGCCGTCGTACTGGATGCCCGGCAGCTTATGGTCGTCGGCGGGCACGACCTCGCGCACCTCGTAGACGAACGTGCGCTTATGGTCGGGCTCGGCCTTCACCATGTCGGACGTGAACTTGATCTCACCGAACCCGAAGCTCCCCGCGTTCGCCTTGGTCACCGTCGCGCTGGTCACATCGTTGCCCGCAGCATCCTTGGGCAGCGGACCGCCATCGAGCGCCTTCAACTCGAACGTGAACTCGTCGGAGTCAATCCAATCGCGGCCCTCGAGCACCTTGCTCAGACCGGCGGTGGCGGTGTCGTAGCTGGTCGGGGTTGCCTGATAGCCGTTCACGAACGCCACGGTCGCGGAATCGACGACCTTCCCATCCAGCTTGGTGGTCAGCGTCAGATGCTTGTCGGGATCGCCGCTCATGCCCACTGTGATCTCGAGCGTATGCACGCTGTTGTCGTAGGAAACGCCGGGCTTAGCATCGGCGGGCACGACCTCGCGCACTTCGTATGCGAACGTCTTGCCGATATCGGCCTGCGTGAACGCGACGCCGTTCATCTTCGCCATATCGCACGCGACGCCATCGGCACGCGCAGCGTTGGTGAAGCTGCGGTCGGAATCCGTCAAGCGGGCTTCGGCATCTTCCGCAGACACGGTATCGGATTTCACGCCATGGATGCTGAAGGAGAACTCATCAGCTGCCATATCGCGGCCGTTCAGCGTCTTCTGGACGGTGATGCCGGAGAACTGCGCATTCTGCTCGTACTTGTTCTCGAACTTCGCCGGCCCGTTGTCGTAGCTCACCGCGGCGACCAGCTTGCCCGTATGGTCATCGGTCACCGTGACCGTAACCTTGTGCACATGGCGATCGAACACGATGCCGCCGGTTGCGGTGCCCGCTGCATCAAGATCCTTTCCGCAGTACTTATCCTCCTGCACCGCGAACGAATACGTGCCGGGCTTCTTGAACGTCATCTCGCCAAAGGAGAACCTAGTCTCATCGCCCGCCTTCGCGCCGCTCACCACGGCTTCTTCGGCACCCTTCGGGATGATGATGCTGCCGTCGTCAATGGCCTTCTGCGTGGCGCCATCCGCCGCGCTCAGCTTGAAGCCGAACGCCTCGCCTTCCGCCATATCGCGGCCGGTCAGCACCTTGGTGCCGTGAATCGCCGTATCGCCCTCGAGCTTAGCGGAATCGGGTTTGTACGAGTTATCGAAACTGAACATGGCGCCGGTAATCGGCTCTTCGCTATCGTTCTCGTAGTACTTGGCGCTCAATTCAAGCGTGCCGCCAACGTCCGCGATAGTCACCTTCGCGGCCCACACCGTCTGGTCGTACACCATGCCGGCCGGGTCGAAGGTCTTGTCCGCCAGGACATCTCGCACGGCACGCCACGTATCGCCGACCTTAACCACCTCGACGATCTTGTATTCGAAGGTGGCGTCGAGCGTTTCGGGATCGAGATTCCCGTACGTGAACGTCGCCTGCGGGAACGCGATGCCGCCGCCTGCCTCGACCGCGGTCAGGGCGCCATACCACATCTTGCCGCCCCACTCGTGATCGATACGCATCGCGCCTTCGCCTTGGGGCAACGGCGCATCAGGGTTGTCCGTGCAGGCGATCACGTGGAACATGCCCGGCTTAAGGGGGTTCTCACCTGTCGCGTCCGTATACGTCTTCGTGCCGCTAGGAGTCCACTTCACCTCAAAGCGGTTGTACTCGTTCACGAACGACGCCGTATCGTCCTCGATGGGCTGCGGCTTCTCATATTTCACGCCGTCATCGCCTACCAGCTTCGTCATCTTAGACTCCACCGTCAGCGTACCATTGTGGTCCTTGTCGGTTACCGTCACGACGACCTGGTACAACGCCTGGGATGCGCTCACGCCGGGATTCAAAGTGCTGAGCGCCTCGGACTCCCAAATCTCATACGTGTACGTGCCCGGCTTCGTGTAGCTGATGTCCTGGAACTGGAAGTGCACCTTTGTATCAGCTGGAGTGCCATACGGCTGCGTTACCTTGACACGCGTCTCGCCCAGGGTGTCGGTCGGCGGCATCGGCGCCTCAACGGACGTGTCGGCATCCTTCAGAATGAACGTGAACTCGTCGGTTTCAAGCCAAGCGCGTCCGGTCAGCACCTTCTCGCCCTTGAGGTACGTCTCGCCATCCAGCGTGCCGGATGCGGCATATGTGTTCTTGTACGTTACCGCGCTCGTGTTACCGGCAGCGATCTGACCTTCCGCACCAGCGGCCTCTGCCGTGAAGCCGTCGCGGTGCGTCTCGCTTACCTTATAGTCCCAGCCTGCGGAAAGCCCGTACACGTACAGGGTCTCGCCCGGCTTCAGGGAATGCTTCGCCTGGCCGTCCTGGCCGAACGCCAGCACGAACTTATCGCCTTGCTGCTCGCCGTTCGCGTTCTTCACCACGGCGTTAAAGCTCTTGCCGGCGGCATCTTGCATGGTGATGGCGAACTCGAAGGATTCGTTCGCGAAATCAGCCGCGTTATACCCATCGGGCAGCTGCAGCTGCTTCGTCACCGTCAGCGTGCCGGGTACATCGACGCTCAGCTTGCCGTTGTTGCCCAGATAGGCGTTGATGAGCGTTTGCGCGGAGGACTGCTCAATGCCGCTCCACTTCGGGTTCAGCACGTCATCGGCCGTGGCCGTGGGATTATCGGTCTTGACCTTGTGCAGTTCGTTGATGTAGGTCAAACGCGGCGTGCCGGACTTGAAGTAGCAGGCACCCGTGGAATCCCAGGCGATAGAGCCCTCGACCTTCTCAGCGGCGTCGCCCGGGAAGGACACATGCTCGGTCTTCGCAACGGGCTTGCCGTTGTCCATGGCGTAGTAGTTGTGCTTGTAGTAGTACGTAGAGCCTTTCTCTACCGACTTCGCAGGAACAGTGCACGCCTCATCGGTGTAGATAGGCGTGTCCTGCGTGAAGTAATAGTAGCTATTGCCCGCTGCCGGCTCGAACGTGGCGACCACGTCGCCCGTTTCCTTGCCGGTCCACTTGTTGGCGTAGAAGCTCACCTTGCCCGTTGCGTCGGTGTTCTTCTCCATATACGCCTTCATGGCGTCATCGGGATTCTCCAGCAGATCGAGCGCCGCCGGCTTCACGCCGGAGGAGTACAGCACCGAGATTGGCGTGGTGTTCGAGACGCTCATGGTATCCTTCGCCAGGTCGATGGCGAAGTTGCGCAGCGGGATCAAGGATGCGGGCACCTTCACCTGCACCTTGTCGCCCACCGCAACGTCGTTCGAACGCGTGACGGTGATCACGACGTCCTTCAGATCGGCAGCAGCCAAGCCGGAATGCACGTCACCGCTGAAATGGTACGTGTCGACGTTTCCGTCCGTGGTCTTGGACTTGCAGCCGTACACCGTTCCGTTGTACACGAGCTTGGACAGGTCGGTGACCTGCATGTAATCGCCCAGCTGATCATCAAAGGTGATGTAGCCGGTCTCGTGCTCGAAGCCTTCGCTCGTCTCCGTCGGATAGCCGGCGCCCGTCGAGATCTCCTTGGAGATGTCGTCGAACACGCGCTTCAACTCGTCGGCGTTGGTCGCGCTCTTGTAGAACGCGGCGTCTTTACCGTCGGAGCCCTTCGCGCGGTCGCCGAAGCTCCATTTGTATTCGCCCGGCCACCAACTCGTTTTCTCATATGAATACGTCGCAGACGGGTAGTTGCTCGACACGGCATGCATGAGCTTATTCTCGTTGGAAACGCCCTGCTCGCTGGGATACTTGGCCGGATCTGCGCCCTCGAAGATGCCGATGGAGTACACCGCAGCACCCGCGTCCTTCATATCCTTAGCGTTTCCAACGGCGCTCGAGGCGACGTCCGGAGAGAAACTGCTCTGGGTCGTCGGCGTGCCATCGGTGAAGAAGATGACGACCTTCTTGGCATCGGAACGACCAGAGGTCTGACCCTTCGCAAGCTCCAAGCCTGCGGCGGCATTCGTTGCGCCGGCGGGCTTGATGGCGTTCACCTGGGACGAGAAAGCATCTTTCGTCTCATCGGTACACGGAGCCAGCGTCTTCATCACCTGGCTGTAGTTGTACGAATATCCGCCGTCGCGATACGTGTCGTTGCCGACCTTGTCGGTCTTGTTCCCAGCGAACTTCACGATGGCGACCTGATGCTGCTTAGCCGCATCCTTGACCGTCGCATTCTGCTTGGCGATCTCATCGATGAACGAGTTCGCTGCGCTCTTGAGCGCAGCGATGCGCTTTGTGTCATCGCCGCCGCCCATGGCGTCATCCATCGACCCAGATGCGTCAAGCACCAGCACGATGTCGAGCGGCGTGGTTGCCGTATCGGATAGGTTAGAGGTGGACGACAACGCCGTGAGCGCGGTCAGGAAGTCCGCACCATTCTCCTTGGATATGGTGACGCCGTTCTTGCTGATCTCGCCATCTGACACGGTCTTGTCGGTCCAGATACGTCCAACGCTCGACGTGTCGCTCTTGATAAGCCCCGACCAATCCCAAATGGTCGAGGGGTCCGTGACGGCGGTCTTGTTTCCGCTGTACGTTGCCGCCGATGAGCCTTCTGCGAACGCCGCGCCGCCGAACAGCGGCGACAACGCAAGCACCAGCACAGCGGCTAACGCTGCTTTAAAACGCTTCGTCGATTTCATGCCCTCGCCTCCTTCCACCGCATCGCGGCTTTCCGTATCCCCTTGCGCTTGCATATGCGCGCGCTCGGGCTTTTCCGGTACCCTGACATATTCATGGGCCCACTCCTTCCCGCACGGCCCTCCCATGCCATCGCGCCCGCCGACGTCGGCCTCACTCGCCGATCGCCGGACGCGCGCATAGCCCGTAACCGCGCATCGCGCCAGCGGTGCAAACGGCATCGAGCCGCTACACCTCCTCTAAACATCATTGCCAAAGGGGGTACACGGAACCACGCCGTATTTACGAACGCGAGACTTAGACGATTTGTTTTCGCAGGTGGGTGAAGCGGCGTCAGGAGGTCGTATAAACGACCCCCTGGACAAAACAGCCAAACCGCGGACGCCCCCCGAGAACTCACGGCCAAAGTTAACCCCTTCGGAAAAATTAAAAAACGATGGCAACGCGACAAGGGATACAATAAGGAAAAGGGTGCGGACACACTTGGAAGGAAGGGCGCGATGGGCAACGCGAAACGTGAAAACAGCCTGCTCTTTTGCGCACTTGCGTTGTTCTTCTTCGTGTTCCTTGAGTCGACGCTGTTCTTCCAAACCAACCTAGCTCAACACGGAGGGCACGCTCCCTTCCTCTTGCAGCTCCCCATCCAAGGCGCCAGCACCCTGGGCCTTCTGGCCTTTCCCCTCAAGAACCGTCTTGTCGGCGAAAAAGGCCGACCTGTGTTCATGGGAGTCGTCACCGTCCTTGGGGTCGCGTGCCTTGTCGGCGTCGCTTTCGCATCCTCGCCGCTGGTGATCGCGTGCACGGGTGCGGGCGGGTTCTTCCTTATCGGGCTCGCCGGCGCCACCGCGTACTGGGCAACGTGCGTGAGGTCGCGCAACATCGCGCGATTCGCAACGCTGATCGGAGGTAGCCACGCGCTCGGCGTGCTCGCGCAGATCCCCTTGTTCAAATTCACGTCGAACCACCTGATCGAGGCCGTCGTGCTTTCCGCGGGAATCATCGCCCTGGGCGCGATCAATGCGCGCATATGGCCGCCCCGATCCGCACTCGCAGACTTTTCCGCACAGCGGGAACAACGCGGAGGAAATCACCTCGTAAGCAGCAAGTTCGCCGGATGGCGTCTCGACCATATGACCCCTCGCACCGCCGTCATCGCGATCTTCGCCTTAGTGCTGCTGTTTTCCGTGCTGTTCAACACGCTCTACACCTTTATCGACATTGGCTCGCCCTGGACCAGCCAATACACCAACGTAACGCCCCGCGTTCTGATGGCCGTCGGAGGCTTTGCCGGCGGCGTGCTGTTCGACCTGCACCGGGCGCGTTACCTGGGCATCGTCATGTTCTGGATGATGCTGCTCTCGGTCGGCGCGATGCTCGGAGTGGAGGCAGGCGGGCCGTACGTCATCGGGGAAGTCGTCTACTTCTTGGGCTCAGGTGTGTTCATGACGTTCTACACCACGATGTTCATCTGGATAGCGCAGCTCCTGCGTGCCCCCGACCTGTGGTGCAGCATGGGACGAGCGCTCAACAACGTGACCGCCATCGCAATCGGCGCACCCGCGCTGCTGGTGATCGACCTGACGAGCCCCGTGGCCGTGATCGCGCTGCTGATTCCCCTGATCATCGGCATCAACGCGCTGCTCTTCGCCGCCGGCATGCTGGACTTGCATCCGCGCCCGAGGGGCGACGAAGTCGCAGGGCACACTGGGCAGCAAGCCGGCGTGCCTGGGTCCGCCGGCAATATCACGCCTGGTCAAACGGAGGTCGGCGAGTACACGCCTGCTGCCGGCAACACTATGCCCGGCCCCGACGGCAGCGACGCATCCGCCCAAAGGGCAGCTGATGGGATGCCGGAAGCCGCGGAGGGCCCGACACCCGGCGCCGCGCCCTCCGCAGACGATGCCGCCATCGACCCCGAAGCGCACCTTGCGGATTTCGCCGGCCGTTTCTCACTCACGCCGCGCGAGATCGAGGTGCTTGCCACCGTCACCGCCGACGAGCGCCCACTCAAGCATGTGGCCGCGGACATGGGCATCTCCCTGCGCGTGCTCCAGCGGCACCTGACCTCGCTCTACCAGAAAACCGGCACGCAATCCCGCGTCGGCCTCACGAAGCTGTTCTGGGAGCAGCTTCCCCCCCCCCGCCACCCCCCGCGCGCAATATCGCACGCCGTAGGAGAGTCCCGAGAAGGCTACGCCACCAACCGGCAAACCCCGCGAAACCGTTCACCCGCTTCCCCATTGCGAGCTGCCCCCTTCGACCCATACGCCCCGTAACGCGAAAAACCCCGCCGCAACCAAGGTTGCGACGGGGTTTCGAATCTCAGAAGGCGCAGGGTCGCGCGGCTTCCCTTTAGCGGAGCACCAGCTTACGCGGCGTTGCGCTTGACGGTGGCCACGATGGTCTTCACACCCTTGACGGCCAGCACCACGGCCAGCACGAACAGCAGCACAGCCAGGATTGCCTGCACGGCGGGGGCGAAGATGTCGCCGCCCTTCATGATGAGCAGCATCTTCTGGTAGAACGTGATGCCCAGCGAGGTCAGCGTGGCGGCCAGCATGAAGGCCATGGGCACGAAGAACATCTTGTTGTTGCGGCCCGCGTTGCCCAGCCATGCAGCCACGGCCAGCAGAGCCAGGGCGGCCAGCAGCTGGTTAGCAGCACCGAACAGCGGCCAG
Source organism: Senegalimassilia faecalis (assembly GCF_004135645.1). Lineage (NCBI taxonomy): Bacteria > Bacillati > Actinomycetota > Coriobacteriia > Coriobacteriales > Coriobacteriaceae > Senegalimassilia > Senegalimassilia faecalis. The sequence continues at coordinate 936,186 of NZ_SDPW01000001.1, forward strand.
ATGATGGTGTAGCCGGTCATGCCCAGGAACACGCCGATGACCACGGTGATGATGGTGGCAACGTAGGGGTTCGCCATAACCTTGCGCGCGCCCGTGAGGTCCTCGGGCTTCGTGTCGACGGGCGTCCACAGCTCCTGGAACATGTAGCGAGCCAAGCGGGTTGCGGTATCGAGCGAAGTGAGGCAGAACGCGGAAACGGCCAGGATGAGCAGCGCGTATGCCAGACCCTGCACGTCGGCCAGGCCAGGGATGCACGCGAGCATCTGGGACAGGCCGTCAGCGAAAACAGCGGTCGGAGAAGCGTAGCCGCCCGCGGCGTACTTGCTCCACACGAAGCCGACGGCGCACAGCGAGATGACGGCCAGCAGGCACTCGATGAGCATGCCGCCGTAGCCGATGGGCTGCGCCTGGCTTTCCTTATCCAGCTGCTTGGACGTGGTACCCGAAGCAACCAGGCTGTGGAAGCCGGAGATGGCGCCGCACGCGATGGTGATGAACAGCGCGGGGAACAGGAAGCCAGAAGCGGCGGCCTTGTTCGTGATGGCCTTGCCCGCCTCGTCGACCAGTGCCTGGCCGGTGGAAGCGTCGAAGGCGGCGTTCGTGGCAACAAAGCCGGTGAACGCGGGGATCTGCAGGTTCGTGGCGGCACCCATGAGCGATGCGCCCACGATGCCGATGACGGCCAGGATGATCATGCCGTACAGCAGGTAGCTGGACAGGTAATCGCGCGGCTGCAGCAGAATCCACACGGGGGCAACGGAGGCGATAAGGATGTACACGCCCAGGATGATCATCCAGGTGTTGTAATCAAGCGCCAGGGAAATGCCCATGAGCGGCAGGTTGTAGCCGATGGCAACCATGATGATGATCAGGATGATGGCGGTGACGATGTTCACCGGGCCGGGGATGTTGCGGCCACGGGTCAAGAAGCCGTACACCACGGCCACGCCGATGAAGATGATCGAGATCATAGCCGTCTGCTCGTTGGCCAGGTTCGACGCGGCGGCAGCGGTGGCGCTGACGGCGAACGTGTTGGCAACGATGGAGGCAAATGCGGCAACGACCAGCAGCAACGTCAGATACGCGAAGATGCAGAACAGCTTCTTCGCCGTGTTGTCGATGTTCTCGGCAACAACAACGGCCAGCGTCTGGCCCTTATGGCGCAGCGACGCGAACAAGCTACCGAAGTCGTGCATAGCGCCGAAGAAGATGCCACCGATGAGCACCCACAAAAGCACGGGCACCCAGCCGAACACGGCCGCCTGGATGGGGCCGTTGATGGGGCCTGCGCCGGCGATGGACGAGAAATGGTGGCCCAGCACCACGTAGGGCGGCGCGGGCACGTAGTCTACGCCGTCTTCCAGCTCATGGGCCGGAGTCGGGCGCTTCGGGTCAACTCCCCATTGCTTGGCAAGCCAGCCACCGTAGCACACATAGCCGATGACCAGGATGACCGCAGCAACAAGGAGGATAAGCAATGCGTTCATGGGTTCCTCTTACTATTGCGTCGTGGTTCTTACGCTTGAACGGACAGGGTCGCCTCAATCGTCTGCTTGAGTTGCTTGCCCATCGCGTTCGTGGTCACGCGCTTCGTGGAAAGGTCGGCAACGGCCACGCGGAGGTCCGCCCAGCCGCGGATACCGAAGGCGAAGTTCTTGCGGAACTTGGTTTTGCGCACCAGCCGCAACGCTTCTTCGGTACAGGAATCCGCCACGATCACCAGGGAAATGGCCGACGACATATGGTTCGGTTCGGGAACCACTTTCGCAAGCCCGTCGTTTTCCATGAACGACACGAGGTCACGCACCTGAGTTTCGTCCAGGCGGTTGGCCAGGACAAAGAACAGATACTCGTGCGTGTCGACTTCCCACAGCTTTGCGCGCTTGACCAGCACGTACTTTTCGCCGTAGGAATGGAATTCGGCGTACCCAGGGAAGGTGCGGCCGGCGTATTCGTACTCACGTTGCACATCGAACCAGCGCTCGTGTGCAGCGAGAATACGTTTCAATACGAGGTGCTTTTCGTCCTTTGCCGGGGAGGGTTGCTCCCCAGGCCGAAGGGCTTGCTCTCCAACATGCGCGGCAGCCTGTTCCTCCGCCTCGCACTTGGCCTTTCCCGACGCATCCGCTTGTTGAGCGGCCTGCGCGGTGCCTTCCGCACTCGCCTGAATAGCCGTTTGATCGCTCAAATGCCCGCAATCTCCTTTTGGTATCTCGCCTTTCTCACGTCAAGCGTGAGCACCTTATTGTAGTGGCTTGGCAACGGATTCGTAACATGAAATGCCCACATTTTTCCGTTAAGTGGCGCAAACGCGGGGTGAAATGACACAAAAGCGATCGCGTTGTAGGACAAACACACAAAAATGCCCCGAAAGCACGAACTTTCGGGGCATGTGGGAATGCAAGATTGTCTCAACCGCTAGTCTTCCCAGGCGAAATCGGCTTCGCCGTTGAACACCTTCAGGGCGTCGGCAACGGTGTAGTCGGCCAGCGTGATGGCGCTGATGGCCTTCGTCAGACGAACGGCCTCGTCCAGGCTGCGCTGGTGGATGTTGCGGCCGGTGGCGTTACCGTCGGCACCGCCCACGTGAATCTGGTCGTGCAGCTGGGTGAGGAACGTCTCGGCGTCAACGGTGGAACCGCCGGCGCACACCAGGCCCGTGCGGCCCGCAGCCATGGAAGCGATCTTCAGCGCCTCGGCAGGCGTGCGCTTGTCGTCGCCTTCCGGCTTGGGCGGGTTGACCTTCACGAAGTCGGCACCCAAGCACAGCGCCACGCCAGCAGCGCCGGCGATGAGGTCCGGGTCCTTCTCGGCGGTAACGGCCTTGCCGCGCGGGTAGATCCACAGCACCACCAGCAGGCCGTTCGCATGAGCGGCGGCAATGAGCTCGCCAGCTTCAGCCAGCATGGTGGACTCGTATTCGCTGCCCAGGTAGATGGTGTAGCCCAGGCCAACGATGTTTACGCCGTTTTCGCGCATGGCCAGCACGGCGTCCAGGTCGTACAGCTGCGGGCTGTACGGATCTTCCTGGGCCGTTTTGACCAGGTTGGTCTTGGAGTTCATCTTCACCAGGTAGTTGATGTTGGGGTAATCGGCAGCGTACTGCGCAATTAGGCCGCGCTGACCAGCCAAAACACCGCACACACCCTGGTCGCCGATCTTGAAGAGATGCTCGGGCTCGGCGTCGGCGATGTCGATTCCCTCGCCGTAGAAGTCCTTGTTCAGATGCTCAACTTTCTGGTCGCACGCGAACAACATGAGGCGGCCGGTCCCACGGGTGGCCTTCATGTAGTTGTCGACGTACGTCTCGCGGACGTCAGCCAGGACGTCGGCAGGTACCTTCACCTGGTCGCGAGTGATCTTGGGCATGATGTTCCTCCTTTAAGGATGCAAATTCCAAGGAAAGGCAGCGCACCTTGCGCGCCACACGTTGGGTTCATTCTAGCGAAGCCGCAAGCCCCGCCGCGGCCATACACGGAAAAAGCCCCGACCAACCCGGTAAGCGGCCACTCACCGGGGAAAGCCCGCCGCTTAAAACCACTCGCGTTTGTTGAGGACGTACATTTGCTCGAACTCGGTTTGAGATTTTGTGAGGTAGAAGATGCCCTCGACGATGGCGATGACCCAGATGGCCCACACCGCCACGGACAGCGTGACGATGCCGCCGAGCACCGACACGCCCAGCATGATGAACCCGGACGTGTTGTAGCCCAGATAGAACTTGTGCACGCCCAGCCATCCCAGGAAAATAGCCAAAAGACCTGCGGCAACGTGATCTTTTTCGCCGACCGTGGGGGCTACGTAGGGCTGCTGATATTGCTGCGCGTATGGGTTTTGCGGTGCGCCGTACGCACCCGGCTGCGGCTGCGCATAGGGCTGCTGCGCACCATAAGGTTGCTGTGTGCCGGTGGGCGTCTGACCAGGTTGCACGTAGGGCTGCGCGCCAGTGCCCTGACCAGGCTGCGTGTACGGCGGTTGCTGCTGTGCGGTGCCATACGGCTGCTGCGGCTGGGCTTCGACCTGCGGCGATGTCGCTTGCTCGCTTGCCATGCGCGCCCGCGCCGCGTCCAGACGCGCCTGCGCCGCACGCACTTCCGCTTCTGCCGCCGCAACCTCTTCGGCCGCGCTGCGATTGTTCATCGAGTCCATTGCGCTTCCCTCCGCAACTTACACCATCGGCACTTTCGCCAAACGCTTCTTATTACCTGCCAGCCTTATCGCCGCCGCAAAACCGTTCGCCAGCAAACGAATCCAACCGCCGCTGTGCCGGCGGTTAGCCCAACGACTCTCCCGCTACTTCTTCTTCGACAGCTTCTCAACTGCGCCGACAATCTGGTCGCGGAAAATCAGGCACACCACGGCCACCACGGCCAGCGCCGCGAAAGTGACGATGCTGCCCCACACGTTGCCGTCGACCAGGCCACTTGCCGCGTACGTGGAAATGAGGATGCCCGGAATGCGGCCGACGTTCGACAGCACCAAAAACGTGCGCATGCGCATGCTGGTCAGCGGCACCAGGTACGTGAAGATATCCTTCGGCATGGCGGGGATAAGGAACAGCACGAATACCGTCAGCTCAAGCTTACCCGATTTCTCAAAGCGCTCGAACTTGTCGAGCCATTTGTCCGACACCATGTCGCGCACGAACGGCGCACCCAAGCGATGCACCACCACGAACACGAACGCGCTTGACAGGATGCTGCCGATAAGGATGACCAAGCCGCCAACCCAGGGGCCGTACAGTATGCCGGCTGCCATTTGCGTGGCCTCGCCGGGGATGAATGCCACCACGATCTGCAGAAACTGCAGCGCCAGCAGAATGAGGAAGCCAAGCGGACCGGCGTTGCGCACGTCGTTGATGACCTCGTTGATGCCGCCGGGCTCGAACAGCGTGTGGATGTAGGGCCACAAAAGCCAGCCAAGCAGCCCGATTATGGCCACGAATGCCACCAGGCCGACGATCTTGAAGATATCGCCGCGGCGCACGGGCCTGCCGCGCAGTTCCGTTTCCTCGTTGGCTTTTGCGCGAATGACCTCTCTGCGCTCCTGCACGCGCTCTTTTCGTTCCTGGCGGCGACCGCCGCGTTCAGTTTGCTGCTTTGCGCGCTTCGTCCGCTTGCGGGAGCTTGCTGTTTGCTTCTTGCGCGATTGAGCGGCGATAGTTTTGTTGCGTTTCATAGCGCTCACTTCGCTTTCGGGTTAGTCGCCGTTGCGGGCCTTGTCGTACTCTTCCTTGAACGATGCGAACATGTTCTTCTTTTTGGGAGCAGCTTTCTTTTTGGCCGTTGACGTGGTCTTTTTCGTGCTGGAAGACGACGTTTTCTTCGTGGTGCCCGACGGTGCCACGGCCTTGTCGTACTCGCTCTTGAAGTCCTGGAACATGTGCTTGGACTTGCTGATCTGCTTGCCCGTGGCGTAGGCGCCCTTGTTCACGGCCTCGCCGGTTTTCTTCGCGGCGTTGCTGACGACGGGCTTGGCCTTGTCAACGGTGGTGTGCACCTTGTCCACGGCCACCGCAGTTGCGGCGCCGGCCGCCTCGGCCACGCCGCCTTCGCTGTTCAGGTCGGCAACTTCGTTCGACACCAACATGGCGCCCAGCTGCACCTCGTCGGTTTCGGTGCCTTCGTCGCCCATCTGTGCAAGCGCTGCGCCCACGCCGCGCTTGAAGCCGCGCACCATGTCCGCCGGAATGGTGCGCTTGCCCAGCAGCGTGTTGGACGCGGCGCCGTTATCGGTTTCGAACGATTTGACCGTGCCGGTGAGGCGATTGAAAGTGACGTTGCCCACGTAACCATAGGACTCGCCGTCTTGGGACATGACGGGCAGGCCAACCCACAACACGCAATCGTCCCAGTTCAGGCCCGCTTGCTTGCAGTACGCCTTGCCGCTGGTTGCCGCTTCGGGGCGAATGACGATGCGCCCGTCCACCAAGTCGTAGCCGTCGATGGGCACGAACAGGTCCGAGCGGTGGAACATCCACAGCAGGTCGGGACGCTTCACCACGAACCCGATGACGCGCTTCTCCTTCGGGTGGAACACGAAACGACGCACCTTGCCGATGCGCTTCGTGCCTTTCTTGCCGCCGATTACGCGCGTGCCGGTCAGCTCTTTTGTGGTGATGAGTTTGCTCGCCATGAGACTTTCTTTCCCCCGTACAGCACGAAACGGCGCGCCCTTTTGCACCCGGGTAGGTTGAGGACGCGTCGTTTCGTCATGATGATTGTGAAACGTGAACTATTCTTCTTCGGCCTTTTCCTCGGCTGCAGGTGCGGGCTCGGCGTCTGCCGCGGCCGCGGGCTCGGGCTCGACGGCCTCAGCGGCAACCTCGACCGGAGCCTCGGCTGCTTCGCCGGATTCCTCGGCGTTCTTGGCAACCTGGTTGGCAATACGCTGGCGAGCGGCTTCGATCTTCTCGCGCAGCTCGTCGTTGTCCTGCGTGAAGGACGGCTTCACCTTTGCGGCAACCTCCTGCACGCGAGCAGCCGCCTGACCAGCAACTTCCTGGCCGCGAGCCTGCACGTTGGACACGACTTCTTGACCGCGAGCAGCAACGTTTTGGTACGCATGCTGAGCGTTCGAGCCAGCATCAGCGCCGATGTTCTGCGCCTGGCCCCAAGCAGCGTTCACCTTTTCCGCAACCAGCGTGCGAGCTTCCTGACCCGTGCGGGGGGCGCACAGCAAAGCCACTGCAGCGCCAGCAACGCCGCCTGCCAGGAAAATACCGAGTTTGTTGCTCATAACGGCCTCCTTAAAGGTCCACGATTGAATATCGCTTTTCCGCTTATTATAGGTGCTCGCAACCGCTCGGCCGCTCAAATCGCAGCTTGACCAAAAATCAGTTGCCATTTCGTTAGGTTCGCGCGAAAGACGGGCTTAGAGCGCGCTTCACTTTTTGCGGAAATCGACGAAATTATGCCAGGAGCCTTTGCGTGAAAAATGCCGCGCTGCTGGATGCTGCACGGCATGTTCTTGGAATCTCTGGATTGATTGAAGCGCGGAAGGGCTTATGCGTCGAGGGCGCTTTCGGCCAGTTCGTTAAGCAGGTTGGGCAGCGTGAGGCCGGCGGCTTTTGCCGCTTGGGCGAACGGGGCTTCGGCGGCGAAGTTGGGGTTCGCGGTGGCCTCGAGGATGATGGCCTGGGCGCCGTCCCAGATCAGGTCGATGCAGCCGCAGTCGCGCATGCCGAGCGCGCGGTAGACCTCCAGCACAGCGCGCTCGATTTCGGCGCGGATGGCCTGGGCGTCCGGCTCGCTGGGGGACAAAGACGCGTTGCGCACGGGCGTATGGAGCTCCACGGCGCCGGCGGTTGCGCGCGCGGCGGCGTCGTACCAGCCGGCGTTCGGCACAATCTCCACCGGCGGCAGCGCGAACGCATTCCAGCCCGTGCCGATAACGGGAACGGTCAGTTCGACGCCTTCGACCCACTGCTGCACCAGCGCGCGGTCGGCAAGCTTCAGGGCCTCGTGCAGCGCCTCGGAAAGCTGCTCGGCGTTCTCCACGCGGCAAACGCCTTGGGCGGCGCTGGCGCTTGCAGGTTTCACGCACAGAGGATAGCCGCTTGAAATACGGCTTTCTACCTGGGACAACACCGCTTCGGCACCCCATGCTTCGAACGCGCGGCGCGACAGCGTCAGCGACTGTGCCGTAACCGCGGTGGTCACGTCTTCCGTAAGGTTGTGGTACGCCTGCAGCGCTTCGGCAAGGCCCGCCTTGTCGTAGGCGCGGCGGCACACGGCCGCGCTGCTGCCCACGCATGGCACGTTGGCAGCTTCAAGGGCGTCCTGGATGTCGCCGGATTCGCCGTCCGCTCCGCGCAGGCAGTTGATGGCCACATCGGGCTGGGAACGCAGCAGCGTGTCCACCAGGCCGCCGTCAACCATAACAAGTTCCGGCTCGTGTTCTGCTTCTTTCAGCGCTGCGATGACGTCGTTCGCCGCGGCCACCGAACGCTCCGATTCGAACGTTCCCCCAGCTAGCACTGCGATTTTCAAACCCATGGCGGTCTCCTTTCGATCCGCTTTCGAAGTTCTATCTTTGTGTTGCACGTTTTGTGTACAACGTAGTGGTACTCATGCCGCAAGCGAGCTGGCTTGCGAAAGCCGGCTGCTGGACGAGGGCGACGGGTACTTGCTCCCCGTTCGGCAGACGGCTTATTCCGCGCCGCGCAGCGTTTCGTTCAAGAACGCCACCGCATCGCGAAACGCCCGCAGCGCAACCTGATCGTCGGCGAACGACACATCGATGCGCGCAAGACCGGCGCGCTCATCGGCCCATTCGCTGGTACCGACAATCGGCCGCTCGCGCGGGGTGGGCTCCGCTTGAGCGGCCGAGCCCGCGTACGCGTCAGTGCGCGAAGCGGTGGGCGCAACGCTGCGCGATGCCGTGCCCACCCTTGCATGCTGCGCAATCTGCGAGCGAACCTGCAGGTCAACCACCAGGTGTTCCAGCAGATGCGGCAGCGGCGTGCAATCCATCACGGCGGCGAACATGGCGCCGCGCTCGTTCACGCACGCATGTTGCGGCAGCGTCGGGAACGCCGGCAACACGCGCCGCATCAAGCTTGCAGACGTCACGCGCGGTGCGTCGGCAAACGACACCAGGCACACCAGATGGCCGCGATGCACCTCCATGCGCGTGACGCGAACAGGGTCGACAGCCACTACAGCGACCCGCTTTTCAACTGTTCGAGCGTTACCGCGTTGCTGCCGGCCGAATCGATACCGCCTTCCGCAACCGCGCCTTGGAACGAGCTCTCGCCCGATGTGCTGGAGTCCTGAGCGCTATCCGATTGAGGATCGGCTTTTTCGCCAGCGGAAACGCCTGCCAAGCTATCGGCAGAAGACGCATCGGCCTCTGCGTCCACACCCGCGTCCGCAGCGGCGGAGCCGTCAGCCACGGCGTCGGATTCCGCGTCCGCACTGTTGTCGCTTGCGCTTTTCGCCTGGTCAGCGCCAGAAGCGCTTGTCGGAGCGGTGGCGCCTTGCGTTTGCGTGCGGTCGAGCACCGTCACGCCATCAACCACAGCCTCTCGCTCGATCTCTTGGCCTTGCATACTGCGAATGGCCTGATCCAGCTGCCACACAATGTCGCTGAACAGGTTGCCCCAGAACGAGAAATCGTTGCCATCGGTGATGACCAGCTCCGAGCGATCAACGGAAAACCGGTAGCGACCATGGCCTTCCATCTGGCCAAACGTGAACGTGATGGTTTTCGCGCCCGTGTCCAGCGTGTAATTGTAGGCAACGTCGTCCGTCAGGTGAATCTTCTCGCCATCCACGGTGACGATTGATGTTGTACCGTTTGCGTACCACATTCCCTGGAAATCGGCCGCGTCGTCATAGCGAAGCCAGCGCCCCCACGAGAACACCGACACTACAACCACAATGATCGCAAGCACCGCCAGCGCCAAGCCCAAAGGCCAGCTCATATGGAATGCAGGCACCTTGCGCTTTCGGGTCGCAGCGGCATCCGCAGCCTCGGGGTCGGCGGCAGCGTTCGCGTCGGCGCCATCCGCGGCGCCAGCCGCAAACCCGCGCGCGCCGCCCGCGCGACGACGCCTGCTGACTCCAGCGCCAAACGAACCCGTTGATCCCACGGCATCTTCTTCGCCAGCGCGCGCAGCATTCGAGTTGCTGCCCGGCTCTTCCTGGTGCGCCAATTTGCGCTGCCGACGTTCCAGTCGACGTTTGGCCGCATCGGCCGCAAGCGATGCGCGCGCTGCATCCTCAGCAGATTTCGCGTCGACGGTAGAGACTTTCCCTTCAAGCTGTTGCGCCTGGTCAGACGCAGCTTTATCAGCCTTTGCAACCGAGAATCGCTTCGGTTTGCGCGTTTTCGGCTGCCCGCTGGCGCCCGAAACGCTCGGCCGCTTTCCGTCCGAAGACGCGTTCGCGGCCTCAGAACCGGCAGCCCCCGCGCCGGTCGAAGAGCCCGCTAGCGGCGTGCGCGCCTTCGTAGGCTTCGCCGCACCGCCCGCCGCCGGCGCATCGGCACCCGCTGACGTCGACTGCCCCGCGCCGTTCGCCGCTTGATTCTGCTTCAGACGCGATGAGCTTTGCGGCATAGCGATGCGCCGCTTGGGCTTGCTCGGTTTCGCCGGCTGCGCCGCGCTCGCGGCCGCCGCGCCAGCGCCCTTCGCTGACTGCGCGTCCGCTTCCTTCGCGTCCGCCTCGGGACGCACCTGTCCATGGGCAACCGTTTTGCCCTTAACGGAAGGGCGCGCCGGTTTGGCCGGCGCGCCCTGAACGTTATTCTGCTTCGGTGGCTTTCGCTTCGTTACCACGTGCAAAATACCTTATCTACGTGCGGTTTTCCTACGCTTGCTGCGCGTTTCCTACGCCTGGTCGCCGATGACCTCGACGCCGCCCATATAGGGCACCAGCACTTCGGGCACCTTGATGGTGCCATCGGCCTGCTGGTAGTTCTCCATGATGGCGGCCATGGTGCGACCAACCGCCAGGCCGGAGCCGTTGAGCGTGTGAACGTAGCGCGTGCCCTTGAAGTTCTCAGGGTCGCGGTACTTGATGTTCGCGCGGCGCGCCTGGAAGTCGACGCAGTTCGAGCAGGAGCTGATCTCCTTGTAGGCGCCGTAGCTGGGCAGCCACACCTCCAGGTCGTACGTCTTGGCGGCGGAGAATCCGATGTCGCCGGTGCACAGGCTGATCACGCGATACGGCAGGCCCAGCAGCTGCAGGATGTTCTCGGCATCGTTGACCATGGACTCCAGCTCGTCGTAGCTTTCTTCGGGCTTGGCGTACTTCACCATTTCCACCTTGTCGAACTGGTGCACGCGGATAAGGCCGCGCGTGTCGCGACCGGCGCTGCCGGCCTCTTCGCGGAAGCACGGCGTGTAAGCGCAGTAATGAAGCGGCAGGTCAGCGGCATCAAGCACCTCGCCGGCGTGAATGTTGGTCAGCTGCACCTCGGCCGTGGGGATAAGGTAGAGGCCCTCGCGGGTCTTGAACAGGTCGTCCTCGAACTTCGGCAGCTGGCCCGTGCCCGTAAGCGTGTTGGAGTTGGCCATGGCCGGGCACCACCACTCGGTGTAGCCGCGGGAAGAATGCGTGTCGGCCATGAAGTTGATGATGGCGCGCTCGAGGCGGGCAGCCTGGCCGCGCAGCAGCACGAAGCGGCTGGCAGCAAGCTTGACCGCACGCTCGGGCTCAAGCAGGTGCAGGTCAGCGCCCAGATCCCAGTGCGGTTTCATGGTGATGCCCTCGGCCTCGAAGTCGCGCGGGGTGCCCCAGCGGCGCACCTCGGGGTTGTCGTTTTCGTCGTCGCCCACCGGCGTGGTGTCGGCCGGCATGTTCGGCGTGTGCAGCAGGATATCGTGCAGCTCGGAGTCGGCGGCTTCGCGCTTTGCGGACACCTCGGCCAGCTGGTCGTTGATCTGGCGCACGCGCTCCTTGGCGGCCTCGGCCTCTTCCTTGTTGCCGGCGGCCATCATCTGGCCGATGCTTTTGGACGTGGCGTTGCGCTCAGCCTGCAGGGCCTCTTCCTCGGTGATGGCGGCACGACGGGCTTCGTCAAGTTCGGAGAAGCGCGACGCGTCCCATGAAGCATGACGATTCTTCATCGCCTCGGCGACGGCTTCTTGGTTTTCGCGAACGAACTTTAGGTCTAGCATTGCGCGCTCTCCTTCTATAAATCGGTTCTCGTAGAGCAGTTGAACCAGTATAGCGCAGCAAACGCGCGGGCGGCGCAACCGATGCAACGCCTTCACGGGAGCGGCACGCCCACATCCGCGGGGGCGCGATTATCGACTGTGGTTTGCTAGCCAGTTCAGAGCGCTGGCGGCGTAGATGGTGGCGGCTTGGGGCAGGTAGTCCTCGTTGAAGCGCACGCGCGGGGTATGGTGGCCGAACGGGCCATTGGCCTCCGAAACCGTGTCCAGGACTCCGCGCTCACCAGGCGCAACAGCGGACGAAGCGGAGAATATTTCCTGACAGCATGCCGACTTGCCCGCAGCAAGATGGCCATTCGCCATGCAATCAGCGGCGAACCTCGCTTCGCCGTCAATTCGGGCGCCGAGCACGAAGTAGGCGGTGGGGACGCGTTGGGCAACGATGGCGAAGTCCTCCGAGCCCATCGCGTGCAGGCCGCCCACTGGGTTCGCGTTGGGGATGGCGGCAGTTGCGGCCGCCAGGCATTCGCGCACCAAGGCGTCGTCGTTACGCAGTTCGGGGACGTCGGTGAGCGTTTCCACCCGGGCCGTTGCGCGATACGTTGCTGCCACCGCCGGCGCGATCTGCGCGATGCGCTCGACCAAAAATGCCCGCTGATCAGGGTCGAACGCGCGCAGCGTGCCCTCCATGACCGCCTGCTCGGGGATGACGTTCGCCGCGTCGCCCGCCTGAAACTTGCCGATGGTCAGCACCGCCTCGGCGAACGGCGACTTTTCGCGCGACATCAGCGTCTCCAACGCCTCGTGGATTTTGATGGCCACCACGATAGGGTCGACGCAATTCTCGGGCGTGGAGCCGTGCCCGCCTTTGCCCGTCACCGTGATGCGGAACCCATACACCGACGCCATGGTCACGCCGCCGAAACGCACCGTGCCCACGGTCCACCGCTAGCTCCTTCCATGTCGTCATTCCGACTTCCCAACTTTCGCTTCGAGGTCCTCTTTGTCCCAAACTCGCTCGAATTTGGGACTTAATTCCAGCGTGCCTTATAACAGTGAAAATGATTTCGCATTTCCCCAGTTCACAGCCTTGCTGTTTTCGTGATAGCTCGCAAGCTTTCAACAAGTCCCAAACTCGAGCGAGTTTGGGCTCGCACCCTTACGGCAAGCCAGCGCTCAATCGTACGCGCCACCACGCAATCACCTTCCAACCGCCTCAGCCGGAACCGCCGCCAGGAAATCGCCTTCCAAACGCCTCAGCCGGAGCCGCGCGTAACCAAAAATCGCTCATGTATGTGATTTGTTGCCGACCAACCGAGTAGTCGGCAAAATCGCTTTTTGTTTCCCCAGGTCACAAGGTTGCGCTTTCCTCTATTACTCGGTAACCACTCAGCAAATCACATACATGAGCGATTTTTGTGGTAACCCTGCCGTCTGATGGAAGATTTTGAGGCGCAAGCAACTCCGCCAGCGAGCATACAAGATAATGGGAGCATGAAAGCGATTTCGAACATAGCAAACCACATCTTTCGTCACACGCCACCAACGTTTCGCACGCAAGATAGTAGCGGCGGCAATGGCCTAATCCGCGAAAACCAAGACCGGCTGGAAGCCTTAGAAGGAACCAGCTCATCTGCGCCAAAAAGCGCCTCATCCAGGGCGGTGCCGAGCGCCGAGCCATCACCCCGTGCAATCTCGATGGCGCAAAAGACCACGTCGCGGGCGTTTTGCGCTATCGATTGTCCGGGGCGTTGTCCGTTGGTGCTTGAGTTGCGCGACGGGGAACTTGCGCGCGTGCGCGCCAACAAGGCCGCGCCCGCGTGCCATCGCGGCCTGTCCATGCGCGCCTGGGCGAACAGCCCCGATCGCCTTATGTGGCCGATGCGCCGCGTCGGGCCGCGCGGGTCGGCGCAATTCGAGCGCATCACCTGGGACGAAGCGCTTGACACCGTAGCCCGCGAGTTGGCACGCGTGCGCTGCGAGTTTGGCAACGACGCCATCTACCTGGCGTACAGCACGGGTCAATCGTGCACCACGGCCGACCCGTTCGAGCGCCTGCTCAACTGCTTCGGCGGCTTTCTCGACCGCTACAACAATTACTCGAACCCACAGATCAACGCCATGGTGCGCGCTCTGTACGGCGAAGGCGCGCTTTACCCCGGCGGCAGCGACCTTGATGCGGCGGCCGATGCGAATCTGCTGCTTGTTTTCGGCGCTTCACCTGCGGAAACGGGAACCGGTCGCGCCACATGGCATGGCGCCTGGGACCGCGTATGCAAGCGAATGGCCGCGCGCGGCGGACGCATCGTGATGGTCGACCCGCGCCGCAACGGTTCCATCCGCGAAGCCGAGCAGGCGTTTGGCCGCGAAGCAGCGGAAAATAGTTTAGCCGCAGCGCGCCAATCAGCCGAAACACCGACTTCTACGAATGATGCTTTGCGTTCAAGCTCCCACGAAACCAGCCCTCTCGATCAAAGTTGCCCATCCGATAAGCAATCGAAAAGCTCGGTAGCGGAGCACAACCGCGAAGCCCCGCCCAATGCCAACGTCACATGGCTGCCCGTCAACCCTGGCACCGACGGGGCGCTGGTTGCGGCACTTTTGCACGAGCTGACGTTTACGCACAACGCGCTGGCCTGGGATTTCCTGCGCGAATGCTGCATCGGCTTCACTGACGACACGCTGCCTGCGCGCTGGCGCGGCAAGGGGCTTTCCGTCCTTGATTACCTGCAGGGCACCGGGTACGACCGCGTGGCGAAAACGCCTGCGTGGGCCGCGCGCATCACCGGCGCAAGCGAAACGGCCATCCGCGACCTTGCGCGCGAACTGGCGCGCACGCAACCCACGTTCATCATGCAAGGCTGGGGGCCGCAGCGTCGCAGCAACGGCGAGATGACCAGCGGCATGATCATGCTGTTGGCGCTGGCGCTTGGCCAGGTGGGACTTCCGGGAACGAACAACGGCATGAACGTCGCGTGGGGTGGCGGGTTTCTTACGCATGTTTCCGCAGGTCGCAATAGCGTTCCCTTCCGCATTCCCGCCTATCGGTTCCTGGACGCCATCGAGGACGGCACGCGCCTGGGCGTCGCCGAAGGCGTGCGCGGGCTTGCGGCCGACCAGCGGCTGGCCCACGGCATCAAGGCCATCGTGTGCCACGGCGGCAACTGCCTGACGAACCAGCATGGCGACGTCAACCGCGCGCATCGCGTGCTGGCCGACACGAGCGCGTGCGAGTTCATCGTGAACATTGACGTGGAGTTCACCGACTCGGCGCGCTATGCCGACATCGTGCTGCCCGACCTGTTCCGCATGGAGCAGGTCAGCGTCATGGACGCGGACACATGGGGCCGGCGCATCGTTGCCGCCGATGGCGCGCTTGGGCCGCGCTTCGAGCGCCGCGGCGCATGGGATATGTGCTGCGACCTGGCGAAACGATGGGGCATCGAAGCCACGTTCGCCGAAGGGCTCACGGAAGCGGAGTGGATCCGCGAACTGCACGAAACCGATCGCGAACGCACCGCGCAAGCCAGCAGGCGGCTGGCGCCCGAGAAAAAGCGCCTGACACCCGAAGGTACGCAAGCCGACAGCGAGCAAACCGATAGCGCTCAAACGCTTGGCGCACAACCCGCATGCCAAGCGCAGAAAACCCGCGACGACCACGCCGCAGAAAACACGCCCGTCAGCACCTTGCCTCCATTCGAGCATCTGCTTGAACAGGGCGTTTGCTTCCGCAAAGACGCAGCGGACGCGCCGTTCGTGGCGCTAGCCGACTGGCGATGCGACCCCGTAGCGCACCCGCTGGACACACCTTCAGGCAAAGCGGAAATCTTCAGCGAGCACCTGGCCGCCGTTGCCGAGTCGCTGCACGGCACGCCCGACGAAGGCGCCATCACGCCCATTCCTACCTACGTGCCCGAATGGAGCGCGGCGGAATTCGGCGTAGACGAGCCCGAAGGCAAGTGCGAAAGAGGCGACCAACCGGCATCTGAAGGCGAACTCGCAAAAGCGCTCAAGCCAAACGCGGGTCAAAACGCCCGCAACTCTGCCAACCCAGCAAGCACAGCAGTGCCGCGCGCCTGCGAACAGGCGCTTCGCGTGTTTGGGTTCCATAGCGTTGCGCGCATTCACTCGTCGTGGGGCAACGTGTTCGCCATGCCGAAGCGGCCGCCGCAGGTCATCTCCATCAACCCCACGGACGCCGCCGCGCGCGGCATCCGCACAGGCGACCTGGTAGAAGCCACCAACCGCTTCGGCGCGCTGCGCCTGCCCGCCGAAGTCACCGACGACGTGATCGCCGGCACCGTCATCATGCCCCAAGGCGCCTGGTGGAAGGTCGATTCCGCAGCGTTCGCAACAAAGGCCTCAAGCAACCAAACGCGAAAGAGGACCGCCAGTGGCGCCGTAGCCGCCAGCCCCCGTCCCGTCGATGTTGGCGGCTGCATCAACACGCTCACGTCAAGCCGCCCCTCGCCGCTAGCGTTCGGCAACCCCCAGCACACCTGTTGGTGCCGTCTTCGGAGCGTGTAGCCAGTTTGCGAAGCGTGGTTGTTCTTCGTTTGCGCCGCGGTTTCGCGGCAAGTGGTGTAGTATACTTTGGCTTTGTAAATCGCGCCTGCGGGCGCAGTCGCATAAAACCGTGAGGATCAGCATGGATTGGGTCGGCCTTTACCATTTTCTTTTCGAAACGTACGCCGGAATCGGCGCTATGGTTGGTGCAGGCATCGTCATCAGCCTTATCGCATGCGTCATCATGGAGCGTCGCACGCGCAAAACGTTCGTCGACCGTCCGAAGGGCGAGGACGATTGGTCGTTCTTCGACGACGATGATAACGAGTAGCATCTCACGTTAATCCACGGCGGCCACTCACTCACACGATTTGCCGCCATAGCAGCGCCGACGTCGCCAAACGTCGGCGCTTTTCTTTTGTAGAGGACTGTTTCACGTGCGCTTTTGATGCGCCATATTCGGTATAGCGGGGTCGTTCAGAAGGGGAGATCCGTTCCCGCCTATGCCTATGGAGGCACGCCCATGGATGAGAAGAAACCCGCAGAGCCGCAGGAAATCTGCCGCGAAGAATTCATGAAGCGCCTGCGCCCCGAGTACCGCAAGAGGCAAGGCGAAAAGTGCCAGGCAGCAAGCCGGCGCCAAGCGCGCTAGAAACGAATAGGGGACGAGCGACAGCTCGTCCCCTTCTCGCCAACGCCCGAAGGGCGCGTCACTGTTCTCCAATTCCAACGCCCGAAGGGCGCGCACTCCCTTACAGCTTGAAGCCGATGGAATCTAGGACGTACTTCGGCACCATGAAGCGGACGGTCTTTTGCGGGTCGACCATCTGACACACTTCCACGTCGGCAACCAGCGACAGCAGCATGACCAGGTCGGCCTCCGTTTCATTGGTGCGCGACGCCAGCAGGTCCACCATCTGCTGAACGGCCAGGTCAGCGGCCGCATCCAGCGAGTCAGCCGACACGATGATGCCCAGATGCGTGTCGTTTTCGATCAGCGGGTTCACCAGCGAAAGCTCGGGCATGGCCGTCAGCGTGACGGTGGCATGGCCCGCAACTTCGGCGCCGGAAACGCTGATTTCGCCGTCGCCCATGGCCGCGTGCATGTCGCCGCAGCCGAACAGCGCGCCGTCAACGGCCACGGGGAAGTACAGCGTGGCGCCCGTGGTGATGGCCGTGTTGTCCATGTTGCCGCCGTGCGTGCCCGGCGTGCCGCAGTTCACCGGCTCGCCCGCCGGCGCCACGCCGATGACGCCGATCATGGGGCGCAGCGGAATGCTCAGGCGCTCGTCCCACACCAGCGTGTTGCCCTGCACCTTGCAGTAATGCGTGGCCCAGTCCTCGAAGCGGTCGCCACACGGGCCTTCGTCCTTGCCCGTGCACGAGCACGTCTGCTCGTCGAACTCGATGTTGTCGATGTGCACCTTCAGCGCACCGCCGGCCACGGCGCCCTCGACGAAGATGGGGCCGGTCGCCGGGTTCACGGCATCCCAATCCAGGTCATCCATCTTGTCCTGCGGGCCGGTCAGCTGGTTGCTGAAGCAGTCCTTCGTACGGATGCGCACCGTTTCGCCAGACGGCACGGTCAGCACCGGCTCCAGGTCGCGGTCGAAGAAGAACAGCGTTTTGTCGTCGTTCAGCTCAATCATCAGGTTCCCCATTCGTTCGTTTTCGCCATCCCCCTCGGGCATGGCGCTTGCCACATCTCACGCCGTGGCCGCGTTTTTGTTGTTATGCGCGATTGTGAAATCGCAGGTCAGCAAGCAGTTTGCGAAGTTAGCGCAGCGGAATAGCGAATCTCACCCAGCAAAGCAAGTTTCACGTGCGCAGCATTGCGCGCCGCGCCAGCCCGTGCGCGCGCCAGGCAAGCCCACAAGTTTCCGCCCAGCGAACCGCCGCCGCACCGCAGCTTCGGGCACCCCGGTCGCAAGCCATTGCGTTTCGCTATTCGTCGTCTTCGTCATAATACTCGGGATCGGGCAGAAGATAGCTGGCAAACAGCATGATTGCCGCCGAAACCGCCAGCGAGGCGATGTCGAAGGCCGAAGGCGTCCAAGGCGCTTGTGCGGAAAGCGAAGCCGCCGCCAAAGCCAGACCGCCCGCCATAGCCGCCGTACCGGCCAGCGTGCCGAACGCCGCGAACAGCCGCGTGGGACGCCAGCGCAGCAGCGCGCAAACGCCCGCCGCCACAACCCAGCTTGCCACCACCGCCCACGTGCCCGGCTGCGAAAGCAGTGCCACCATGCGGTCGGAAACCACTTCGCCAGCGAACGCACCTGTGGAGAAATGCCAGGTCACAAGCATGTTCCAGCCGAACAGCGAGCCGCTTCCCAGGCCAGCGAGCAGCAGCGCGCACATCGCCTGGAACGCCGCCGTTATCATGGCGGGCACTGGACGCAGACAGAACCCAGCAGCCAGCGGGGCCAGCGGGCCCAAGCTCACCGCGCCTGCAAGCGGCGCCGCCAGCACGGCGTTCGCCAACGCATCGTCCGTGCGCCCGAGGTACCACCACCATACGCCCGCCGCAACCAGCAGCACGCAACCCGCCGCCGGGATGCCGCACGCGATGAGCATGCCCGAAAACGCCAGCAGCCCCAGCAGCGCACCCAGGTGCGGACGAAGCACTCCTGCAAGCGTGAACAGGCAAAACAGTCCCCAGAACAGAGGATTGTCGAAGCCCGACGCTTGCGGGATGTTCGCGAACGACACGAACGCCAGCACCGCCGAGCCCGCCGCGCCGCACCCGTGCGACGCCACGCGCAAAAGCATCGGCGTGATGCGGTCGCGCAGCGAAATGCGTGGGGCGCGGGGCGCAGGCGCAGGCGCCTCGTCCTCCGCCGGCCCCTGCACGATTTCGGCCAGCGCCGCGCGACCCTGCGCCGCGTCGCCCAAAAGCGGCGCGAGCTCTTCGGCGAAGTCGCGCACCGACTCGTAGCGCTCGTCGCGTTCGGGGTCCAGCGCGTAGAAGATCACGTCGTCGGCCGCTTCGTCCAGGTCGTCCCAGCACAGCGACGGCAGCACCAGCTCGCCGTCCTCGATCGCCTCCTGCGCTTGGAACAGGTCGGGCGCGAAAAACGGGTTTTCGCCGGCCAGCATCTCGTACGTCACCGACGCAAGCGCCCACTCGTCGCAACGCGCGTCCAGGTTTTCCTGCCGCATCTGCTCAAGCGGCATGTAGCCGATGGTACCGCCGCCAGCCGGGCCGAACCCCGAGGCGTCGGCCAACGTGGCCAGGCCGAAGTCGGTCACTTTCACCTGGCCAGCGTGGTTGATCAGGATGTTGTCGGGTTTGATGTCCAGGTGCAGCACGCCGTTTTCGTGAGCAACCTCAAGCGCGTGCGCCACGCCATCGAACACGGCGGCCACGATGTCAAGCGTCAGCTCGGCGTCGTGATTGTGCAGCAGCTCCGTCAGCGTCATGCCCTCGACGTACTCCATGATCAGATACGCCGTGGAATCCTGGATTTCGAAGTCGTACACCGCCACGATGTTCGGGTCGGAAAGCATGGCGGCTGTACGCGCCTCGTCAAGCCCGGGAATGCGCGACAGCGTGCGCACCAACGGCTCGTCGTCGGCAGCCTGCGTGAGGCTGACGGATACGCTTGGCGCAGGAATGGACGCACGAACTGCGGAAACGCGAGCGGCTTCTTCGCCGGAAACATCCGCTTGCGCCTGCGCTTCGGCCTGCGCCATGGCCCGACTGGTTGCGTTGAACAGCCAGGCTTCGGCAGCGTCTTCGTCCTGCGCGCGCGAGGTGCCCGCAACCAGCGCACGGTCGGAAGCCACGCTGCCTACCGCAAGCAGGCTGTCGCCCGCTGCAACCGGCGCGGCCTCCGCATCGCTTTCCCCGCCCGCTTCGCCGCACGCTTCCGGCAAATCTTCCCAAGGCGGAATATCTTGTGGGTCGACGGCAGCTTGCGCGCGAGATGCAGCAGCCGAGTCCGCAACGCCAGCGCCCATCAACGACGCGTCCGCTCCCGATGCTCCGGCGCAGCCCGCGCTGCCAGGCTCGGCACCGGACGACGTCCCGTGCATCGCAGAGCCATAACTTCTCGCTTCGTCTTCCTCATCAGGCAAAACGATAGCATCGGCACCCGGAAGCGCCGCGCGTTCAAGCTCGGCTTCGGAAAGCGGGATGCACTTTATGGCCACCTTGCGCTGGATACGCGTGTCCCACGCCACCTGCACGGTGGCGAATCCGCCGGCCCCCGCTTTCCCCAGGGGCTTGTATCGATTCAGTATGAGCTGCTTTTTCGTCATGCACACATTATATTGGCCCGGTCGATTCGGCCTATCCCCGCGCGGCGCATTTGGCTACAATCTTCGCGACCTACACAGCAACCCCCGCGAAAGGAAGCCTCGTGCAGCCTTCGAACCACCTCGACTTCACCGAGCGCGCCGCTCGTTCGACCAGCGCGAATCAAGATAGTCCCGAAAACCTGCCCGCCCGGAATCAGTCGGCCGACTTCGCCAACCCCGGCGCCAAGCCCAAATGTGCCAACGCATTCGTAAGCCTTTCCGCCAATGGCAAGCTGAAGTCGCGCAGCAACCGCAGCCTTGCCGGCCACGCCCACGCATGCAGCGCCAACCAGGCCGCTGTCCCGAAAACGCGCATCGTTTCGGCGTTTGCTGCATTGTTGCTTGCGCTCGCGCTGGCATTCTCGGGCTTCGGTTGCGCAGGCATCGCCGCACCCGACGGCGCAAGCACTGGCGGCAACGCGCCCGCCACCAGCCAGCCGCAGGACAACGGCGAGGTCGACAGCGCCACCGATTCCGCGCGTGCAACTATCGCCGACATCCCGGCGTATTCGGGCGCCTTGTGCATCAACATCAACGGCGGCGTGCCCGGATTCACGACGCAAGACGAAGCCCGCGGCGCGTTTATGCAGTTCAGCGAGCTGGATTTCGAGGGCCGCTGCGGCGAGGCGTTCGCGCGCATCGACACCGACACCGTTTCCAACGACAAGCGCGGCGACATCTCGTCGGTTCACCCAAGCGGCTGGGTGCAGCGCAAGTACAGCTTCGTGGACGACGGCATGCTGTACAACCGCTGCCACCTGATTGCCCATCAGCTGTGCGGCGAAGACGCCAACGAACGCAACCTCATCACCGGCACGCGCACGTTCAACGTGATAGGCATGCTGTATTACGAGGAGCTGGTGGGCGACTACGTGCGCGCAACCGGTAACCACGTGCTGTACCGCGTCACGCCGCTGTTCGCCGCAAACGACCTGGTGGCGCGCGGGGTGCAGATGGAGGCGAAGTCCATCGAGGACAACGGCGAGGCCGTGCAGTTCAACGTGTTCGTGTACAACGTGGAACCCGGCGTGGCCATCGATTACGTGACCGGCGAAAGCCAGGAGTCGGCCGACACGCCCGCCGTTGCCAGCAAAGGCGAGGACACCATCACCACCGCGGCCGCCGCGCGCGCCGCCCAAGCTGCGGGCGAAAGCGGGGCGAGCAGCTCCACCGGCAACGCGGGCGAATCGAACGGCGCGAGCGCATCGGGTTCCAGCAGCGGCTCGACCAGCGCAAATGCCAGCGACACTGCCAGTTCGTCCGCCGAGCAGCACGACTACATCCTGAACGCGAAGAACAAGAAGTTCCACCTGCCCACGTGCTCGGCAGTCAACGACATCGCCGCTGCAAACCGCCAAGACTTCACCGGCGCCCGCGACGAGCTCATCGCGAAAGGCTACTCCCCCTGCGGCATCTGCAAACCATAGAACAAACCGCGCCGTACTGAGTATTTTTACTCATTGTACTGAGTAAAAATACTCAGTACAATGAGTAAAAATACTCAACACACCTAGGAGCGCCCATGTTTGAACGCAATCAAGTCAGCACGCTTGTTTCCCGCCTTGCCGAAAGCAACAACCCCTTGTTGGAAGTAGTCGTGGGACCGCGCCAAACCGGCAAAAGCACCATTCTCGCCCAAGCGCTCGCAAAACTTAGCGTTCCTACTACGTTTATAAGCGCCGATGACGCCATCGTCCCCTCAACAGATTGGCTGCAAACAGAATGGCAGCAGGCCAGAAACGCCACAGCCGGAGGCGCGCATCCGGCGGTACTTGCGATCGACGAAATTCAAAAGGTTCCGCATTGGTCCGCCGCGGTCAAAGCTCTTTACGATGCCGACCGGCGCAATGCAGTACCGCTGCGAATCGTGCTCAGCGGCTCATCGTCGTTGCTTCTTCACAAAGGCTTGGAAGACTCGCTTATGGGACGCTTCGAGCTCATCCGTTCGCCGCATTGGAGCCTTGCCGAATGCGCGGAAGCTTTCGGTTTCACGCTTGACGACTTCCTCTATTTCGGAGGTTATCCGGGTGCAGCGCGTTTCACCGATGACGAAGCCCGCTGGAGCTCCTATGTTCGCGACGCCATCATCGAGCCAACCATATCGCAAGACGTGCTGTCGCTCGGAGACATCAGAAAGCCAGCTTTGATGAAATCCCTGTTCAAACTGGGTGCCATCTACTCTTCCCAGGAACTTTCGTACACGAAAATGCTTGGGCAGCTGCAAGATGCGGGCAACACGGTGACAATTGCGCACTATCTTGACCTTTTGGGAAAGGCGGGAATGCTGTGCGGCCTGCAAAAATACGACGACAAAGAGCTATCACGCAGAAAAAGCTCTCCGCGTTTGATGGTGTACGACACTTCGCTTATGACCGCCACGTCCGACAAAAGCAAAACTGCATTCGAAACGCAACGTGACTTGCGAGGACACCTGGTGGAATCGGCAGTCGGGGCCCGTCTACTTGCGCGCGCGCCGGAAGAGGGCTTCACCGTTTCATGGTGGCGCGAAGGCAACAACGAGGTTGATTTCGTGTTGGCGAAAGGAACGGCGCTAGCGGCAATTGAAGTGAAAAGCGGGCACGAAACCGCCCAAAGCGGCATGGCCGAGTTCCTGAAGAAGCATCCAGAAGCAAAGCGAATCATCGTCGGCGGCGGCTCAGCAGGCGCCTGCAGCATCGAAAGCTTCCTTCGCGATGAAGTGCCGCTGTTTTACGAATAGACCCATTCACCTGGCAAAATCTCAATTACTCACTATACTGAGTATTTTTACTCAGTATAGTGAGTAAAATTGTTTTCAGGCTCATGCACAACGCGGCCCCGCTTCCCGTCAGCAGGCTTTTCGCCAACCGCGCGCGCATCCTCCTGCATCGCAAACCACTTCCCGTCAATCGATTTCGCTCACGGCAGCCAACCATAGCCTCGCCGATGCCGTAAACAGCCGCAACCACCCAAAAGTCGCAAAATCGTTGACTTTTGCCCCTGCCAGGGTGCAAAAGTGGCAGAACCATACCGTTTTCGGTATAGTTCTGCCACCCCGGAAGCAAGACAAGCCGTTTGCTCGGTCACGTTATCGTGCTTTTCCTTACGCGGGCGCCGCTATCGAATGGGCGAATCGGCTCATTGCCGAAATCGATTCGCATCGCTAGAACAGCGACGTTTGCTCAAACGGGGAATCGTGTTGCGGCGCGGCCGGTTGCACAGGGCGCGAGATCAACGCCACGTCGCTGCGATTCGCCAACCTATGCCAGCCGTTCGCGAAATCGGACCACGGCGCACGCAGCCACCACACAGCCTCTTGCGGGCTCAACACCAACGGCATGCGGTCATGAACAGGTGAAACGACCGCGTTCGGGCTGGTGGTCACCACGGAAAAGCAAGTTTCGTCCCGCACGCCCGCAAGCAGCAGCGGTACCTCGTTTTCGGCGCCGAAACGATACCGACGCTTGATGTTCCGGCCCGTTTTCGGACTGCGAACCGTCTCCGTCGCATGCGTTTCGAAGAAGCCGCGCGCGGGCACCACGCAGCGCCCGCGCGATATCGGCCCCGCCCACATGCCAGGGTTCGGCCCCATCGCTTTCTCCAAGCGCGTGTTATACACCGGGCGTTGCGACCACTCAGCAGCAAATCCCCAGGTCAAACACAAAGTGGAAAGCACACCGCGCGAATCGGCAACAACCACGTCAACCGCAGACCCCGGAGCAGCATCCGTTGGCACCGCGCCAGCAGCCCCAACCAAGCGAGCAGGCCAATCGGGCATCACGTTAACAGGCGAGACCGCCTCAAGCACGCGAACAACGTCCGCAACCTCGTCCCAACCCAAAACTTCAAAGCGCCCACACACCGCAAACCCTCGCTTTAATCAGCGTTTGCTTCGCGCGCAATCTCAACGCCGATGCGGTGAGGCACGTCAACGACCAGGGCATTTCCCATGCAGAAGGCACGGCGACCATCGCTCATGCCCGTATTGGTCCAACCCTTCGGGAAGCCTTGCAGCTGGTCGAGTTCGTCGGGAACCAAACGACGATACTTGCCATCAATCTCAACGACATGCTTGAAACGAGAAGCGCCAATGCCGCCTTCACCCGTCAGAATCGTGCGAGACGGCTTCTCAAGTGAATCCGGGAAAGCCATCGATCCTTCCGAGTAGAAATACTTGAAGCCCGTCTTCTTATTGACGCGCTCTTCACGCTTGCCGCCCTTGAGGTACTTCCACGATTCAAGTTTCTCATCAGGAATGTAAAACTCAGCAGGCACTTCCCCCTCGGGAACCAGCACATTGCCAAGCGCACCAAGTTTGCCCTCGTACTTTTCAGCCGCGTCAAACGTCAAGACTTTGAAGTCCTGCATAACGCCAACCGAGCAAAAAGGCGATTTCTTGCCTGCAAGGTCAAAGTGCTGAGTGATGTCGTAGGGGTCGTGCTGAATCTCAAACTCCGAAATCGAATCCGGCTCCGCGACGGGGAACGCACGCGCCATCACGCCCTCGCGAGCACGCGCAGCCAAATCCCAATTGCTGCTCGTGAGTTCAGCAAAAACGTACACACGCTTGCGGCGCTGGTCAAAACCGTACTCGCCGCTGTTCACCACATGCCATTCAACCGAATATCCCAGGTCAGCCATGCAAGAAAGGATAATTGCGAAATCGCGGCCACGCTGCGTTGCAGGGCTTTTCAGCAGACGGTCCACATTCTCAAGTAAAACGTACTTCGGTTCCTTCAGATGCAAAAACCGATAGATATCCCACCAAAGCACGCCCTTCTTGCCCTCGATGCCTCGAGCGGCAGACAGCGGTTTCGCAACGCTATAGTCCTGGCAGGGGAAGCCGCCGACCACCATGTCGACATCTGGAATGTCAATCTCGCCAGCCTCGTAGTCGTCCAGCACCTTATTGATGTCTTCGTTTACGCAACTGCCTTCGCCAAAATGCTGCTCGTAGCAGCGCCAGGCGAACTGCTTGCCATCCGTTCCCGGCGGCTCCCATTGGTTCGCCCAAATCGTCTCAAAAGGACCGGCAGCGGGCATATCGAGCTCAGGATGATCGGCATTTCGGTAGCCCTCAAGGCCCAGGCGAAACCCGCCAACGCCAGCAAACAGCTCGGCCACCTTAATCGTCATATTTCCCATCCTTTGCCTGATAAAAAGAAGCCGGCCGCTAGGCCTGCGCAAAAATCGAACCTATCCAGGATCGATAATCTTGCCCCAAAAGTCAACTCTCTGCATCTGGTTCTTTTATCAAAATCCGCAACTGGTCCCCAACGAATCGCACTCACGAATCCGCCGCGTCAGATTCATCCGTCTTTACCACTTTATAGATGTAGCTGTTATTCAGCCAGAAGCTCTGCTTCGTCATCATCCGGCCATCAGGAAGCGGATAAGCGTCTCTTTCGACATCGCCCAATTCCGTTCCGTCAGCAAACCGATACGCAGATTTAGTTGCATGCGGGCGCACATGAGCAACGGCATTGTCTTCCGCCCCCGGCAAATTGTTCTTAACCCTAATGCTTCCGTCTCTCTGCCTTGTTACATCAAGATAGACACCTTCTTCAACAACCTTTTTCGTTGCCTGCCAACAATCATGAACAGGGCCGTCCAGATCCATCGTTGGCATAGACCAGAACAACGCGTCTTCCAAACGCGCGCAGCCATCTTCTTTCCTGAACACCACAAAGAAGAATCTTGTCTGCTCCAGATATTCAAATAGCGACGAGCCTTCCCAGTCTTCCTCTACCAAGTCAAGGAATTTGAACGTATCTAGCGATAAGTTTTCCTTTATCCCGCCCCTTGTTTCAAGGCGAACGGTTCGCACCGAGATATTTGCCTTCTCGAACTCCTGAGCCTTCTCACCTCTAACGCCGAGCATGGCGTACGACAAACTTGACCATTGCCGTTTATTGCCCTTGTATTCCAATCCAAACTCTTCGCAAAGTTCGCGATCGGTCTTTCCAAAATGGGGCTTGATCAGGGACAACACGTAATCTTCGAACGTCTGAGTTGCAGGAGCATCGCCCTTGACAATGCAATCAAGATCTTCGCTCTCATTCATTAGGTAGTGGTGCAGCACGTAATCCATGTATTGGCGCTTGAGACAAAACGCGCGCTTCTTCGCCTTTGGACCACCTGGCGCATAATATTGGTCAACCCAGCTTTTGGCCGCTGTCGGCCCTTTCGTGCAAGCACCCAAATAGACAGTCAAGCTTTCACTGAGCCGGTCCGCTTTTCCTTCTTGGACCAGCGATGCAATCTTGCGATAGTCATCGCGAATGATTTTCAAGTCATTCTCTGGGATTTCGAACAATTTCGCATAGCGAATTTGCTGCCGATAAGGATCAATCGCCTTGTCGCGATGGTAATACACCAGCATCATCTGCTTACACTTTCGTGCAACAACAGCGTCATCGAATTCCGATTGTATAGGCTCATCGTAGGGAATCATCGAGACAACAAGCCGCTCACCAGCGGAATAATCGCCGTTTTTCTTCTTATCGAAGCACGAGACTTTCAGTTCAACGCCGGCCTCGGGAAAGTCCGCATCGTGGTCGCTATTTGCTTTATAACCGAAAAAGCGCTCTTCAACGAGCGTGCCCATTCCACCTTTGTATTGGCGGTTATCGTAATCGCGCGTTGCTCCATCCGGCGGATAAATTCCCATATCCAGGATGTCTTGGAATGTCTTCCCTTCGAGAACCGAAGCGCGCGAGGCAATGGCCTCAGGAGTTGAATAATCACCGCAAACTGACGTGCTAGGATTCGAAATCCCCATCTCTATCTCCGCTCGCTTAAACTCGCAACCACACATGCCGCACCCATCGTATCAAACAAGCACGAACGCTTCCGCAAGCACAAACAAGGCCGAGTTCTCTCCGGAACCTTTTCGCAAGCGAACGGCGAGCGAATCCCAAATGCGGCCGCGCGTCGAAATGTTCCTGCTCCGCAGCCAAGCGAACTAACGTTGTCTGGCCCGGGCTGGTCCCAGTAACCGCGCCAATCGGGGATGAGATGTGCAGCAATCACTTAGCTCCGGGCGCATGGATTGCGGCAAACGTTTGATTCCGATGCGCACGGATTCCGTTTTCGCGGGATGTGGGAACGTTTTCATTCCCACATCCCGCGAAAACAGCACCAGACGGCCCTCCGCGGTTCCCATTTCTCCGGTTTCTGCACCCCGCACGACAGCCCGCGCCTCATCCAAAGACAAAAGCGTTCCCACTTCTCCCGAAAACGGAATTCCTCCCGCCCCGTTCATCCCACTTCGCCAAATTACGGAACCCACGCTTGGCGCGGCAGACAGTAAGCCAAGCATGATGTCACGACAGCGTTTGCGAGGCACAGGCTTTAGCCTGCTCGAGAAAACGCAACATTGCCCATCGTGCTTCTCAACCATTTCCGACCAATCGTTTCCAGCCCCCGTTTGCTGCCCCATTTTCCCTATCTATCAAATTTGCTAGACGTATCTATCGTTTTTGATAGCTGTATCTAGCAAAAATTGGAAGGTTCTTTATTCGTGTACAGACGTTAGCCCCAACGCTTCCTTACACCTCTTTATATGTTTTAGAAAAACGTATAAAGAAGCAAGGCGTTCCTTGGTTGCAACTTATACGTTTTGGCGAAACGTATAAGTTGCAGCACGCCCATCAAGGCGGCCGGCGGCCTTAGTCGCCGCTTTTCGCGCGAAAAAAGGGAGGCCCGCTTTCGCGAACCTCCCTATTCTGATAGCTATCGGGCAGGCAACAACCTGTGCGGTTGCGGCTATTTCTCTTCCGCTTCCTCGTCCTTCTTGTCGGCTTCGGTGATGCTGCAGTTCGTGATGAGGATCAGCCCCGCCACGGATGCGGCGGCCTGCAGAGCCGTCACCGTTACCTTCGCCGGATCGGCAACGCCCATGGAAATCATGTTGCCGTACTTGCCGGTTTCGCAATCCAGGCCATAGCCCGGCTCGGCCTCAAGCGCCTTGGCCACCTCAACATCGCCGTTGTAGCCGGCGTTGCTGCACAGCGCGCGCATGGGCTCTTCGAGCGCCTTGCGCAGGATGTCCACGCCGAACTTCTCTTCGTCGCTGGCAACTTCCACCTGGTCAAGCGCCTTGGACGCCTGGATAAGCGCCACGCCGCCGCCAGCCAGAAGGCCCTGGCTTGCCGCGGAACGCGTTGCGCGCAGTGCGTCCTGGATGCGGCTACGCATCTCGTTCATCTCGGACTCGGTGGCCGCGCCCACGCTCATGACGGCGATGCCGCCGGACAGCTTCGCCAGGCGCTCGCGCATAACGTCAAGCTCGTAATCGGAATGCGGGCGCTTCAGCTCGTTGCGAATAGCCTCGCAGCGCTGGTCGATGGCTTCCTGCTTGCCTTTACCGCCGATGATGAGCGTGCGGTCCTTCGTAATCTGCACGCTTGCAGCGCGACCGAGCATGCTCTTCTTCGCATCGGCCAAGGTCAGGCCGCGGTCGGGCGTGATAACCTCGCCGCCCGTCAGGATGGCCATGTCCTCCAGCTCGGCCTTGCGGCGCTCTTCGGCGCCCGGCGCCACCACGGCGGCGCTGATAAGCGTGCCGCGCTGGCGGTTCATCAACAGCGAGTTCAACGATTCGCCGCGCACGTCGTCGGCCACGATCAGCAGCGGATGGCCCGTCTGCATGACCTCCTCAAGCACCGGCACAACGTCCTTGAAGTTGTCGGCCAGGCGCTGGTCGGTGATAAAGATGTACGGCTGCTCGAGTTCGCCGGTCATCTTGCCCATGTCATCGGCCATATACGGCGAAATGAAGCCGCGGTCGAACAGCATGCCCTTCTTCACGTCCAGGCTGATGCCGAACTTCGTGGACTTCTCAACGGAGATGACGCCGTCCTGCCCGATCTCGTCGAGCGCCTCGGCGATGGTGTTGCCGATTTCCGGGTCGCCCGAGGACACGGTGGCGATTTCGGCCATCTGCTCGCGCGTGGTGACCTGCGTGGCGGACTTCAGCAGCGCATCGGACGCAACGTCGGCGGCCTTCTGGATGCCGCGGCGCAACGCCAACGGGTCATTGCCGGCGGTAACGTAGCGCACGCCCTCGCGCACGATGGCGTCGGCCAGAAGCGTTGCCGTGGACGTGCCGTCGCCGGCCTCGTTGTTGGCGGCAGTGGCGGCCTCGCGCACCACCTGCAGACCCATCTTCTCCACGCGATCGCGCGAACCGACGTGCGCGGCAACCGTAGCGCCGTCGTTCGACACGTACGGATGACGCTCGCCTTCCTTCGTGACGCCGACGTAGCGGCCCTTCGGACCGATGGTCACGCGAACCGTGTCGGCCAGCTTCGCCACGCCAGCCGCAAGTTTCTCGCGGGTTTCGTTATCGTACGAAATTTCTTTAGCCATGCTAAGAGCCCCTTCCTTGAGCACGCGCACAACAAAATATGCTACCTACGAAAGTTAGCACTCTTTGGCCTCGAGTGCTAGCCACAGCAGCCTATTAGTCAGAAAAGGGAAGCGTTTCGTTACCTTATTTATCCTTCCAGCCACTCCACAAGAGGTTCGGGGGCGTTGAATACTTCGCAATCGCGACGCCAGTCAGTGGAGTTGAGGCCCGTTTCGCATGCGCGGTCGAGCATTTCCACCATTGGATCGAAGTACCCGCCCACGTTCAGAATGGCGCTTTTCGCATCGAGCTCGCCCGCCTTCACCTGCGACACGACCACGAAGAACTCGTCGAACGTGCCCAGACCGCCCGGCATGGTCACGAACGCGTCCGCCAGCTCGATCATGCGCGTTTTGCGCGTGGCCAGGTCAGATTCGCAAATGAGCTCTTCACACGGGAAGATGTCGCGGCCCTTCTGGTTCAGGCCCTCGGTGACCACGCCGATAACGTTGCCGCCCTCGGCTGCAACGCCGTGCGCCACCGCGCCCA
The DNA here is from genome assembly GCF_004135645.1 of Senegalimassilia faecalis. NCBI lineage: Bacteria > Bacillati > Actinomycetota > Coriobacteriia > Coriobacteriales > Coriobacteriaceae > Senegalimassilia > Senegalimassilia faecalis. The sequence continues at coordinate 966,494 of NZ_SDPW01000001.1, forward strand.
TCAGCCCCACGTCGTAGCCGCCGAACACCATGCCGTGGCCGTGTTTCGCCAGCGTGCGCCCCAGCTCGAACGCCGCGTCCACGTACACCGCGTCCAGATTCAAGCTCGACGAGCCGAACACGCAAACCCTCATGGCAAACCCTTTCGATCGCAAAATCACAACGCCGCATAGCGTACACCATCCGCAAAGCGAAAAAGCGATCCTCACGAGTGCGCGCGTACAGAAAATCGCTCATGTATGTGATTTAATCGCACCAGCAAGCGTAGCAACGGCAACTCCATTTCCATTTCCCCAGGTCAAAGATGCGCGTCATACAACGCTACTTGGCACCTTTCCAGCAAATCACATACATGAGCGGTTTTTGCGCGCACGGCCAGCCGCAACCGGTTAGCACGGCCCGCCGCACCCGACCTCGCCCGGACGAACGCCGCCCCCCGTGCTACCCGAAACGCAAAAGGGCCCGGCGCAACCGCCGGGCCCAACAGCAACCGCCGCGTTTTCGCAGCCTCTACCTTATTAGTAAGCAACGCTTCGCCGCAACAGCGCGAAACACGTTTGCGGCCTGCCGCTATGCCGCTTCCTCTACGCTGTCCAGCAGCTCTTCAAGCACGGCGGCGTCTTCCTCGACGTAGCCCATGACCAGCTGGGCCAAGCCCTGATAGAACGCGGTGTGTGAGAAGCGACGCATGTCCTCGGTCATCATGGGCAGCCAGTTCAGCAGGTGGTCCTGCGCGAACGTGCGCTGCGTCTCAAGCTGCTCGATGGCCTTGTCCTCGTCGCCGGCGCGCAGGGCGTCGGCCGTGCGCATGGCCATGCGTTGCATGAACTCAAGCTCCAGCGCGATGTGGTCCTCGCCCTCGGTCCAGCGGCCGCGCTTGAGGTTGTTCTCGCGCAGCGTCTGCAGCACCTCTGCGCGCGCCTCCTGCATCATCAGGCGACGCTCGGAGGTGTACACGCTTTCGAAGGGGTATGCGGCGGAAAAGCCGTTCACACCGTGGCCGATGAACGTGCGCACGTAGTCGATGGCCAGATCAGTGATGCTATCGTCCCAGCTGGTGCGCAGGTAGTCGTACAGCATGTGGTAGCCCTCATCTACCTTCGCGTTGCCCGTGGCCGCCGGGAAGCGCATGCCCTGCAACTCAGTGAGCACCGCTTTGTCGACTTCCTTCAGGAACAAGCGTGCCATCAGGCCATACGTACGCGCGCGGCCGTCCATCAGCGCCGCCAGATCCATTTCCTCGGCCTCCTGCGCCGCAACCATTTCCTCTGCCATCCCTTATTCCCCCTTCTTCTCAACCTGCGCGTTCACCTCGGACAGCATCATGCGGCCCAGGTCAGTCAGCTGCCACGAGCGGTCCTTCCAATGCAGCACGTCGGTGCGCTCCAGCATGTCGATGAAGTGCCCGCCGAAACGGCGCGGGCTCTGCACAACTTCGAAACCGTCCACCAGCTGCTCGATGTCATCCTTCGAGCGCGGGCTTGCGGCAACGAAGTTCATGACCGCGCGGTACACCTCCACGTACTTCACGTCGCGGTTGAACACCATGTCGCGGAACGCCGACCCGTCGGTCATCTGGGCAAACACTTCTTTGCCGGCCTCGGTGGTACGCCACGTGGGGTCGACGCGCTCCTTGATTTCCAGATACTCGACGCCCTCTTCGATGTCCTCGTGCTCCTCGACAGTCTCGGGCATCTCAAGTTCCAGCGCGCCGGCGCGTTCGAGCATGCGGCACAGCGTGGTGGTGCCGTACACGGAGCGGTTGTCGGCCTGCAGCGCGTCAACCTTCTCGGTCAGCCCGCTGTTCAGGCAGCCGCCTTCGCACCAACCCAGGATGGAAACGAGCACCGGACGACGCGCCGGGTTGTGATCGAGCATGGCAAGCACCGCTTCAACGGCGCCGCCTTGGCGCTCGGGGCTGTACACCGACTCGCGCTGCATGCCCTCGGGCATGTTGCGCATGGTGGGATAGTCCACCGTATCCAACGGGTTGTCGTCGTCCATGTCCTCCTGGTTGATGTCCAGATCGTCCACGGCCAACGGATCGAACTCGTCCTCTTCGTCCCACAAGTCGACGATTTGGTCTTCGGCCATTGCCTTGTCCCCCTGTTCTCCGATCAGGCCGCCCGGCATCCGCGCGGCGTTGCGCGCGGGCCTTCGCAAGCTTGCACGGCGCGGGCCTTGCAAGCTCACCGCAAGCACTTGGCGGCGGCAACACATGCCGCACGCCGCGCCCCATGGCGGCGATTGCCCGTAAACCTGCAGGTCACGGGCGTTTCCTCTTCGCTGCGGCTCATTATAGGAAGCGCGGCGGGCGCCCTATCATCCCGCAAACCCTAAAATGGCGAACTTGTTGGCCCGCACGGGCCGCGCCGGGGCCTTCAAGCATCATACGCGCGGGCTTATTCTGCATTTCCCCAGTTCAAACGCGTGCGAATGCCTTGCGGCGAAAACGCACGCCCCGTATACTTCCAATCACGTTGCCGAAAGCGGGGCTTTCCGTTCCTCACAGTTATGCGAGAAGGGAGGCTCTTATGGTCAACGCATCTTGGGGCAAGAAGATTCTTGCCATCGCGGTTGCGTGCTGCGCATGCGCGCTGATCGCCGTACCGGCCTACGCGTTCTACTACGTCCACAGCGATGAGGGCACTCAGGTGGAAAGCAAGGGTGTGTACGAGATCACGTGCGTGCTCGACGAAACCGCCCAGGGCGGCGCGATTCGTAGCGAGCTGGTCCTTGTCCCCGAGGGCAGCACGGTTGCAGACCTGCTGAACGAGGACGTTATGTCCAGCGAGAACCAGAATGGCATCGACGCCATTCACAACTACGACGTCACCAGCTTGAAGGACTACCTGTCCGGCAAGCAGTACACGTGCACGGTGTATGCGGCCGAAAGCCAGAAGCCGGGCACGCAGACCACGCACGACGGCCAGGGCACCACGGGTGAGAGCACCCAGCTCAACCGTTACGACAACGTGGTCATCACGGTGGCATAGCGTTTCGCCCGCCGCCTGCTCGGGGCTGGTCGACCAGCCAGCCCCGGCGGCCCCTTTCGCGATCGCGCAAGACGGCACGAGGGCGTCGCCGATGCCACCGAACGGGAAAACGGCGTTCCCCTTTCCCGGGCCTTGGCGACGCCAATCCCGGCCCAACACCACCCGCCTGCCGCCCCAACGCCGCGGCAGCACAGAGACGCCGGAGATGCGCATGCGAAGCCGTCTTCTTGAGCGTTCTCCATGAGCGCACTCAAGCGAAACAATCGAACGATTTCAGCCGATTCCGCCCCGCGCCCACGCCATCATCCCCCGAGGATGATTTTTCCATATGCCCAGGTGAGACGCTTACCTTGACGCTTTCACCCTGAAAATTACCCCGCTCCCTCATACCACTGCCCCTTTGCGCCCGCTATTATAGGGAATCGAAGAGGATGCAATAAAATAGGAGGGTTTTGCGTATGGGGGTACGTGTTCCTCGAATCACGCTCAAGGCTGATTTCGGAGATGAAAGCGCCTTTGGAGAGCTCAGCATGCTGTCGGTGGGCTACGGCCTGCACCAAGCATGGGTGTTCGCGACCATGTTCGGCACCGCTTCGGTGTTCGGCGCGGCGCACACGTTCAACGGCATCTACAACAGCAGCGTGTCGCTGCCTTACCTTATTTCTTCATGCGTTTACGTTTGCGCGCTTCTGTTCATGGCGCTGACGAACCAGCGCTTCCTGAAGGCCTACACCACCCGCACCTTGCTGTGCGTGGGTGCATGCCTGTCGTGCGTGGGCACGTTTCTGCTTATGGCGCCGCCGAGCACCGGGTTCCCGCTGTTCGAGCTGATTTCGGGCATCATGACCGGTATCGGTTCGGCCACGCTCATCATCTACTGGGGCACGGCGTTCGCCCGCTGCGACAGCGCGTCGATCGTGCTGAACACCGCCGTGGCCATCACCATCTCCATCGTGCTGTTCGCCAGCGTGCTGCATTACGCGCCCTTCCCCATCTCCGGCACGGCAACTGCGCTGGTTCCCCTGCTTGAGCTGGCCATTTTGTGGAAGAAAACGCCGGATGCGTACTTCAAACGCAACGATGTCCCCATTTTCAAGCCGCTGCCCATCAACCGCGGCAAGTTCATCGTACGCTTCGGTATGCCGGTGCTGGCGCTGGGCATTGCGCTGGGCCTGCTGCGCAGCAATTCCCTGCAGAACCTGGTCATGAACCCCAGTGTGGGCACGCAGCCCATGCTGATGCTGGCCGCCGGGTGCGCCACCGTCATCGTGCTGGTCACCATCATGGCGCTGGGCGGCAGCGACCGCTGGAGCCGCTTTTTCCAGCCGCTGGTGCCCTTCGTTGCCGTCACCATGTTCTTCATCCCATTCGCCAGCACGGAAAACTACATGCTGACCAGCGTGTTTCTGCTGGTTGGGTTCCTGTGCTTCGAATCGCTTATGTGGATCTTCTTCGGCGATCTGTCGCAACGCTTCCGTCTGTCGCCCGTGTTCGTGTTCGGCCTGGGCCGCGGCATCCTAGCCTTCGCCATCATGATCGGAACGCTGGCGCCGGTGGCTGCCGTGAACTACGTGCATGCCCTGCCGTTTGGCGGCGAAACCGTGGTGCTGCTGATGCTGCTGGTCATCATGTTCGCCTACGCGCTGCTGCCGCGCGAGCGCGAGATCGAGGCCATTGTGGCTCCGTGTCCGCTGGTCAAGGCCGTGTCCGAAAGCTTTGAGAGCCAAAGGGAATCCGCCCGCGTGGCCCAGGCGCGCAACTGCGGCGAGGCCCAGGGCATGACGCGTTCGTTCATGGACGCCGTCCAGCGCGAACGCGAGCGTGCCACCGCGGCGGCGAGCAGTGCGCAGGCTGGTGCGCAAGCCGCTAGCCAGAGCGCATCCCAGGGTACGACGTCGGAAGCGACGACCAATGTGGCCACGGGCACTGCGAACGCGAGCGTCGAAGGCGCTTCCCATCAGGAAGAACGCGCCGACGCGCACAACGCTGATGCCGCATCGGGCACGCCGGGCACCTCGGCGGCGGCTGAAAACGCCGCAAGCTCCAGCAATGCCGCGCCCGACGCGCCTGCCGCAGTCGAAGGCACCGCAAGCGCCCAAACCCAGCAGCCCGCGCAAAACGGCGAAGGCGCTTTGGGCAACGCCGTCGCAACAAGCAGTGCCACAGCTTCTGCAACCGCCTCACCTGCGCAAACGCATAGCTCTTCCGCTTCTAGCGCTGCCGGTTCGATGCCTGCGAGCAGCACCGCCTTCGTCACCGTAAGCCGCACGCCGCTTACGCAGGAGCCGGCCGCAAAGCCCGCGAACGGCAACGACGCCGTGCGCGGCGGCGGGCGCTTCCGCGGCAAGTGCGAGACGGTGGCCAACACGTTTTTGCTGTCGCGCCGGGAAACGGAAATCCTGTTCTTCCTGGCCAAGGGCCACAACGCCGCTTACATCCAGGAGAAGCTCTACATCTCCGAAGGCACGGCGAAGACCCACATTCGCCACATCTACCGCAAGTGCGACGTGCACAACCAGCAAGACCTCATGCGCATGGTCGAAGATGCGCAACCAACCGAATAGCCCAGCGCGGATTTTTGTGAAGCCAGCTTCGCCAAAATCCTCGGCGCACGAAGTCCAAATCTGGCAAGAAATTGAGATTCCTGTATCCTGCATGCCAAAATCGCGCTCTCGTGGCAAGAAAAACGGGTTTCTGTAGCTCCGATCCGCCGAGAAATCCTCTTTTTGGCAAGAAACCCCAATTCCTGTAGGGTTTCAAGAGTCCGAAAAGGGTTTCGCGCTACAGAAATGCCGATTTCTTGCCACGAGAGCGCCCGGGAGGTCATCGGGATACAGAAATGCCGATTTCTTGCCAAGCGCAGAAGCGCGAACGCTTTCCTGAACCGCCTGCGCCGCTCCGAAGAGCGCAACGCTGCCGCTTTTATCCCTCCGCTTTCTAATGGGACAGAGGAAAGGGGAAAGGCCAGTCCCTTCGCCACTCGCTTCACACCGACCCGAGCGGCAACACGGTGGAAAGTCAGCCCCTTCGCCCCGCCTTCGCCGTCCCTTCACCCCGCCAATGCCATCGGCTACGCCCACGCCTTCGCCTTGCCTTTACCTTCCTCCCTGCCCCCCATTCGCAAGCGGGCGTGCCACCGGCGTGCACCAGGCAATTTTCCGCTTACGATAAAATGACGATTGCGTAAAAGGCCTGGGGCAGCCATTATGATTGTGTCATGATGGAGCATCGGATAATTTGCGGCACGCGCCGCCGATATATGAGACAGCGTTGCAAGGAGCGGTAATGGGCATCTTCTCGAAGTTCGAGGGCAAAATGGAGGATACGTTCGAGGGCACTGCGGACAAAATGTTCGACGCCCCTATTTCCCCTGTTCAAATTGCTAAGAAAGCCGAAAAGCAGATGCGCCGCGAAAAGATGGTCGGCGCCGGCAAGCAATACGCGCCCACGCTGTACACCGTGCTGGTGAACCCCGACGACGACCGTCGCCTGTTCGGTTACTACCCCACGCTTGCAGGCGAAACGGAAACGTACCTGGCCGCGAAGGCGTCCGAGCAGGGCCTGATGATGGACGGCCAGCCGCTCGTGCGCTTTATCGTAGACGAGGGCCTCAAGCACGGCAAGTTCGACGTCATCGCCGAAGCCGTGGCCGCGCCCATCATCGCGCAGCTGCGCAACGAGGAAATGCAGCGTTACGGCCTGGCGAACAACGGCTACGGTGCGGAGGCCGCCTACCCTGCGCAGCAGTTCGGCCGCTCGGCTGCCGCCATGGCGCCTGAGCAGTACTTCGAGCAGGCCCCGTACGAGCAGCCGCACTATAACCAGTACGAGCAACCGTACGACCGGGGCTATCAGCAACCGGCCGTCCAGCAGGCAGCCCCCGCTTCCAACGGCTGGGAGCCGCAGGGCTACCAGCCCGCGCCCGCGCCCGCGCCCATGCCGCAGCCCGACTTCGGCGCCGCGCCCATGGCCGGAGCGGCGGCCGCAGGTGCCGCAGCCGGTTACGCTGCTGCACAGGCCTCGCCCCAGCCGCAGGCCATCCCGCAGCCCGCGCCCCAGCAGTACGGCGCGCCCCAGCCGGCCGCTGCCGCCAACACCGTCGTGTTCGCAGGCAACCCGGCCGACCTGCAGCAGCCGCATCAGGCAGCTGGCCGTGCTCGCTTGATCGACACGGCCGCGAACCGCGCGTTCGACCTGGCCAGCGCCCGCGTTTCGCTCGGCCGCGAATCGCACAACACCATCACCATCCCCGACATCAACGTGTCGCGCAACCATGCCGAAATCACGTTGAGCCCGCAGGGCATGTGGATCATCACCGACCTTGGCTCCACGAATGGCACGTACGTCAACGGCCGCGCCATCGCAAGCCAGCCGCTCAACGAGGGCGACCACATCTCCGTCGGCACCACCGACCTTGTGTTCACCCTGGCATAACGGAAAAGCGAAGGACACCCCGTGATTGACTACGCGCTACTTCTTATTCGCCTGCTGTTCGTTGCGCTGCTTTACCTGTTCCTGTTCGCCATCATGAAAACGGGAATCGGCGCCGTGCGCGGCCAGCGCAAGCGCGAGCGCACCTGGAGCCTTTCGGTCGAACGCGGCCCGAAAGAGCTGCGCGGCGTGTCCATCGTTGTGCGCGGGCCGGTCATCGTGGGCCGCAACCCCGGCGCAGACATCGTCATCGGCGCGGGCTATGTGTCGGGAAGGCACGCCCGCTTCAGCCTGATGGGGCAAAACCTCTTCGTCGAGGACCTTGGCTCCACCAACGGCACGGCCGTGAACGGCCAATTTATTACCGAGCCCACCGCCCTGCGTAGCGGCGACACCGTTAACGTGGGCGACGTGGCCATTCGTGTGAGGTTTTCATAATGGCACGTGAACAGCGTTCCTATAAGTCCACGCAACGCACCCGCAAAGGCGCCGTCACCACGTTCGGCAGCCGCACCGACGTCGGCTGCGTACGCGACCACAACGAAGACAGCCTAATTGTCACGCCGCCGCTGTTCGCCGTTGCCGACGGCATGGGCGGCCATGCAGCGGGCGAAGTGGCATCGGAAATCGCCGTGAACGTGCTGGCGGAATTCGCCCCGAAAGATCTTGACGGAGCCGTACTCGAGCACGCCGTCGAAGAGGCGAATCGCGAAATCATCCGCGCTGCGCACGACGGTCGCGGCCGCGACGGCATGGGCACCACCATGACCGCCTGCATGCTCGAGAACGAGCGCCTGCTTATCGCGCAGGTCGGCGACTCGCGCGCCTACCTGCTTCACCAGGGAAAACTCCAACAACTCACGCGCGATCACAGTTTGATGACCGACATGATCGAAGCCGGCCAGCTCACGCCCGAAGAGGCACGCCATCATCCGCAGCGCTCCGTCATTACGCGCGCGCTTGGCAGCGACCCGCACACGCGCCCCGACATGTACGAGATCAACGTCGAAACCGGCGACAGGCTGCTGGTGTGCTCTGACGGCTTGTCGTCCATGATTCGCGACGAGCAGATCGAAGCCACCATGCGCCGCGTGCGCGACCCGCAACGCTGCGCATCGCAGCTGGTCAACGAGGCAATCGCCGCCGGCGGCCACGACAACGTCACCGTCATCGTGGCCGATGTCACGGGCTTCGCCGAGAAGCGCCGCAAGAAGATGGCGCGCAAAACGAAGCTGTCCGTGGCGCTGGTGTTCGTCCTGCTGCTTGCTATTCTTGGCGGCACGGCCTGGGGCGTGCACACGTGGCTGCACACCACCGCCTACCTGGGCAACGACAACGGCAAGGTTGCCGTGTACAGCGGCGTGCCCGCCGACGTGTTCGGCATGCCGCTGCACAGCCAGGTGGAAACAACGGATGTGAACGTGTCCGACTTGCAGCCCGGCACCGCCGCGCGCCTGCAAGACGGCATTCGCGTAGACACGCTTGACGCCGCAAACGACCTGGTGCAGCAGTACCGCGACGAGGCGGCGCAGCACAACAAGGCGGAAGGATAGCCCGCCATGTCCCGTCGCAACATAGAACTCATCCTGCTGTTGGTGGCCGCTCCCGTGGTGGCCCTGCTGTTCGTGATGATCGCCATCAACGAAGGCCAGCAGGTCAACTTCGATTCGCTGAGCGTGCCCATCGGCATCTTCGCCGCTTTCGTGGTGGCGCATCTTGCCGTGCGCAAGCTCGCCCCCGGCGCCGACCCGGCACTTTTGCCGCTTGCGTTCTCGCTTTCGGGCATCGGCATCGCCTTCATCACGCGCATCGCCCCGTTCACCGACGCCCCCAACATGGCGCAAGGCCAGGTGATGTGGCTGTTCGTAGGCGTTGGCTGCATGGTTTCGGTGCTGCTTTTGTTCCGCAACTTAGACAAGGTTGCCAACTATAAATACACGCTCATGCTTGCGGGCATCATCTTGCTGCTCAGCCCGCTTATCCCGGGCCTGGGCCAAGAAATCTACGGCAGTAAAATCTGGCTGCATATCGGCGGCTTCTCGTTCCAACCAGGCGAAATCGCGAAAATCGTCATCGTGCTGTTCATGGCAAGCTATCTGGCGGAAAACCGCGAAATGCTGTCCGTGTTCACCGTGCGCATGGGGCCGCTGCGCCTGCCTGACATCCGCTCGCTGCTGCCGCTGCTGCTTATGTGGGGCGTGGCCATGCTCATCGTGGTCTTCGAGAAGGACCTCGGCAGCGCCATGGTGTTCTTCTTCGTGTTCCTGCTGATGCTCTATGTTGCCACAGGCAAGAAGTTTTACCTGATCATCGGCCTGGGCCTTATGGCCATTGGCGGCGTGGCGGCCTTCATGGCCTTCAGCCACGTGCAGGTGCGCGTGAACACGTGGCTTGACCCGTTCGCCGATGCGCAGAACACCGGCTACCAGCTGTGCCAGGCGCTGTACTCCATTGCCGACGGCGACCTGTTCGGCGTGGGCCTGGGCAATGGCCTTGCCGGCGGCACCGACGCGTTCAGCGCCATCCCCGTTGTGGAAAGCGACTTCATTTTCGCCGACATCGCCGAGGAAATCGGCCTGCTGGGCGCCTCGGGCGTGCTGCTGCTGTTCCTGTGCTTCGCCATCCGCGGCTTCTTGACGGCCGCGCGCGCGAAGTCCGACGTGTCCAGCTTCGTGGCCGTGGGCCTGACCAGCATGATCGTGCTGCAGGCGTTCATCATCGTCGGCGGCGTCACGCGCGTCATCCCGCTGACGGGCCTAACGCTTCCGTTCATCAGCCAGGGCGGCTCGTCGCTTCTGGGCAGCTTCATCATCGTGGGCTTTCTGCTGCGCGCGGGCGACGAGGCCACGGGCATCGAGTCCGAAATGCTGAACGGCACCACGTCCAGCCTGCACTCCAACAGCGTGCTCGGCCGCATCAGCCTGGGCAAACGCCTGACGCACAGCATGTTGTTCTGCAGCGCGCTGTTCGCCATTTTGGTGGCGAACCTGACGCTGATCATGGTGGTGAACGCCGATTCCTACCAAAGCATGCCAGGCAACAACCACACGCTTGCCAAGGAAGCGAAAAGCGAGCGCGGCACCATTTCCACATACGACGGCATCGTGCTGGCACGCAGCGTGCTTGACGACGACGGCAGCTACAGCCGCATCTACCCTGCCGGCGACCTGGCCAGCCACGTGGTGGGCTACGTGTCGCAGCAGTACGGCACGTCGGGCATTGAAGACGCGTACAACGACACGCTCAAAGGCCAGGAGAACTTCGCCACCTGGACTGATGTGCTCAACGACATGGCCGGCATCGGCACGACGGGCAACGACGTGACGCTCACCATCAACTCGAAGATCCAGCAGGCAGCGCAGGACGCCATCGCCGGCAAGAAGGGCGCTGCCGTGGTCATGGACCCGAAAACAGGCGCCGTCCTTGCCATGGCCAGCGCGCCGACCTACGACGCCGCCAACTTTGAGCAGGTCATCGCCGCGGCGAACGCCGACAGCTCCGACTCGTCGCTTATCAACCGCGCAACGGGCAACCTATACGCCCCCGGCTCCACGTTCAAGATGGTCACGTTGTCCACGGCGCTTGAGGACGATGTTGCCAACGAGTCCACCACGTTCTCGTCGCCGGGCACCATCGACATCGGAAACGCGTCCGTGTCGAACTTCAACCACATGAGCTACGGCACGCAAACGCTCGAGCAGGCCACCTGGTGGTCCGCCAACACCGTATACGGCCAGCTAGGCGTGCAAATGGGCGCCGACAAGCTGGTGGAAGGCGCCGAGCGCTTCGGGTTCAACCAAACGTTCGATTTCCCGCTGGTCATGTACACGTCGCTTATGGCAGACCCCAACGAAATGACCGAATGGGAAACCGCCTGGGCCGCCGCCGGCGTGCCCGTCAACCCCATGAACCACGAGAGCCCGGCCGGCCCGCAGGCCACCGTACTGCAGATGGCCATGGTGGGCAGCGCCATCGCCAACGACGGCGTGCAGATGACGCCGTACCTGGTCGACGGCATCTACAACGCCAACGGCGAACGCAGCTTCACGGCGCAACCGCAAAAACTGCGCACGTCCATCAGCGCCGAAACCGCAAAACGCGTGCGCGAGGTGCTCAAGGGCGTCGTGAATAACGGCACCGGCACCGCTGCGCGCATCGACGGCGTGGACGTGGCCGGCAAAACCGGCACCGCCGAGAAAAACGACGGCAACGACATGTGGTTCGTAGGCATGGCTCCCGCCGACGACGCAAGCATCGTGGTTGCCGTGGTAATCGAAGATGGCGAAGAAAGCGAAGGCACCATCAAAGCGCATGATATTTTGCAAACCGCTTTGGAAGTTCAGGGCCTTTTATAGATAAAGTGTGCTCGGCGCGGTACTATGAGGGTTACGCAAATACCGCCCAGCATGTGACCTAAAGGAGTTTAAACGTGACCGGAAACATGATCGGCAGGGTGTTCAACAACCGCTACCAAATAACCGAGCGCATCGGCATCGGCGGCATGGCCGAGGTGTACCGCGCGCAAGATAACGTCTTGGGTCGTATGGTGGCAGTAAAGGTGATGTTGCCCCAGTACGCCGCAGACCAAAGCTTCACCCAGCGCTTCAAGCAGGAAGCGGCAAGCGCTGCCAACCTGCAAAGCCCCTACATCGTCAACGTGTACGACTGGGGCCAGGACGAAGGCACCTACTACATCGTCATGGAATACGTGCGCGGCTCCGACCTGAAAACCGCCATCAACCAGCGCGGCGCCATCAACCAGCGCAAGGTCGCCGAAATCGGCAGCCAGGTGTGCCAGGCGCTTTCCGTGGCTCACGGTCTTGACATCATCCATCGCGACATCAAGCCGCAAAACATCATGGTGCAGCCCGACGGCAACGTGAAGGTCATGGACTTCGGCATTGCGCGTGCGAAGAACTCCACGAAAGAGCAAACGTCCAGCGTGCTGGGCACGGCGCACTATATCTCGCCTGAGCAGGCACAAGGCAAGGAACTCACCGCCACCAGCGACATCTATTCGCTGGGCATCGTGCTGTACGAATCCGCCACGGGCAAGCTGCCGTTCGACGGCCCCGACGCCGTCAGCGTTGCCATGAAGCAGGTGCAGGACGAGCCGGTGCCTCCGCGCGAGCTGAACCCCGAGATCGATCCGTCGCTTGAGGCCATCATCATGAAGGCCATGGCGAAAAACCCCATGGAGCGCTTCGCCACCGCAAAGGAAATGCGCTCGGCGCTCAACGACTACTTGGCCGGTCGCCCCGTTATGCTCGGCGGCGGCTTCACCAGCGCGCAAACGCAGGTCATGAGCAACGTGCCTCCTATCAGCCCCATGGGCGACGGTACCGCAGTTATGCCTGCAGTCGGCGGCAACCAGCACGGTACGTCCAAAAGCGGCCAAAGCCACTCGTATATGTCGGACAACACTGCGCCGAAGAACAACAAGAAGAAAATCGCCGCCATTGTTGCGGCCGTGGTTGCCGTGGTGGCGCTTATCGCCATCTGCGCGTTCGCGCTTGGCGGAAACGGCGACAGCAAGGAGCAGATCGAAGTTCCTGATGTCACGGGCCAAACGCTTGACGAGGCGAAATCCGCCATCCAGTCGGCCGGCTTCACGGTTGGCACCGTGCAGCAGCAATACTCCGACAAGGTGGAGTCCGGCAAGGTTATCAGCCAAGACCCCATGGGCAAGTCGAAGAAAGCCAAGGGCTCCAGCATCAACTTGACGGTTTCGCAAGGAACCCAGGAAATCGAAGTGCCTGACCTTACGGGCAAAACCGCAGATGAGGCTAAGAAACTCTTGCAGGCAAACGGCTTGAAGTTCAAGGCCGGCGCCGCTGAATACTCCGACACCGTCGACAAAGACCTTGTTGTGCGCCAGAACGTTGAGGCCGGTTCGAAGGTTGCAAAGGACACTGTGGTCACGTACTACCTGTCGCTTGGTTCCGAAGGCTCCTCCGTGCCTAACGTGGTCGGCCAAACGCGCAGTGCCGCTACCACCACGCTGAACAACGCCGGCTTCTACGTCACGTACGATGAGCAGTACTCCGACAGCGTCGCCGAGGGCGTCGTCATCAGCCAAACGCCCGAATCCGGCAGCAAGCTGAAGGCGGACGGCACTGTAAACATCGTGGTCAGCAAGGGTAAGGAAAGCAAGGCCGTCAGCGTGCCGAATGTTGTGGGCCAGTCTGAGGGTGCCGCAACCACCACGCTCAGCAACTCCGGCTTCCAGGTAACCACCGAATACCAAGCCAGCACTTCGGTTTCCGCCGGCAACGTTATCAGTCAAACGCCTTCAAGCGGGTCTGAACTTGATCCCGGCAAAACGGTGCACCTGGTCATCAGCACCGGCAGCGGGTCCACGGGCGGCGGTTCCGACAACAGCGGCAGCGGTGGCTCCAGCACGAGTGGCGGCTCTGGCGCCAATTCCACGGGCGGCGGCTCTGGCACTGGCTCCAACAGCACCAACTAACCAAAACGCGACACTCACTCGCGCCAACGAGAAGAGCCCCCGCCAAGGGGCTCTTCTCGTATATACGGGACAAGGGTGGGACAAGGGGACAGTCCCTTGTCCCATTCCGCACCTGACAAACGACCTAGCGTCGTCAAGGAACCAGCTTCCCACAGAAAGCCCTTCGTGCGCGTTTCACCCAGCGCCGACATCAGGCCGCGGAAATTCCCCATGCCCGTTGCCAAGTCCGTCACTTCGGCGGCACTGCGGTTGATGATGTAGCCGACGTATACCGTGGGCATGCCATCGGTGCCTTGCGTAAGCTTGTAATCGTACATCTTGCGGTCGGCATCAAGCGTGGTCTGCCTGCGATCATCGCCGCGCGCCGGCTCGGTCAAGGAGCACCCGTAGCTGAATGAGAACACCAGCGAAGAAGCAGGGTCGTTCTCCTTCAGAAGCTCGCTGCGGCAACGCGTCAACATCCAAAGAAGGCTGCATGACGTCGTCTTTCAGCAGCACGTCCACGTATGCTTCCAAAACGCCTTCGCCCTGTGCGGCAAGCGGAACCTCATCGTTGTTTTTCGGCTCATCTGGACTGGGCTTTTCGCTATTGATATTCTCCGAGCTATCGCTATTTGATAACATCGCATCCCCTTCGGATTACCTTGTCGCAAGCGTTTACAAGCCCCTTGCCGCGCAATGCCTGCTCATCCTCTTCACTTCAAGTAAGCTCTATTGTTTTACGAACTTAACTGGTAACCAAAAAAATTTTTCTCATTTAACGAAATTAGGTATTGACTTAGGGGCAAACGGCAGGCATAATAACCGTTGCTGTTTCAATGTGCGCCGTTACCTCAGCTGGATAGAGGGACTGACTACGAATCAGTACGTCGGGGGTTCGAATCCCTCACGGCGCACCATTTTAAACAGCGCCGCTTGACAATGTGCGCCGTTACCTCAGCTGGATAGAGGGACTGACTACGAATCAGTACGTCGGGGGTTCGAATCCCTCACGGCGCACCATTTTTAAGCTTTGAAATCCGCAATGGCTCCATCGAGCACATGCGGTTTTTTGTTTTGTAGGCCAAGGAAAGGAATTCTGTTGAAGGTTCGAAAACCGAAACCTCACAGTATGTAGCCTTCCTTCGACGCCATCCCTTACCGGCAGCCGAAGGTCAGGCTGCAACGCGCTCTCGTTTGACAGAGTCTTTACGCACCCGTGATGCCGCGTAGATTCGGCGACGGTACTATCGCGGGCACGATGAAAACTCTACCGAACGCGAGCATGGACAGTAAGGGAAATCACATGCTCTATCTCTCTCAAATGCTGGGGAAGCCGGTTGTGGACTCAACCGGTGAGAAAATCGGCACCGTTTCCGACCTTGCCATCTCTACGGGCGAGGTTTTTCCGCGTATCACCAGCCTGGCCTTCCAGGGGCCGGGCAAAATCCCGTTCATGATCTCGTGGCGCAAGTACGTCGACGAATTCGACGACGACGGCATCACGCTGCAGGTTGAGGCGCACGACATCCGCTTCAGCTATCTGCAGCCCGACGAGGTGCTGCTTGCGCGCGACCTTATGAACCGCCAGATTGTGGACACGCAAGGCCTGAAAGTCGTGCGCGTAAACGACCTGAAGCTTTCTGTTTCCGGCTCTCAACTGCGCCTTTTAGGCGCTGAAGTGGGCGTGCGCGGCATCCTGCGCGGCCTGGCGCCGTGGCTTGAGCGCGCCGTTGTTTCCGTGGCGAAGCTGTTCGGCAAGAAAATCGACGAGCAGATCATCGCCTGGAATTACATGGACCTGCTTGACCGCGACCTGTCCGAAGTGCAGCTGTCCGTCACGCACAAGCGCCTTGACGAGTTGCACCCCGCCGACGTGGCCGACATTCTGGAGCAGCTTGACCCGCAGCAGCGCGCCAACGTGTTCCAGCACCTCGACGATGCGCAGGCCACCGAGGCCATTTCGGAGATGGAAGACGAGTACCAGTCCGACTTCATCGAAAGCTTGGACAACAAGCAGGCCGCAAACGTGCTGGGCAACATGGACCCCGACGACGCAGCCGACATTGTGCGCGACCTGTCCTACGAGCGCGCTGAAACGTTGTTGCGCCTGATGGGTGTGGAAGATGCCGCCGAGATTCGCCGCCTTCTGGGTTACAAGGACGGCACGGCCGGCGGCATGATGACCACGCAGTACGTGTCCGTAAGAGACACCGACACCGTTGGGCACGCCATCGAGGTTTTGCGCGAGCTGCCTGAAGACCACCCCACCGTGCACTTCGTCTACGTACTTGACGAATACGACAAGCTGGTGGGTGTGTGCTCGCTGCGCACGTTGGTGCTGACCGACGACAAAACGCCCATGTCGCAGTGCATGTACGACGACGTTATCACCGCAACGCCTGACGAAACCGAGGAAGACGTTTCGGCCGACATCTTCAAGTACGACCTGCCCGCCATGCCCGTGGTCGACGAGCGCGGCGCGCTTCTGGGTATCGTCACCGTCGACGACGCATGGGACGCCATCGAAGATGACGTGCAGGGCGACAAAACGAAGACGTCCGTCCTGAAATGGGTGGGCATCGCCACCGGCTCGCTGCTGTTCTTGGCGCTGTATACGCTGGTGCTGCTGCAAATCGTCGGATTCACGGGGAGATAAGCCATGGTTTTGAAGCACAAGGGCAAAACCGCAGCCGCCGTCGACATCGATGCTTCCAATCCGCTTGAGCGCAGCAGCTTCAAAACCGGCGAGGCAGCACGCGGCCCCGAAGAGGCGCTGGCCACCGAAAACGCCCCTAAGCAGAAAAGCAAGCTGCTGCTTATCCTGGCCGCGCTGGGCCCCGGCATCGTCACGGCCATGGCCGGCAACGACGCTGGCGGCATTTCCACGTACTCCACCGTGGGCGCGCAGTTCGGCTTCGCCACGCTGTGGGTCATCCCCGTCATGTGCGTGCTGCTTATCGTGGTGGAAATGACCGCTGCGAAAATGGGCGCTGTCACCGGCAAGGGCTTCGCCGCGCTTATTCGCGAGTCGTTCGGCATCCGCTTGACGGCCCTGGCCATGTTTTCCCTGCTCATCGGCAATGTTTGCACCACGTTCTCAGAATTCGCCGGCATTGCCTCGGGCATGGAGATGTTCGGCGTCACGAAATACGTGGCCGTGCCCGTGGCCGCGGTGGCTGTGTGGCTGCTTATCGTGGGCGGCAGCTATAAGCGCGTGGAGAAGGTGTTCCTTATCCTGTCGCTCGTGTTCCTAACGTACGTGGTGGCCGCGTTTTTGGCCGAGCCGAATTGGGAAGAAACGGCCATCAACACGTTTGTGCCCCACGTGGTGTCCGACCAAAGCTTCGTGTCGCTGGTCATTTCCATGATCGGCACCACCATTGCGCCGTGGATGCTGTTCTTCAACCAAAGCAACGTGGTGGAGAAGGGCGTCACGCCCGACGATCTGTTTGCGCAGAAGGTCGACGTGGTGTCCGGTACCATCGCAGCTTGTTTGGTGGCCTGGTTCATCATCGTCACCACCGGCACCGTGCTGTTCCCGCAGGGCATCACCATCAACGACGCCGCCGACGCGGCGCGCGCGCTGGCACCGTTCGCAGGCCAATACGCCGAGGCGCTGTTCGCCATCGGCTTGATTGCCGCGTCGTTTTTGGCCGCGTGTGTTCTGCCGCTGACCACGGCGTTCGTTATCTGCGAAGCATTCGGCTGGGAAGCGGGCGTGTCCTTCAAATGGAAGGAAGCGCCGCTGTTCAAGAGCATCTTCACGTTCGTCATCGTGTTCTCCGCCGTCATCGTGCTGATTCCGAACATCAACCTTATGGGCGTCATGCTGATGGCGCAGTTCATCAACGGCCTGGTGCTGCCGGTGCTGCTGGTGTTCATGGCGCTGATCTCGTCGGACAAGCGCGTGATGGGCAAGTACAAGTCCGGCCGCGTCACCCGCGTGCTCATCTGGATCACCGTGGCCATTGTTACCGTGCTGACGGCGGTGCTGCTGGTCATGCAAGTGCTCGGCATCGGATAGCGGTGCTCTGCTGCCCTGCAAGCTCAACCATATGAGAAGAGGAAGGCCCCGAAAGCCTCCCTCTTCTTGTTTTCAGGTGGCAGGAGCGAAGCCGGGTATCCCAAGCCGAAGAGCAGCGCACCTCTTGCCCGGCCGGGTTCTCTTGTGATTCTTCCCCGCGTCATCCACTCAGCCAAATTGCTGCACGCGTGTACTCAATCGGCAGCAACGGACGCAACGCAATACGGCTCAACAGCAAAACCAACCGCAAAAAGGGGAGGTACAATGCCTCCCCTTTCGTTCGCTATTCGGTTCGCTGCTATTCAGCCAGCAAGCGATCGATTTGCTGCTGCATCTGATGCGCGATGAATTCGTTGTCGGGCTTTTCGCTGTGCATGTAGTCAAGCAGCATCTGCAGCGTCAACGCCGACATGTGCGCGTCAATGCCGCGCTCCACCATGTTGCACGCCGACACAACGCTGCGCGCGATATCCGTTTGGCGCGTGGCGACCTTTTTGCGCTTCGCGGGGCGCTTCTGGTCGTCCGCAAGCGCGTGCATCACATCGTAAACGCTAATCTGAGCTGGGTCTTTCGCAAGACTGTAGCCGCCGTGCTTACCAGGACGCGCGGCAATGATGCCCGCATTGCGCAGCAGCTGGGCAAGCTGAATAAGGTAATCGCGGGGAATCGACATCTCCTCCGCCACGTCGCGCGACGAGCACACCGTGCCCCTTTCTGCCAAATACAGCACTGTGCGCATCCCGTATTCAGTCGAAGCTTTCAAGCGTATAGCCTCCTTTAACATCCTCCGCTCGCACCCTCCAGGCGAGCATCGCAGGCTGACGCGTGCAGCGTATCAGCATCCCGCTCGTTGCAGGTGAAGCATACCAAAATGCCGCACCCTTGTCTTTTCATACCGCCAAAGCGAATCTTGTCGCTCATATTCCGCTTTGCGCATATGATTGCTAGATGAAGCAATGCCTAATATTCTAGTATATTACTGTACTTTCGACCAGGGTATATAACCAGCCTACATGATTGGACTTCCCAATGGCATTAAAGGAATCTACCCGAAAACTTGTGCTCGAAAAACGCGATGCGATTCCAGCCGATCAGCGCGTAAAGAAAAGCCAGCGAATCTGCGATCAACTGATGCAAATCGCGCTTCACCATGTTGACGAATCGACGAATATCTCAAGGAACGGGCTGTTCATTGCGGCCTACGAGCCTATGCGCAGCGAAGTTGACGTGCATCCGTTCTTCCGCGAAGCATTCGCGCGCGGGTGGCATGTTTGCCTGCCTTGCATGGCGAAGGATACGGAAAGCGCCAAGGCGCGTATGGTGTTTTTCGAGCTGTCCGAGAAGCGCATTTTCGACGAGCGTCCAGCATTTCTCGACCACCCGGCACAGCCGTTTCTGCTTGCCGACTTGCATGCCCAGGGATGGCACGAGATAGATGAGGTCCTGTTCGATATCGCGGTTATTCCCATGGTCGCGTTCGACAGCACGCTTATGCGCCTAGGATACGGCGGCGGCAACTACGACCGATTCCTGCCGAAGCTACGCCCCGATTGCCTTGTTGCCGGCGTGGCATTCGCCGAACAACAGATTCCCGTCGTCCCTACCGAGCCGCACGACCTGTCGCTCCCCCGCATCATCCGCGCCTAGCAAGCAGCAAGCCACCCGCTTGCGGGATTATTTGCAAACAAAAGCGTTCTGAAGAGCTCGCATTGCGTAACGTTTGCCCCCCTGTAAGCGGCGCGCATCAACTGCGGTCCCACCTGCGACAATACTGCGACAACATCCTTCTTGGCCAGGCAGCCCTGCGTCTTTTAGCCAGGCAGCGCCACCGGCCAACTCCTTCCTCATCGCATAAAAAGAGGGTGCCCGCAGGCACCCTCTCATTCCGCTTGCTTTCGCCAGCTTTCCGTCAGGCTGTCAGCTTCTGCCGGCTTTTCGCCAGCCGCTATTTCTTCGCGCCGAAGCTGGACTTATGCAGGCACAGCACGGCCACAACGGTCAGCACCACGCCAAGCGCCAGGGAAATCCACGGGTTCGCCGTGAAACCAGCCACGATGTAGCACACGAAGCACACCACCATGACGGTGGTGGCATACGGCAGCTGCGTAGCCACATGACGCAGGTGGTTGCACTTCGCGCCCGCCGACGACAGGATCGTCGTGTCCGAAATCGGCGAGATGTGGTCGCCGTACACAGCACCGGCCAGCGTTGCGCCAACCGCCACCAGGAACAGAGGGTCGCCCTCGGGGAACACGCCCACCACGATGGGCAGGATCAGCGCGATGGTACCCCAGCTGGTGCCCATGGCAAAGCCGATGAAGCCCGCCACCAGGAAGATAATGCACGGCAGAATGCCCAGGCCAACGCCCAAACCGTTCAGGAAATTGCTCACGAACTCGCCCGTGCCCAGCATATAGCGGCAGCAGCCGCCCAAGCTCCACGCCAGCACCAAAATCATGATGGCGCCCACCATGGAGCGCACGCCTTCGGAGATGCTCTCCACGAAGCCGCTCAGCGTGGTCAGGCCACGCGGCAGGAACATGGCGCCAGCAACGCACAGCGCCACGGTGGCGCCGATGCACAGGCCGCTGACCGGGTCTTCGCCAACCGCGGTGGCGAAATCGACGCCTTCGAAGAAGCCGCCCGTGTACAGCATGCCCAGGATAGAGAACACGATGAGCACCAGAATAGGCACCACCAGGTCGTGCACCTTGCCCTTTTCGGAGATGTTCAAGCCCTTGTACTCTTCCATGGCCGGCGCAGCGGACATCTCGATGTCGGACTGCTCGGTAACCACCGACTCCAGGTTCGTATGGTCGTCAAGGTTCGCCTCGGCCTTGTCGGACAGACCCATGGTGGCCATCTTTTCAAGCGCGCCGCCTTCACGCACGATTTCGCCGCGGGCCTCTTCCTCAGCCGCGCGCATCGGGCCGTAATCGTTCTTGCCCGAAATCAGCATGAAGAACACGAAGAAGATGGTCAGCAGCGCGTAGAAGTTGTACGGAATAGATTGTACGAACGTGGTGAAACCGTCTTCGCCCAGGTAACCGCCAACCGCAACGGCCCACGAGGACACCGGCGCGATGATGCACACCGGGGCAGCCGTGGAGTCGATGATCCATGCCAGCTTTTCGTGGCTGACGCGGAATTTGTCAGTGACGGGACGCATAACGGCGCCGACCGTCAGGCAGTTGAAGTAATCGTCCACGAAGATGATGATGCCAAGCAGCGCCGTGAGCACCTGGGCCATCTTCGCGTTCTTGATATGGGTGGACACCCACTCCGCATACGCGCGGCTGCCGCCCGCCGTGGCGATGACCACGGTCAGCGCGCCCAGCAGCGCAAGGAATAGCAGCAGCGCTCCGTTGTCGGCGATTTGCATGGCCATGGCGCTGGGCACGTCGGTAAACGCCGTGACCAGCGGGTCGACACCCACGCCGTTGAGGGTGAACTGGTAGATGACCATGCCCACGAACACGCCGATGGTCAGCGACGAGTACACCTCCTTCGTGATGAGTGCCAGAGCCAGCGCCAGCAGCGGCGGCACGATTGACCACGCGCCGGTGCTGATAAGCTCGAAAGCCTCTTCCATTTCCTTTCCCTTCCTAAACTCGAGGAACTTGTTGCGCACCAGTATACCCACGCCAAGCGCCCACACGCAGACGATTCCGCAGACGGGTCACACGCGAAACAAGGGGCTTAGGGCAAACGCGCACAAGTTCCCCCATGGACCGAAGCGCATTCAAGGCGCGGTACAAGCGTGTGGGCGGCTTTAGAAGACATCTATGCCACGAACTTCCTTCGACCCCCGCAGCTGCTAACAACCTGCCGCTTCAGCCCGCAAAACACGAGAAGGGAACTTGCGGCAAGTCACCCTTCCCTGTCCTAGGTATGTTCAGCTAGCGTTTGCGCTATTTCGCTTCGCTTTCGGCGGCCAGTTCTTGCTGGTATTCGCGGTCGATGGCGCCTTCGGGCGTGGGCGGATTCACCTCGAACGGCACCGCCTTCGTGAACAGGCTGACCACCGGCACGATAACCAGCGACAGCAGCATGGCCAGCGCGCCGCAGTTGATGGGGCTGGCGATCAGCGGCGTGCCCATAAGCGTGAGCACCATGTTTCCGCTGGTCAGGCATACGCCCACGATGAAGCTGCACCACACGGCAGCCTTGGAGATGCGGCCGGAGTACAAGCCCCACAGGAACGGGCCCAAAAATGCGCCAGCAAGCGCGCCCCAGGAAATGCCCATGAGCTGCGCGATGAACGTGATGGACGAATTGTACTGCACCAGCGCCAGCGCGGCGGAAACCACGATGAACACCACGATCAGACCGCGCATCCAGCCGAGCTTCTTTTTCTCGCTCATGCCCTTCACCACGTTGCCCTGCAGCAGGTCAAGCGTCAGCGTGGACGACGAGGTGAGCACCAGCGACGACAGCGTGGACATGCTGGCCGAAAGCACCAGCACGATCACGATGCCGATGAGCAGGTCAGGCAGCGTGGACAGCATAGTGGGGATGATGGAGTCGTACACCGGAGCGCCGTTGGCACCCATCTCGATCTGATCAGCGTATAAGCGGCCGAAACCGCCCAGGAAGTAGCTGCCGCCAGCAACCACGAACGCGAACAACGTGGAGATGATAGCGCCCTGCTTCACGGCCGGACCAGACTTGATGGCGTAAAACTTCTGCACCATCTGCGGCAGACCCCACGTGCCCAGGCTGGTCAGCACCACCACGCCAAGCAGGTTGAACAGGTCAGGGCCGAACATGCTGACGAACGGGCCGGCCATCTGCGAGCCCTCGGCAGGAATCTGAGACAGCGTGGTGATGGCCTCGCTGAAGCCGCCGTTGTTCAGGATAACCGCCGCGATAACGGCCACAATGCCGAACAGCATGACGATGCCCTGCAGAAAGTCGTTCATGACCGTGGCCATGTAGCCGCCAAGCACCACGTACAGGCAGGTGATAACGGCCATGCCGATGACGCATACCTCGTACGGCAGGCCAAATGCCATGCCGAATAGGCGCGACAGGCCGTTGTACACGCTGGCGGTGTAGGGGATCAGGAACACGAAGATGATGGCCGCGCTGGCAATGCGCAGGCCCTTCGACTTGAAGCGCTTGCCGAAGAACTCGGGCATGGTGGTGGCACCCAAGCGGTGCGTCATCTCGCGCGTGCGCGGGCCAAGCACCCACCAGGCCAGCAAGCTGCCCAGAATAGCATTGCCGATGCCGGCCCACACGGCGGCGATGCCGTATTTCCAGCCGAACTGGCCAGCGTAGCCGACGAACACCACAGCAGAGAAGTAGCTAGTGCCGTATGCGAACGCGCTCATCCAGGGGCCGACGTTGCGGCCGCCCAGCACGAAGCCATCGACGCTTGACGTTGTACGTCTACAGTACAACCCTACGCCGACTGCCACGCCGATGAAAATCAAAACCATGCAGATTTTTGCAACCATTAGTCTATTCCTTTATCGAGGTCTATCGAGGTACAAATGACCCGACACTGCGCATTTCACCAGGTCAAGCTGGCGTGAAATCAATTGGTTCGCTGCGTCGAGGAGCTTTGACACGCAAGAAGCACGCGCCAAAGCGCAAAGGCGCACACGCGATTTGCCCGAGTTTCGCCAAACGAAAGCACCGAAGAGCTAACGCACGGCAGCAAATCCCGTGTGCTAGATATATCGATAGGAATAGTAGGTGTAGAAGCAAGGCTCCATTGACCCGAATTCACCGGCCTTTATCCTCGCAAGATACATTGCCTGGACATCTGCGTTCGCAAGCGCGGTGAAGCGCATGAGCGCGGCAAGCTGCAGCTGCAGACGGCAGCGAGAAGATGCAGCGGTATGTCCCTGGGCGATGTTCATGGCGCATACTCTACCACACTATTTTGGTTAAGCGTTCACAATTTCTTCAATGGTTGCGGAGATTATCCTCATATTTTGATTCTCAGTTTTAGAATATTACCCGTATTTCATTGCATACTTTCATTATAGGCGCAACAATTGTCCTATAGGTTTCGCACATATTTACACAGATTCGCAAATATGTTTCTTTTCGAAGGGAATCGTAACCAGTAAAATACTTGGTGTCGGGAGAGCAATCCCCTTCGGTGAGCGACATGTCATCCCCTTTTACACAGTCGCCACCGGCATTCCTGACGTTGGTATGGTGTAGCGTCGGTGCCGCGTTTTCCCCTTATCGCGACATCGTGAACAACAACACTACATCGGTCGCGCGGCTATCGGCTGCCGACCACCCCTCCTCCTCCTTGCCGACCCGCGTCCCCTCACCTATGGCGGGTCGGCCTTTTTATGCCTTCATGCGCCCGAATGGGACAAAGGGACAGTCCCTTTGTCCCATTCGGGCATGCCGGTGCGAGCAACAAAGCCTATCAAGAAGAATACGTAGCGTCGAGCGCAAGCTCGACCCCAAATAGAAAGCGCCAATGGCGCGCCACCAATTTCCCCATGAGTAAAATTTGGTGACGCGTCCTTTGGGCGCTGACTAAAAAGGGACGAGCTTTCGCTCGTCCCTACGATTTCGCTCGCATATCGATTTCAGGCCACATTCCCACACTTCGGTCGCATATCGATTTCCGGCCGCGTTCCCACGCTTCGGTCGAATTTCAACCTCGCCCTGCGCCCCTAGTAGCGGCTGTCGAAGATGCGCTTCGTTTTCTTTTCGCTGCGCGGAAGTTCGCCCATGGGAACGCCCTTTGCCTCGGGCGTGCAGCCGATCTTCGCCTTGAAGATGGCGGCCAGCTGCGCCTCGCAGCGCTCGAGCTCTTCGCCCTCAAGCGGCGTCTCGAACAGCACGGTCAGCACATCGTGCCCGTTCACGGCCTCGATCATCACCTGATACTCCGACGAAGCGCCGTCGGTAAACTGAATGACTTCCTCTATCTGCGCCGGGAACATGTTGCAGCCCTTCACCTTCACCATGTCGTCGGTGCGGCCTGTCAGGATGTCGATGCGCGGGTGGTGGCAGCCGTACGCACACTTGCAGTCGCCCGGGATGATGCGCGTCAGGTCGTGCGTGCGGTAGCGGATAAGCGGCGCGCCCTGCTTGCGCAGCGTGGTCAGCACCAGCTCGCCCACTTCGCCGTCGGGCAGCGGCTCGCCCGTCTTCGGGTCGACGATCTCGCAGTACACGTAGTCTTCCCAGATGTGCATGCCGTGGTGCTCGTTGCACGAAATGCCGATACCCGGGCCATATATCTCGGTCAAACCATAGATGTCGAAGATTTCGATGCCCATCTCGTTGGCGATGCGGTTGCGCATCTTGTCCCCCCAACGCTCGGAGCCGATCACGCCTTTGCGCAGGTCAAGCTTATCGCGCAGGCCGCGCTTGCTGATTTCCTCGGCCAGCAGCAGCGCATAGCTGCTAGTGCCGGTGATAACGGTGGTGTGCAGGTCCTGCATCATCTTTAGCTGCTTTTCCGTGTTGCCGGGGCCCATGGGGATGGCCATGGCGCCCAAACGCTCGCAGCCCAGCTGAAAGCCGATGCCGGCAGTCCACAGGCCATAGCCCGGAGTGATCTGGATACGGTCCTTGTTCGTGATGCCCGCCGTTTCGTAGCAGCGCGCGAAAATGGTTGCCCAGTCGATGACGTCCTGCTGCGTGTACGGGATGATAACCGGCGTGCCCGTAGTGCCCGACGAGCTGTGGATGCGCACAACCTCTTCGTCGGGAACGGCCTGCAGTCCCAGCGGATACGCCTCGCGCAGGTCGGCCTTTTCCGAAAACGGCAGCTTCTCGAAATCTTCCTGCGTCTGCACGTCGGACAGGTCGATTCCCTTGAATTTCCGCGCGTAGAACGGCGAGCGGTCCTTCAGCGTTTTGAACTGGTTCTTGATGAGCTCAAGCTGCTCCGGCTTCATATCCATAGTAATCTCCCTTGGTAGGTGACGAATGATTCGATTGAATAGCAGGAAAAGTGCGAAAGGCGCTTCAAGCCCGTAAGCGAAGGGCAAGCGTGAACATCCAAGCCCCAAGCCTTGCAGGTCTTGAAGCTAAAGCCATCGACCAGCCAACGCGGTGCGCGCGGCTATGCGGGAAGATATGTCGGCTGCGAAAGTCATATCGCCATTGTAGGGCAAACTGCAGAGCGCTCAATCCCCAAATAGCGAAGACGGGGCCGAAATAGGCCCCATCGGTGAAAAGTTTTGCATACTCGAGAGATGGTGCGCTCACGATGCGCGCCACAGTTTTGCGAAGACACTGCGTCGGCGGCGAACCGCACGCATGGCAACCCTCGTTAACGCGCACGCAGCGGCAAGTCGCAATGTTTCATACGCGAGACCGCCATCGCGCGCAAACCGCGCGCCACGTTTCTCAACTAGCAATCGCCCGCAATAGCCTGTCAGCTACTCCGCCACAGCAATATCCACGGCACGCAGATTCATGTCCACCAGCTTCGGCTTCACGCACGCGGCGATGGCGCTGCGCAGGTCAACCAAGCTGATAGGAATGCAACCCGTTTGCAGGGCTTTCGCCAGAAGCAGGTTGTTCAGCACCTTGCGGCTTCCCGCGGCCTCCACCAGCGCCTGGTCGTCCACGGGAATGAACGTTGCCTTCGTGCCCTCAAGCGCGCGCTGGATGTTCGCCACCACGTCGATTGCACGGTACGGGTCGGTGGACAGCGCCGCCGTGACGGGCTGCACCGCCGTGGTTGCCGTGACCAGCGTGCCCGCCGGCGCCAAGTACGGAAGCACGCGCGCAGCCTCGGCCGGCTCGAACGCGATGACCAGGTCGGCCATGCCGCGGCTTACCAGCGATGCGTGCACCGTTTCGCCCTTGTCGCCGATGCGCACGTGCGACACCACGTTGCCGCCGCGCTGCGCCATGCCGATGGTTTCGGCCGTGCGCACCTGCCAGCCCTTTTCAAGCGCCGCCTGGGCCAACAACTTCGCCGCCAAAACGGTGCCCTGCCCGCCTACGCCTGCAAGTAAAACGTTAAGCATTGTCGGCCCCTTCCCTCTTCGCAACCTGAATGCAATCGAACGGGCACACCTGCGTGCACAGCCCGCAACCGTTGCACTGGCTGGGGTCGATGAACGCCTGGCCGCGCTGGCCGCTTTTCGGGCCGCGCGCGTCGGCATCGAATCCGATGCCCGGGCAGCCGATCTCGGTGATGCACTTCTTGCAGCCGGTGCAGCGCTGCGCGTCAAGCACCACGGGGACTTCGGGCTTGAACAGCTGCACGCACGGGCTTTCGAACAGAATGGCCGATGGACCCTCGAAATCGATGGCTTTCTTCGCCGCATCGATGGATTGTTGCAGGTCAAGCGGGTTTGCGTGCACGATACACTCCATGCCAAGCGCCTCAAGCACGCGCTCAATGGAGATGGGCTTGCGCTTCGGGCCCATCAGCGTCACGCCCGTGCCCGGATGCGGCTGGCTGCCCGTCATGGCCGTGGTAGCGTTGTCAAGCACGCACAGCGTGAAGTCGTGGCCGTTGTACACCGCGTTGGCCACACCGGTCATGCCGCTGGCGAAGAACGTGGAGTCGCCGATGAACGCCAGCGCCTTCTTGCCGGGGTCGGCCACCGAAAAGCCCTGCGCCATGGTCACGCCGGCGCCCATGCAAAGGCACGTGTCCACCGCGTCAAGCGGCATGGCGTTGCCCAGCGTGTAGCACCCGATGTCGCCGCAGTACACAGCCGGCGTTTTGCCGAGCGCGCGCTTCACCGCGTAGAAGCTGCCGCGATGCGGGCAGCCCGGGCACAGCACCGGCGGGCGCACGGGCAGCGGGAACTCGGGTTCGGCCGATTCGTACGTTACGGGCGATTCCACCTGTGCAAGCTCGGGAACACCCAGGAACTTCGCCAAGCGCTCGACGATGTCGTCGACGTCGTTCTCGCCGCGGTCGCGCGCCTCGCCCGTCAACTTGCCGTGCACGTTATATGCCGCGTGCGTTTTGCCGGCGTACGCCAGCAGCTCGTCTTCGATGACGTGGTCAAGCTCTTCGAACACGATGACGTCCGAAAGCCCGGCCGCGAACTTCTCACACGTGCGCTCGGGGAACGGGAACGGCGTGCCCACCTGCCAGAAGCGGTAGGCCGGCATATGGATGCCGCGCTCGTCGGCGCGCTGCTCTAAGATGCGCAGCGCCTCAAGCGCATACGCTGCCGACACGCCGCCGGCCGCAATGCCGAAACGCGTGGATTCGCCCGCGATGCGACGTTCGTCCATGGGGTTGAAGCGCGCGAAACGTTCGTCGGCGGCGTACGTCACCGCAATCTTGCGCAGGCGCTCGTTGATTTCGCCATGGCCTTCGAAGGCGCGCTTCGGGAAGATGACCCAGCGCGAGTCACGCTGAAAGCCCTCTTCCGGCACCGGCTTGGCTTGCGTGCTTTCCGCAACGTCGAAGAACGTGGACGCATGGCAAACGCGCGTGGTGGGGCGCATGATGACCGGCGTTTTGTACTGCTCGGAAAGTTCGAACGCCGCCTGCATCATGGCGAAGCCCTGGTCGGGCGTGGCCGGATCGAGTACCGGCACCTTCGAGAAGTTGCCGAAGCGACGCGTGTCCTGCTCGGTTTGCGACGAGATGGGGCCCGGATCGTCTGCCACGAACAGCACCGTGCCGCCCTTGACGCCCACGTAGTTCAGGCTCATAAGCGCGTCGCTTGCCACGTTCAGGCCCACCTGCTTGCACGTGAACAGCGTACGCGCGCCGCAATACGCCGCGCCGGCCAGCAGCTCAAGCGCGCTTTTCTCGTTCGTTGACCACTCGACGTGCACGCCCTGGGCGGACCCGTCCGCATGCAGCTTCGCGATTGTTTCGATTACCTCCGATGACGGCGTGCCCGGATAGCCGGCGACCACGCGGACGCCCGCCTCCAAGGCGGCATGGGCGAATGCCTCGTTGCCCATCAGCAATTGTTTCGTCATACGCTTCCCCACCTCAAAGCTGTGTTCTCTCAAGCAAAACGTAAGGCTGTTTCACGTGAAACAGCCGCTTTGTCGTCTGACTATGCACTCCATGATAGCAAAACGAAAGCGCCCCTCAGCTGCGCTTTCGATGCAAGGGCTGAATAGGTCGATGAAGCAAGATGAGGATTGGAATCGATTTCCTTGCTGCGAGGGGGATCTTCAATCTGCCGATGGTTTTCGCTTCAGCCTGCCTTCGCCGCAAGTGAAACCAGGGCTTTTGGCGAATCCGCCGATGACCTCTTTCTCGCTTGCCCGAAGCCCACCTTGCCCATTGACGCCCATAACAGCAAAGAAGGCGACGGACCGTCCCGTCGCCTTCTCGAAAACGCGCTGTTACGCCTCGGCCATAGCCTTCTTCATGTCGATGATCTTCTGGCGTGCGCCGTCGCAACCCGTGCCCAGCATCTGCACCGCCAGGATGGCCGCATTCTTGGCACCGTTGATGGCAACGGTGGCCACCGGCACGCCGGAGGGCATCTGCACCATGGAAAGCAGCGAATCCAGGCCACCCAGGTCGCTGGTTTTCATAGGCACGGCGATAACGGGATCGGGCGTGTAAGCCGCAACCACGCCACCCAAATGCGCAGCCTTGCCGGCAGCGGCAATGATGACCTTGATGCCGCGCTCATGCGCTGTGGACGCCCATTCGTGCACCTCGGCGGGCTTGCGGTGCGCGCTGGCAACCTTCACCTCATACGGAACGCCGAACTCGTCGAGCTGTTTCATGCACGGCTCCATGTTGGGCATGTCGCTTTCCGAGCCCATGATGATGCCGACAACCGGATTCTTATGATCGCAAGACATTGTGCAACCCTTCCTTCGCGCGATTCTTTCCACAAGCAGTGTAGCGCGCAAGAAGAGGCCAACACGAAACCGCACGAAAGCCGAATAAAGCCGCAGGGGTAGGAAGAGAGAACGCACGGAATGCCGAAGTGCCTGGCATACGTCAAATCGTGGGGTTGAGCGAAAGCTCAGCCGTTTTAATGTAGCGCCAAAGGGCGCGCCACTACTTTCCAAACGCGCGTGCAATAAGTTAGTGATGCGCCTTCGGCGCTTTTGGATGGGTCGAGCTTGCGCTCGACGCTACGAGGTCCGTCCCTGAGGTAACCTCAACAGCAAAAAAGTAGGAGCCCGAAGGCTCCTACGGTGTTTATGGTGGTCGGAGGGGGACTTGAACCCTCGGCACGGGGATTTTCAGTCCCCTGCTCTACCAACTGAGCTACCCGACCAGAAGTCGTTCGTTTCGAACGCGAGTTAGTATAATACGGGAAGCATCCCGGTCCGTCAAGCGGTTTGAGAAAAATCTTTTCTCAAACCTCCCGCACGCCCATAACATCCCGATTATGCACGAGCAGCGCACCGTTTCCGGCTGCACAGCGCTCGTCGCCTTCACGCACAAAACCGAAGAACGCCCAGCAACCGCAAACCGCTACTTGCACTCGGCGCAGCCGCTGCCAAACAGCAGTTCCTTCTCTTCGCCGGGAAGCACCGCACGAGCCTGGTCGCGCAGGTTGTTCACGCCAATGAAGAACTGGCGCATCATCACCACCAGCAGGTAGCGGCCCTTCGGTGTAAGCGTCAGTTCGTCGGCGTTGTCGGTGGCGAACGCCCCCGACGCCTTCATGAACGCCATCTCCGCAGGCAGACCGCGCTCGACCGAGCAGCCGAAATCCTTCTTGAACTGGCGCTTGTCCAGACGCAGGCCGAACAGCTGCATCATGAAGCGATAGCGCATGCGGTCGCGCTTGCTGAACGTGGTCTTGCCCATGATGGACATGTGACCAGCCTCGATGCACTTGTTGTAATCCTTCACGCTAAACGTGTTCACGTACAGGTTGCTGCCCAGATACGTGATGCCGCCGCTGCCGATGGCCGGATACTCCTCGTAGTCCACCACGTACTCGTCGATCATGGCGTCCTCGCCTGCGGCCGACGTGTTGCGCTTGTTGAACGTCCACGCGCTGCCGTGCTCGAACAAATGCAGCGGGCCGCCCGTCAGAAGTTCGCAAATAATCTCGTAGTACTTCTGCTCGCGCGCGTAATCCACCTTGCCAACGGTGCGCGCCAGGCTGCGCTCAACCGACGGCGACGCCATCAGCGGGTAGAACGTCGTCTGCGTGCAACCGCTTTCGATGACGCGCTCGATGTCGCTGATAAGGATATCCTCGGTCTGCGCAGGGAAGTTGAAGATCATGTCCGCGTTCATGGACGTGAAGTACGGGCTGGCGTCCTGAATGCGCGCGATAATCTCCTGGCCGCTGCCATACTTGTCGTAGCGGTCCATCTGCTTGAGCAGGTCGTCGTCGAAGCTTTGAACGCCAACGGACAGGCGCTGCACGCGCCCCTGCAGCTTGTCAAGGTAGCGGGGAATCAGATGGTTCGGGTTCGTTTCGCTGGAAACTTCCTTGATGCTGAACAGCTCACGCGCCTGATCGATGGTGTCGCACAGTTCATCGATCATGATGGTGGGCGTGCCGCCGCCAATGTAGACGCTGTCGAAGTCGTAGCCCAAGTCCTTCAGCATGCGCATTTCCTTGCGCATGTTCTCGAAGTACGGGCGTGCGCGCTCCTCGGAGAACGGGAAGCGGTTGAAGCTGCAATACGGGCACAAGCGCTCGCAAAACGGCACGTGCATGTACAGCATATAGCGCTGACCAGGCACGGGAGCCGGCATCGTCACTTCATCGGTCGGTTTCAGTTTCAGGTATTGGTTCGTGCACTGGCGAACCACCGTGGTAAGCAAACGCTCGGACAGCATGTTTCGCGTGCTCCTTCTCTCGTCATAAGTAAACGGTAGGAATTATATCCTACCGTTTAAGTCTCATATAATCTTGACGAAGCCTTCAAGCAGTCAGCTCGAGTTCTTCACCGTCCAAGCGCGCCGCGCGGACAGACGCGCCAAGCGTGCCGTTTACGCCCAGGCACCGCGACCGGCGGCCGCCTTCGCACCGATGTCGGTGCGAAGCTGCTTGCCCTCGAAATTGATGACGTCGCAAGCCTCGTAGGCCTTTTCGCGCGCCTCGTCGAACGTCTTGCCAAGCGCAACCACGTTCAACACGCGCCCGCCGGCCGTAACCAGCTCGCCATCGGCGTTGCGGGCGGTGCCGGCATGGAACACCGTCACGCCGTCCATGGCCTCGGCGTCCTCGACGCCGAGGATGACCTTGCCCTTCTCGTACTTGCCCGGGTAGCCCGCCGAAGCAAGTACCACGCACACGGCCCATTGGTCGTCCCACGTCAGGTCGATGTCGTCGGGACGGCCTTCGGCCACGGCCATCATCACGTCCACCAGATCGTTCTGCAAACGCGGCAGCACCACCTGCGTTTCCGGATCGCCGAAGCGGGCGTTGTACTCAAGCACCTTCGGGCCTTCGGGCGTCAGCATGAAGCCGCCGTACAGCACGCCGCGGTAGTCGTGCTCAAACGGCGCGCGGGCCGTTGCAGCCGCGGCCGTCTGCATGACCTGCTGCATGGCCTCAAGCTCTTCGGGCGTCACAATCGGCACCGGCGAGTACACGCCCATGCCGCCGGTGTTCGGACCCTTGTCGCCATCGAAAGCGCGCTTGTGGTCCTGCGCCGTTGCCATGCAATGCGCCTTGCCGCCGGAAACGAACGCCAGAAGCGAGCACTCGGGGCCGGTCAGGCACTCCTCCACCAGCACCTTCGAGCCTGCGTCGCCGAACGCACCGTCGAAGCAGCTGCGAACGGCTTCTTCGGCCTCTTCGATGGTTTGCGCAACCACAACGCCCTTGCCAGCGGCCAGGCCGTCGGCCTTCACCACAACGGGGGCACCCAGCTCGCGCACGTAGGCCAGCGCCGGCTCAAGCTCGGTGAAGCTGCCGTAGCGCGCCGTGGGGATGCCGTTGGCCTCCATGAATTCCTTGCTGTAGGTTTTGCTACCCTCAAGCTGCGCACCCTGCGCGTCGGGGCCGAACACGGCCACGCCAGCCGCGCGCAGCACGTCGGCCACGCCGGCAACCAGCGGGGCTTCCGGGCCGATGACCACCAGGTCGATGGAGTGCTGCTGCACAAAGGCCAGCACCGCTTCGCCATCTTCGGCATTCAAGCCCGCAACGTTTTGCGCGATGTCGGACGTGCCGCCGTTGCCGGGAGCAACGAAAAGCTCGTCAGTGCGCGCAGATTTAGCCAACGCCCATGTGATGGCATGCTCGCGACCGCCGCCGCCCAAGACCAGGATGTTCATGAATGACAACCTCCCAAGTGTCCGAATGTCGTTTTCCGAGGTAATACGCGCGTGCGGGCCTGCAGCTTAGCAGCCCCGCACGATAATGCACTTCTATTTCACGCTGATGCCGACAAGCAAGGTTTAGCCCTGCCAGCCGCGCATGATGGTTTGGTCGCGATCGGGGCCAACGGCCACGATGCTGATCGGCACGCCAATGGTGCGCTCGAGGTATTCCACGTAGGACTTGGCGTTTTCCGGCAGCTCGTCGAACGTGCGGCACCCGGTGATGTCCTCGCCCTTCCAGCCCGGCAGCTCCTCGTAGATGGGCTTGGCGTGGAACAGCACGCTTTGCTGCATGGGGAAATAATCGTAGCGCTCGCCGTTGCACTCATAGGCAACGCACACCTTGATGGTATCGAACGCGGAAAGCACGTCGAGCTTCGTGAGCGCCACGTCCGTCAGGCCGTTCACGTCAGCCGCATAGCGCGCGATGACCGCGTCGAACCAGCCACAACGGCGCTTGCGGCCGGTGGTCACGCCGTATTCGTGGCCCACCTGGCACAGTGTTTCGCCCTCTTCGGCCTCGATGCCTTCGCCACCGTCTTCAGCGTACTTGAGCTCGGTAGGGAAAGGACCGCCGCCGACGCGCGTGATGTAGGCCTTCTGAATGCCCAGCACGCGGTCGATGTTGACCGGGCCCACGCCCGAACCCGTGGCTGCGCCGCCGGCGCAGCACGAAGAGGACGTGACGTAGGGGTACGTGCCATGGTCGATGTCGAGCAGCGTGCCTTGCGCGCCCTCGAACAGGATGGACTTGCCGGCGCGCACGGCGTCGTTGAGCATCTGGCTGGTTTCGGCCATGTATTGCTTGAGGATGCGGGCGTACGGCAGGTACTCTTCGCAAATCTCCTCCACCGTGTAGGTGTGCAGGCCATAGATCTTCTCGAGGATGGCGTTTTTCTGCACCAGCGCCGTTTCAACCTTCAGGCGGAAAATCTTCTCGTCCATAAGGTCTTGGATGCGGATGCCTTTGCGGGCAACCTTGTCCTGGTAGCACGGGCCGATGCCGCGCTTCGTGGTGCCGATTTTGTGCTCGCCCAGGCTTTTCTCGTCCGCGCCGTCAAGGTCTTTGTGGTACGGCATGATCACATGCGCGTCGCAGCTGATCTTGAGGTTCTTGCAGGAGATGCCCTCGGCTTCCAACATGGCCATTTCCTTGACCAGCACGCCGGGGTCGACCACAACGCCGTTGCCGATGACCGGGATGGCGTTCTCGTACATGACGCCGGACGGCATCAGGTGCAGCGCCAGCTTCTTGTCGCCGTGAATCACGGTGTGGCCGGCGTTGTTGCCGCCCTGATAACGAACGACGTAGTCGTATTTGCTTGCGATAAGATCGGTAATCTTGCCTTTACCTTCGTCGCCCCACTGGGCGCCAACCAGAACGGTGTTCGGCATGTGTGCGCATCCTTTCAGTTACTGTGTCGCAACCCTCACAGTTTACTACAGAACCACTTCATTCAACGACGAATCGGCCAGGCGCATCGTATCGACGATTTCTTCATGGCACGTCAACATGATCACCTGGCGATGACAGGCCAGCTCCGCCAGCGCGCGAGCGGCGGCCACGCGGCGCTTGGAGTCGAAATTCACCAGAATGTCGTCGGCGATGATGGGGATGTTGCGCCCCACGTTGTCGGCCGTGATAAGCAACGCGATGCGCAGCGCCAGGTACAGCTGCTGGCACGTACCCAGCGAAAGGTGCACCGGTTCGCGCGTGGTCAGCATGTCGTTGGAAACCTGCAGGCGGCCTTCCCTGCTCATGGAGACGCTTGTCCATTTGCCGTCGGTCATGTCGGCAAGCAGCTTGCTGGCGCGCGCATACACCTCGGGCTGGCTTTTGCTCTCCCATGCCGCGATGGCTGTTTCCAGCATGCGGCGCGCAAGCAGCAGCTTGGCGAATTCCATGGCGCTCCGATCGCGGCGCGTTTGCAGCTCTTGGTAGCGCAGCTTGAGCTCGTCGAACGCGCGCTCCGATCTGCCGTACGCCAGAATTTGGCTAAGCTCGCCATAACGCCTGTTCAGATGCTCGCTGTTTTCCATTAAGCCCTCGCGCTGCCGCGTTTTGCGCGCGACGAACGCGTCCACGGCCTCGATGGTGCCGCGCTCGGGGCGGAAACCCATGTCCCCGTACAGCGCGTTGCGGGTGTTTGTGGACGCATCCAGCGTTTCCTCAAGCGCCGTGCGTCGCGACACCAGCGCTTGCCGGCGCTGCAGGTACAGCGCGTTGTTGGCGCGCATGTCGTGCGCCTCGTCCAGAAGCGTGCGCGCGTGGCGCAGCGAGTCTTTCGCTTCCGAAAGGCCCATCTCCGCCAGCTCGTTTTCCACGCGCACACGGTGTTGCTCCTGCTCAGCGCAACAAGTTTCAAGCTTTTTCTTGTCCTGCAACATCACCCAGCGCGCATCTTGCACGCGCGCATCTGCCGCTTCGGCCTTCTTGTTCGGCTTGAACAGCAGCGCCAGGGAAGCCGCCGCCAGAATGACCGCCACCAACACCAGGCAGAAGCCCAGCGCCGTGAACGACAGGCTGGTGATTTCGCGGCCGTGCATGAACAGAGGAATGCCCGCGGACATGAACGCCACCGGCAGCGCGATGGACAGCGCTACCTGCACGTATTGCTGCCGACGCGCCGCCTGGGCAATTGCCTGCTCGTCATCGGCCTCAAGCAGCGCCTCATACGACGCCTTCGAGGTGGCGAAATTGTCGCGTGCCAGGTCAACGGCGTGTTCGAACTTGGCGTTTTCGGCCGCCAGCACCTCGATGCGGTCGCGCAGGTGCCGCTCTTCGGTGGCCGTGATGCCCGCAAGCTGCACCGCGTGCTCTTTCTGGGCCGAACGGTGCTCGCGACGCAGGTCGTCTTCCTGCTCGCGCAGATCCGCAATCTTCGCCTGCAGATCGCCCGTTTCAGCTTCCAGCTTCTCAAGCGTCTTGCGGTTTGCCGTCAGCATCTCGATTGATGCGTTCAGCTCGCTGATTTTCGTCAGCAGGTCCTCGCGCTGAGGGGCAAGCTCGGCGAACTCTTCGCTTTCGCGCTTGAGCTTCTCGACGCGCTCCGTCTCCTGCGCAATCTGCTCGCGAACAGCATTCTGCTCGCGCTCGATGTTCACCAGAGAGTTTTCCGCCGCCTGGGCACGCGACGTGAACGAGGCCAAACGCTGCTGCAGCTCCGCCAGCGCATGCGCCGGCGACGCGCCCGTGCCCGAACCCGCCGTCAGCAGCTTCGCCGCCACATCGGACGTGTTCTTCAAGCGGCGCAGCTCATCGCTTGAAAGGCTGAACATGGTGCGATACGTTTCGCGGTCGATGTCGGCCGCCACGGAAACGTCCCCCTGTAGCCCATCGGCGTTGCGCACGCGCGTGACCTGCGCCGTTTCGCCCGTTTGTTCATCGGCGAACACCAGCGTGCCTGAGCGCTCCGCGTTTGCCGGCTTGTACGTGTTGCGCAGGCCGCGCGCCTCTTCCCAACCGAACAGCACGCCGCCCACAAACTGCGACAACGTGGTTTTGCCCGCCTCGTTTTGACCGAACACCACATTCAGATGCGGCCCGAATGGCCCCACCACGCGGTTCGAGAACGCGCCGAACACATCGATTTTCGCATGCTTCAAATACTTGCCGCTCATTGGTCGTCACCCCAAGACAGCAGGTCAAGCACCAAATTCTCGGCCTCTTTCGTCAGCTTGTCCACTTTACCAGCGCACGCAGCGGGCATCTGCAGGTTGCGGTCGATGAACTCGGCCTGCAAAAACGCCACTGCATCTTCCTTGTTCTCGATTTGATCGTCGGCCACGCGCATCAACACCGCCGGGAACAGCCCTTCAGAGCGAAGCGCCTGCTCATCGCGCGGTTCGACCGTCGCGTCCACCAGCGTGTCGCAGAAAAACGACGAGTACGAGTCATTCACGTGCTTGCGCAAGTCCTCGATGACGTCCGGACGGCTCAGCACCTCGTGCAGCTTCGTTTTGCCCACCAGCGTGATGCGGGAGATCATCTCCTCGCAATGCGCTTTGCCGTTGGCGCGGAACTGCTCGCGCATAATCTTGTCGCCCACCTCGGGCAACGTTGCGCATTCCTCGACGTTCACGTCAAGGCGCTGCCACACCACGCTTGCCGTGGGGATATATTCCAGCTGCGGCGCGGCGCCTTCCGCAAGCGTCACGGCCATCACACCGCGCGTGCCCGTCTCCTTGATGTCGCGCCCCTGGATGCACCCCGAGAACGCTATGCGCGGATTTTCCTTGCTGGGATAGAGGTAACGCATATGAATATGCCCGCACGCCCAGTAATCCATGCCGGCGTTCATAAGCACCGAAGGGTTCACCGGCGCCTTGATGGGGTCAAGGTTCAGCCCCGTGTGCAGAACGCCGATGGAAAACGGTGCCTCGGCCACACGCGGACGAGCAGGCGAAAGCGCCTGGATGGCCGCTTGGCGCGTCAGGCCATCGGCGATGCACTCGTCCATGGGCCACGTTTGGTTATAGTAGCCGCGCCCCGCGATGATGCACGCAGGCTGGCCGTCTTTCTCGAACAGCTCGAACCCGGGGTGGTCGGCCGCAAGCATGCGCACGTTGTCCGGCAGCGCGAACATACTTTGCTGCCACGACGTGAACGGATCGTGGTTGCCCGTGATCATGTACACGGGAATGCCCGCGGCGCCAAGCGTGCGCATTCCCTCGAAAAAGTGCAGGTAGTCGCCATACGACGCGCGCGAAGCATCGAAGATGTCGCCCGCAATCACCACAAAGTCCACCTGCCGCTTCACCGCCGCATCGATCATACGGTCGAACGATTCGGCGATAGCCTGAATCAGCCGCGCGGCCCACAACTCGGAAACCTGCGCAAGCCCGCGAAAAGGCGCGCCAAGGTGAAGGTCGGCGGAATGAAGGAATGTCAGGCTCTTCGTCATGCAGCAGGCACGGCTCCTATCTTTTGCGTTGCTTCTTACATATACCCGGGCACGCGAGAATCGTCAACGAAGTCCATGAAGCGCGTGTACTCGGCGTTGAACGCCAGCGTGATGTCGCGCGTGGGGCCGTTGCGGTGCTTCGCCACGATCAGCTCGGCCGTTCCCAGGTCGGGGCGATCTTCGCTTTCAGCCTCCATCTCGTCCATGCTTCGGTCGATGAACATAACGATGTCGGCGTCTTGCTCGATAGCGCCGGATTCACGCAGGTCGGAAAGCATGGGGCGCTTCTTGCCGCGCATCTCAACGGCACGGGACAGCTGCGACAGAGCAATAACGGGCATGTCCATCTCCTTGGCAAGCACCTTCAAGCCACGCGAGATTTCTGCGACCTCAACGGCGCGGTTGCCGTCGCGGCGAGCCTGCGGAGGCTGCATAAGCTGCAAGTAGTCAACGATGATGAGGCCTTTTTCCGCGTCGCGCAGTTCGCGGCGGGCCTTTGCGCGCAGCTCCAAGATGGAAAGCGCCGGCGTGTCGTCGAACTCGATTTTCAACTTCGAAAGGTTACTCGAAGCCTCGATGATGGCCGCCCAGTCGGCGTCTTGCACCTGACCTGCGCGCAGCTTCGACAAGCTGACGCGCGCTTCCGAGGCCAAAACACGTTGTACCAGCTGAGAGGCGCTCATTTCCAGCGACAGGAACGCCACGGTTGCGCCCAGCTTCGCTGCGCTGGTTGCAAGGTTCAACGCGAACGCCGTCTTGCCGACACCAGGACGCGCCGCAAGAATAACCAGGTCGCCGCCGCGGAAACCGTGAAACAGGTCATCAACGTCTTTGAAACCAGATGCCACGCCGGAAATCTTGTTCTCCTGCGCCGCCATTTCCTGCAATTCTTCGAAGGCGTCGACCAGCAACGTGTCGATGCCCGTGAACGCCGACGAAACGCGCTGCTCGGTAACGCGGAACAGCGTTTTCTCCGCCGACTCCACCACCACGCCTAAATCGTCGGGAGCATCGTAGGCCATGGCCTTGATTTCCTCGGACGCTCGGATAAGGTCGCGCAAAATAGCGGTGCGCTTAACGATTTCAACGTGGTTTTGCCAGTTCGTCAGAGCGAACGTGTTCGAGGAAAGCTCAAGCAGGTACGACCTGCCACCCACAGCTTCAAGCTGGCCGGCAGCATTGAGGTTGTCTGCCACCGAGATCTGATCGATGGGGATATGGCGCACGTACAGGTCCACCATCGACTCGAAAATGCGCTGATGGGAAGCGCGGTAGAAGTTCTCGGGGACCAGCTTCGCCGCCACGTCCTCAATGGCCGCAGGGGTCAACATGCACGCTGCCAACACCGATTTCTCAGCTTCAATGTTCTGAGGCTCCACTTTTCGGTTTGGCTGCGTACCGGCAACCTCAGGCGCGAAATCGGGATTGTAGGGAACGTCAACGGGCATGTGTCATCCTTTCTTTGCTTCGGCTATTTTACCGCAGCCTACACCGCGCGCCGATTTTCCATCGCCCCTTTACGGTGCATGGCGTGCTCTACGCTCGCGCAAGATGCAACCTTTGGCAAGACGAAACCACCAAGCAGCAATACAGCATCAAGGCGAAGGTAACGAACAGCTGTTGACCCGTTATTCGATGGTGTCAACCCAGCCTAGCGGCATGCGCGCGCCCCACACCACCCACGCCGCGCCGCCTCA
Source organism: Senegalimassilia faecalis (assembly GCF_004135645.1). Lineage (NCBI taxonomy): Bacteria > Bacillati > Actinomycetota > Coriobacteriia > Coriobacteriales > Coriobacteriaceae > Senegalimassilia > Senegalimassilia faecalis. Next base: position 1,006,189 of record NZ_SDPW01000001.1, read on the forward strand.
CGTCATCACAAGCAGACCCGCACCATGGGCGAAAAAAATCCCCGCACCGAAACGATGCGGGGATGCAAAAGTCTTCAAAAAAGACGCTGCGTTATTCAGCAGCCTCTTCCGTTGCGACTTCCTCAGCCTCGGGAGCAGCCTCTTCGGCCTCTTCCTCAGCCTCAACCTCGTCGATGCCGACGAGCAGGGTCACCGTGGCCTTGATGTCACGGTAGATGGAGATGACAACCTCGTGCTGACCAGCCGTCTTGATGGCCTTGCCAGCCTCAATGCGACGACGGTCGATCTCGACGCCCAGGGACTCCTTGATGGCCTCGGCGATCTGAGCGGCGGTAACGGAGCCGAACAGCTGGCCCTCTTCGCCGACCTTCGCGTCAACCTTCACGGAAGCACCGTCAAGCGCAGCCTGCAGCTTGGCAGCGTCGGCCAGGCGAGCCTCTTCGCGCTTAGCGATGTTCTTCTTGCGCATCTCCAGCTGCTTCAGGTTGCCCTTCGTAGCCAGGATGGCGATGCCCTGCGGCATCAGGTAGTTGTTGGCAAAACCGGGGGCCACGTCCACGACGTCGCCTTCGCCGCCCTTGCCCTTAAGCTCTTGGAGCAGGATGACTTTCATGGTTCCTCCTTGCGCCTAGCGATTGCGGCGGTCGCCGCGGCCGCTGATGGCGGGAACCGCGTAGGGCATCAGAGCCATCTCGCGAGCGCGCTTCACGGCGTTCGCGATGTCACGCTGGTGCTGGGTGCAGGCACCCGTCACGCGGCGCGGCTTGATCTTCCCGCGGTCGGTAACATACTTGCGCAGCATCTGAGTATCTTTGTAGTCGATGTACTCCGCGTCCTCTTTGCAGAACTGGCAGTACTTGCGACGAGGCTGCTTCGCGTAATCGGACATTTCGTAAACCTCTTTCGCTTAAAACGGGATATCTTCGTCGTAAACCGAAGCAGAGGCATTCATAATCGGTGCCGGAGCAGGCTGAGCAGCCATCATAGGCTGAGGCTGCGGGGCGTAGCCAGCGGACATGCCGTTGTCGTAGCCCTGGTTCGCGCTGTTGCGGCTCGACATGAACTCCAACTCGTCAACGATCACTTCAAGCTTGCTGCGGCGCTGACCGTCACGCTCCCAGGAGCTGTAACGAAGCTTGCCTTCGATGGCCACTTTCGTGCCCTTCGTGAGGTACTGCTGAAGCTTTTCCCCGCGGGTTCCGAACATGGTGCAATCGACGAAGTTCGGGTAATCCTCCCAATCGCCGGTCTGGGGGTTCTTGCGACGGTCGTTGACCGCCACGCCAAAGCCCAGTATTGCCATACCGGATTGCGTTGAGCGAAGCTCTGCGTCGCGCGTAAGATTTCCGCTGATCATTACTCGGTTGATGCTCATGTGAATCTACCTCTTCTCATGCTGGGGCCTATGACGAGAAGGCCCCTACGTCAAATCCTAATCGCGGTCGGTGCGCTTCACGATCATGTGGCGAACAACAGCATCAGTGATGCGAAGCACGCGATCGAGTTCTGCAACCTCGGCGGGATCAGCGTGGAAATCGATGAGGGTGTAGACACCATCGGTCAGACCATTGATCTCGTAAGCGAGTTTACGCTTGCCCCACTCGTCGACGTTGTCAACGGTACCCTGGGCAGCAGTGATCACGCCCTGGATACGGTTCAGCGTATTTGCGCGGGTTTCCTCGTCGGTAGACGGAGCGACAAAAAACAGCAGTTCGTAAGCCTTCATCAGCTCACCTCCTTTGGACTTTACGGCCCCGGGCTGGTGAAGGCATACACCGGGGCAGGAATTAGCCCGTCTATATTAGCAAAAGGCCGCTTCCTGTTCCAGACAAACATCCATTACGAGCGCATCTGCATCTTTTCATCACATATCGCCTGTTCAGCACCTGCAAACGTAGTAGCGCATCCCGACCGCAGCTGCCATGATGGCACACGAACCTTGCAGACCTTTTGCCAATATAGCGAACGAGGTTCGTCGAGACCTTGCCGACGAACCTCGTTTGTTTGTATGCGCATGTTGCGCCGATGCGCGCAAAACCTTGCAGATATCTTAACGGCTACAGCCTTCCCATACGCAATGCGGCTTTAGCCGAGAAACGTGCTATTCCTCAGCCTCGTCTTCCCCTTCGGCTTCTTCCTCGGCGGTGTACTTCTCGTCGATCTCGTCGTCCGAGTACTCACCAGGGGCCTTCAGGGCAATCATGAAGTTCGGGGCGTGGCCGATGTAGGCAGGCTCCTCCTCAAACGTGATGCTACCGTCTTCATTCTGCTCGTAAAGGTACCCAACCGCAAAGCCTTGGTCAGCACCAGGGACACCGCCTTCGGCTACCAACGCGTCTTTCGTGCCTTCGTCGATTTCGACGTAACCGTCGTAGCAGAACGAATACGCCTGCGCGCCCTGCGCGTGCTGCACCGTATGCTGCGCCGTCGCAAAGCAAGCGTCAACGGTTTCGCCGGGGTGGCTTTCAATGAACAGGTTGTCCTTCACCACCAGCGACGTGAAGGGAACCACTTCGTTGCTTTGCGTCAACTTTTCCTTCGCTTCGTCAAGCGAGAACAACAACACCTTTTCCAGTACTTCGGGAATTTCGGGAACCTGATCGTCAGAGCTTTCAACAACACGGTCTGCCATTGGTGCATCCTTTCTTCCTTGAACAAGGGAAGCCACGCTCCCGCATGCATCTACGATGCATCCAGTGTAGCGCGGCTTGCTGTGAGAGGTACCTATTTGATGTGGGAATCGTTGAAATCCCGCAACCTTTAGCGACGATGCTTCTTGCGGCGAACCTTGTAGCCCTTCTTCTTGCCGCTGATGCCCTTTTCCTTCATGGCAACGATAAGCTTCTCGGTGATGGCGTCGAGCTGCTTGACCTCCTCGGCGGTCAAGCAGGACAAGATTTCATCGGCCGTGCGATCGTTCGCGGCGACGCGCTTTTCAGCAAGCTCGCGGCCAAGGTTGGTCAGCTTGACGGCGTAGGTGCGCGGCTCGTCAACGCTTTCGATGGTGACGTACTCGTTGCGCTGCGCCTTCTTCACGACGTCCTTCAGGTTGCTGCGATTTATGCCGAGCGTCTTCACCAGCTCGCGCTGCGTGGCACCGTCGTTTTCCAGCAGGGCGCGCAGCAGGGCACCCTGACCACGCTTGTAGCTTTTCGGGCCGTTCTTATGGAACGCCAGGCGAACCAGCTTATTTGCTTTCTTCAGTTGCGCAAGAGACTTTGCGGCTTCGTTCATGGTACGTCCTTTCATTTGGAGAGTGGCTAAAGTATAGGACGTGCCTTATGTCGATGTTTCACGTGAAACGCTTTATACACAAACACTTCGCGGATTAATATTTTCGCAGGTTATTCTGCAGTTTAAATTATTCACGAATTACGAATATCAACCCGACAGCATTGCGGATTCGCATATCAGGACCACATCTTTAGACACCCCGCAAGATGCCCTACGCACTCGAAAGGCAAGTTCGAACCAGAGAGACCCTCGCCTCTCGGTCCGAATCCTCAGCAAGACCCCTGGAAAAAGAAAAGGTTCCTGCAATTGCAGGAACCTAAAATCGCGTGGCGGAGGAGGAGGGATTCGAACCCTCGTCACCGGGGTTTCCGGTGAAACGGTTTTCGAGACCGCCGCATTCAACCACTCTGCCACCCCTCCGCATGGGGTGCAGCCGACCGGTTTTCAAAGCCGACTGTATAAAAAAGGCGTTACCATAAAGGTTCCGCCGGGATAATTCTGGCGGAGAGATGGGGATTCGAACCCCAGATACGCTTTTGGCGTATACACGATTTCCAATCGTGCACCTTCGGCCAGCTCGGTCATCTCTCCGCTTGCTTACATTCTGCACAGCGTTCATGTTGTTTCTCATGTGCCCATGCAGCGGTTTAGTAGTTTACCTCATTTAGCACGAACTCACAAGGGAATAATACTCATTATTTTTGCCATTTTTTGCAACTTGAAGCGGAACGTCAAACAACGAGCTCATAACCTTGTCCGTAAGCATGTCCTCCTTCGCACCATCGGCGAACAGCTTGCCTTCCTTGATCAGCACCAAACGGCTGATTTCGGGAATGATGTCCTCGGGATAATGCGTGATCAGCACAATGCCTTTGCCCGCGCGCGCCAAATCGCGCATGCTCGAGCGCACGTAGTACATGCCTTCCGGGTCAAGGCCCGTGCACGGCTCGTCAAGCAGCAGCGTGCTGGGGTCGTGTACCAACGCGCGCGCAAACAGCACGCGGCGCGCCTGGCCGCTCGACATCGTCATGATGTCCTGGTCGGCCAGCTTCGCAACACCCAGCATCTCCATGGCCTCAAGCGCCTTGGCGTGCGAACGCTCGTCGGGGTGCACGTGGCGCGGCAAGCCCAACGTGCCGAACAAGCCGCCCTCCACAATGTCCACGGCAGGCAGATGCACGTTGATTTGCGACTGCATCGTCGACGACACCACGCCAAGCGTCTTTTTCACCTCGTCAAGCGTGGCGCGGGGGTTCCCGTTGAACTTCACCGGAGGCTTCTCACGGTACAGCGGCATGACTTCACGCGTGATCAGCTTCACAAACGTAGACTTGCCGGCGCCATTCGGGCCGAGCAGCGCGATGTTCTCCCCTTTCGCCAGGCTGAACGAATCCACATGAAGGATCATCCTGCTTTGGCGCACCACCTCAGCGTTTTCGAGCTCGAAAAGCGGCTCGGCTGCTTGCATTTGTTCATTCATAGTTACCATCCTGGCTTAAACAAAGAAGGGAACCCGGTGCTGCGGATTCCCTTCTGATGTACGTGTTTCTGCCGTTAACGGCTAGTTTGCGGAAGAAGTTTTCGTGGTGCTTGCATCGCCCTCGGTAGAGGCAGTCGACTCGTTATCGGCCGTATTCGCCGAATCGGTGGTAGCACCATCGCTGCCGGACTCATCGGACGTCGAAGAGCTGTCGGACGTATCGGTCTGATACTTCGACATATCCACGTCGTAAGGCAGGCCGGAAGGCATGTCGTTGATCTGCAGGTCGGAGGAATCCTTCTTCTCGCTCAGCCAATTCTGGTAGTTCGTGGTCTGACCCCGAGACTGCAGCGACTCCTTGATAGATTCCTGCCACTCGGTAGGAATCTGGTCGATGCTGGTCACCTTCACCGTTTCGGTACCGTCATCGGCGGTTTCCTTCGGTGCGTTGAACACGTCAGTGCACTTGATGATATGAATGCCATATGTGCTGGTAACAAGGCCGCTGACCTGGTCTTTCTCAAGGCCGTTCAGCGCATCGGTGTACTCCTGCACAAAGGAGTTGGTCTTATCCCAACCCACATCGCCGCCATTTTCGGCAGAACCCTTATCCTGGGAGTACTGCTTGGCAGCCTCGGCGAAATCAAGCTCGCCGGAGTTAATCTTGTCCAGAACCTCCTGAGCGGTTGCCTCGTCATCGGAATTGAACAGGATGTGAGAGGAACGCTTCGCGCCATCGTACGCGCTTGCATACATCTGCGCATACTGCAGCATGTCCTCATCGGAAGGCTGCTCGTCGGACGTGAACGTGTTGTACAGCTCTTTTGCCTTGAGCTGCAGTTCAATTTCAGAACGATACTCGTCCTCGGTCATGCCCGCCTGCCCAAGCGCGGCCTGCCACTTGTCGTCGCTATCGTAGTTGGCCTTCATTTTGTCGACATAGCTGTCCACCTCGGAGCTGTCGACAGTGATGCCCTTCTCTTCGGCACCGGAGTTGATAAGCTCGCGGGTGACGTACGTGTTGATGATCTGTTCGCGCACGCCTGCCGGGTCGGTACCCATCTGGGCCAGGTAGTTGCCCCAGGAATCTTCGTCAGTCAGACCCTGCTGCTCGCGCACGCTTTGGATGTAATCCGTCACCGTATCTTCGTAGATGTTGGTGCCGTTGATGGTTGCTGCCACCGCGCCGGAGCCGGACGACTGGTTGTTGCTGGAGCAACCGGCAACGCCCATGATGCAGGCCGCCGACAAGCCCATCGCGCAAACCGTCGAGATAATGCGAGATGCCTTCATAGAACCCTTCCTCAGAATTGCCAAAACCGCTTTATACCAGGCGGTTTAATCTGAAATGCTTCGTGCGCATTTTCCCACAGCGCTCATCAGAGTTATCTTCACAGCACAATATGCCCATGCAGGTTTCACAGTACCCAAGGGTTCCTACATCATTTGGCGTAATCTGACGAAAAAGACGGCCCCGAGGGGCCGTCTTTTTCGTGCGTTCTCTTAGCCGTGCGACAGTCGCTTTCACTGTTTCGCGGCGGCATAAGCAGTTGCAGTTTTATTTCTTCGCAGCCTTCTTACGCTCGATGGTGCTGAGGATGCGCTTACGCAGGCGAATGGACTGCGGCGTGATCTCCACCAGCTCGTCGTCCTCGATGTACTCGAGCGCCTCTTCAAGCGTGAAGGTGATCGGCGGCGTCAGCTGGATGGCCTTGTCCGCGGTGGAGGAACGCTGATTGCCCAGGTTCTTCGTCTTGGACACGTTCACCACCATGTCGCCTTCCTTGGCGGACTCTCCCACGATCATGCCCTCGTAGCACTCGTCGCCCGGCTTGACGAACAGACGGCCGCGCTGCTGCAGCGTGTCGAGCGCGTATGCAACCGCCTTGTCGGTTGCCATGGCGATCATGCCGCCGTTCTTGCGGCCTTCCATCTCGCCGGAGTAAGGGCCGTACTCGCGGAAGTGGTGGAACAGCACCGCTTCGCCATGCGTTGCGTTGAGGATGCGGGTTTTCAGGCCCATGGTGCCGCGCGACGGGATGCTGAACGTCAGGTGCGTCATGTTCTCATCAGACGCCATGTCCTCCATGATGCCGCCGGCGGTGCCCATGACCTCGATGGCCTTGCCGGAGTAATCGTTCGGCACGTCGACGGTGGCTTCCTCGATAGGCTCGAGTTTGTTGCCGTGCTCGTCGGTCTTGTACACAACCTGCGGGCGGCCGACCTGGAATTCGAAGCCTTCGCGGCGCATGGTTTCCATAAGCACGGACAGATGCAGCACACCACGGCCGGCAACGCGCACGCCAGACTTGTCCTCGGTCTCGTCGATGCGCATGGAAATGTTGCTTTCCTTCTCGCGCATCAGGCGCTCTTTGAGCTGGCGGGCACCGACGATATCGCCTTCGCGGCCCACAAGCGGGCTGGTGGAAGCTTCGAAGACAACGGCCATCGTAGGCTCTTCAACGGCGATGGGCTCCATTTCCACCGGATTTTCCGGATCGGTGATGACATCTCCGATGTCGGCGGCCTCAACACCGATGACGGCCACGATGTCGCCCGCGTGGGCCTCGGGAACTTCCTGTTTGCCCAGGTTCTCGAACGTGTACACCTTGCGAATCTGCGCTTTGTACTCGTTGCCGTCGGGCTGCACCACAAGCACCTGCTCCTTCTCGTGCAGCGTGCCGCTATGCAGACGTCCGACGCCGATGCGACCTTCGTAGCTGCTGTGGTCGACGGTGCACACCTGCAGGGCAACCGGGCCGTCCACGTCAACGTCGGGGCACGGAATCTCGTTGATGATAGTGTCGAGCAACGGAACCATGTCCAGGTTGCCGTCCTCGGGGTCCATGCGCGCGTAGCCGTTCACGGCAGAGGCGTACACCACGGGGAAGTCAAGCTGCTCGTCGGATGCGCCCAGTTCAACCATCAGGTCGAACACCTTGTCAACGGCACCTTCGGGATCGGCGTTGGGGCGGTCGATCTTGTTCACCACCACCACGATGCGCAGGCCGCGCTCAAGAGCGTGGGACAGCACGAAGCGCGTCTGGGGCTTCGGGCCCTCGTAGGCGTCGACGATCAGCAGCGCGCCGTCGGCCATGTTGAGCACGCGCTCCACCTCGCCGCCGAAGTCGGCGTGGCCAGGCGTGTCGATGACGTTAATCTTGATGCCCTTGTAGTGGATGGAGATGTTCTTGGAAAGAATGGTGATGCCGCGCTCGCGCTCCTGGTCGTTGGAGTCAAGAACGCGCTCTTGAACTTCCTGGTTCTCGCGGAACACGTGGGACGACCACAGCAGGCGGTCGACCAGCGTGGTCTTGCCGTGGTCAACGTGAGCGATGATAGCGACGTTGCGTAGACCTTCTTGCTTCATACGGTTGTGTTACTCCTCTTCCATTTCTTGCGCGATGCGGCGCTCTTCCTTATTCAGTTCGTCAATATGCTCGTTAAGCGTAGCGATAGAACGTTGAGATGATACCACCTGCACAATGCCCCAGATGGCCGCGGTAGACGCTATGGCCGCAACCACACCGAACAACCCGAAAGGGCGCCGGCCGCAGAACAGAGCCACCAGACCGCCCACAACCGCCATGCCGATGCCGTTGCGGCGCTCGTCGAGCACGGCGTCGCGCTGGCGAACTAGCTGCGTGCGGGCAGCGGCTATGCCGGCAAGGCGCGCATCGTCGGCATCATAGCCGGCACGGGCCGATGAGGAAGCGCCTGAAGCGGCGCGCGAGCCCTTGCGCCCCTTCGACGACGTCAGGTAGTCGTAGGCTTCCTGCAGGTTCTTGAACTGTTCCGTAGCGCGTTCCTGCAGCTTTTTGTTCGTTGCGAAGCGATCGGGGTGCAGAATCTGGGCCGTCTCGCGGTAGGCGGTCTTGATATCCTCGTCCGTTGCGTCCTCGTCAAGGCCCAACGTACGCAGCGCTTCCAATCGGTTCATAGCACCTCGCTTGATAGAGCGGTTTTCTTCGCTTGCCATGGTATAAAAAATCGCAGGCACCATGCCTGCGATTCAAAAATCACACCTGCAAAAAAAGAAGCTCCTCCGCAATGCAGGCAAAAAAAAATTGCAGGCCCGTTACCAGACCTGCAATCAAACTTCCATGGTGGAGGTTAGGGGGATCGAACCCCTGACCTCAGGCTTGCAAAGCCCGCGCTCTCCCAGCTGAGCTAAACCCCCATCGGCTGCACTTAACAATAATAAACGCTCCACCGGCAAACTCGGCTCACGGTGGAGCGTTTATCGCAAATACTGGTGGGCCCGAATGGATTTGAACCAGCGACCTCACGCTTATCAGGCGTGCGCTCTAACCAACTGAGCTACGGGCCCTTTCGAAAAGTGCTCGTCTATTATAACCACCTCTTCAACGGATGGTCAAGAAGAATTTTCAACTTTTGAGAAAAATTTTTTCTGGCCAGTATTCATTGAAGAAAGCGCAGGTCAAGCGTGATTTTATGGCTATAATCACGCTTGAAGGGTTGCAGGGGATACGTTATATGAGTTTTCAACTCATATAACAAGGAGGGCTGTTTCGTGATACCGATTGTCGTTCAAACGCTTATCGTCACCAGCGCGCCTGGACCCTCTGCCCTTGTCTTGCGTCCGCTTGAAGACAGCGTCTCTGACGGCAAGTACCGCGTGGTTCCCATATGGGTTGGCGTTGCCGAGGCAACGCAGTTGAGCATCGCGCTTGAGCACACGAAGATGACCCGGCCTATGACGCACGACCTATTCCTTGACGCGATTACGAATCTTGATGCCCGCATCGATCATGTCCTTATCAACGACGTTCAAGGCGCCATGTTCTTCTCCAAGCTTTTTCTCTCGCAGCATGGCAGGATCGTCGAGCTTGATGCCCGCCCAAGCGACGCCGTGTCTCTGGCGCTGCGGCAAGATGCTCCCCTGTTCATCGAAGAATCCGTTCTCGAACGCGCGTCCTATCCCTACATCGTTCGCAACAAAACGGGGCTGCCCGTAACTCAGCAGGAACTGGCAGAGTTCCACTCATTCATCTCGAACATCAGCCCCGACGACTTCTCCGCTTAGCAAATGTTTCACGTGAAACACTTGCTAAGCGCAATTCCGGGCGCAGTCACTAGCCAACGTAGCTGATTAGCTCAATCCATCAATCAAGTGCTCAGAGCATAAAGAAAGCCGCCCGTAGGCGGCTTTCTTCGATTCGAGGGAAGCAATCGGCTTTCGTCTATTCTTCGGTCATCTCGTCGATTTGAGACTCGTCCATCTCGCCAGTGCCATCGTCGGCGGCAGCGCCCTGCGCCTTGCCGCGAGCCGAAATGGCAACCGCCGTGACGCGATCGTCCTCGGCAACGTTCATGACGCGAACGCCCTGGGTGGAACGGCCAAGCTCGGAAATGCCATCGACAGGCGTGCGCACAACAACGCCCTCTTCGGACATGATCATAATCTCGTCATCGGCGCCGACGATCTTCATGGCTGCCAGCAGACCTTTTTTCTCCGTCATGGTGATGGTGAACACACCTTGGCCGCCGCGATGGTGCGAAGGATATTCGGAAATGGCCGTACGCTTGCCATAGCCCTTCTCCGTGATCACGAACAGGTCGGTGTCGGGGCGCGCGATCTCCATGCCCAGCACCTTGGCAATCGGCGGCACCGTCATGCCGCGCACGCCCATGGTGCCGCGGCCCATGCCGCGCACTTCATCCTCGGGCCACATGATGGCCTTGCCCGCAGACGACACCATGATGACGTTCTCGCCCTTCGCCACGCGCCGCACGCTGATGAGGTTATCGCCGTCCTTCAGGTTGATGGCGATAAGGCCGTCGCGGCGCGTGCGGTCGTACTGCTCCATGGACGTCTTCTTCACCATGCCGTGCTCGGTGGCGAACATAAGGTATTCGTCAGCCGGGAAGTCCTTCGTAGCGATGACGGCGCTGATGGTCTCGCCCTTCTCAAGCGGCAGCAGGTTCACGATGGCCGTGCCGCGCGCCTGGCGCGATGCCTCGGGCAGCTCGTAGACCTTCAGGCGATACACTTTGCCCTTCGTGCTGAAGAACAGCATGTAGGAATGCGTGGACGCCACGAACAGGTGCTCGACATAGTCGTTGTCCTTGAGGTTCACGGCCTGCATGCCCTTGCCGCCGCGCTTCTGCTGGCGGTACGTGGCAACGGGCAGGCGCTTGACGTAGCCGGCCTTCGTGACCGTGACCACCATGTTCTCCTCGGCAATAAGGTCCTCGACGTCGAGGTCCTTCGCAGCCTCGGACAGCTGCGTCTTGCGCGGCGTGTCGAACTTCTTCTTGACCTCTTGAAGTTCCTCTTTGATGATGTCGTGCACCAGCTGAGGATCGGACAGCACGCGGTTGTAGTACGCGATTTTCTCGCGCAGTTCGGCCAGTTCGCCCTCGATCTTCTCGCGTTCCAAGCCGGTCAGGCGGCGCAAGCGCATCTCGAGGATGGCGGTGGTCTGCTTGTCGGTCAGACCGAATCGCTCGGTCAAACGAGCAGCGGCCTCTTTGTCGGTCTGCGACGAGCGGATGATGCTGATGACTTCGTCGATGTTGTCGAGCGCAACGACCAAGCCTTCCAGGATGTGCGCGCGTTCTTCGGCTTTCGCCAGCTCGTAGCGCGTACGACGCACGATGACGTCTTCCTGGTGCTTGATGTAGTAGTGCAGCGTCTCTTTCAGGGACAAAACGCGCGGCACGCCGTCCACCAGCGCAAGCATGATGACGCCGAAGCCCACCTGCAGCTGTGTGTGCTTGAACAGCTTGTTCAGCACCACCTGCGGGATGGCGTCTTTCTTCAGTTCGATGATGATGTCGATGCCGTGGCGGTCGGCGCCGTCGTGGATGTTGGCGATCTCGGGGAGCTTCTTCTCGCGCACCAGCTCGCCAAGCTTCTCAAGCAGGCGCTGGCGATTCACCTGGTAAGGAATCTCCTTGACCACGATGGAGCTTTTGCCGTTCTTGCCTTCCTCGATTTCGCACTTGGCGCGCACGGTCAAGCTGCCGCGGCCGGTTTCGTACGCATCAAGGACGCCCTTTTTGCCCATGATGATGCCGCCGGTCGGGAAGTCCGGACCGGGCAGCACCTTCATCAGTTCGGCCGTGGTGACCTCGGGGTTGTCCAGCATCAGGCACGTGGCATCGATCGTCTCGCCCAGGTTGTGCGGCGGGATGTTCGTGGCCATGCCAACGGCGATGCCGTTCGAGCCGTTTACGAGCAGGTTCGGAAAACGCGCCGGCAAAACCGTGGGCTCTTCGAGGCTTTCGTCGTAGTTTGGCTGGAAATCGACCGTTTCCTTGTCCAAATCGCGCAACAGCTCCATAGCCGCCTTGTCCAGGCGCGCCTCGGTGTAACGCATTGCTGCGGCGGAGTCGCCGTCGATGGAGCCGAAGTTGCCGTGGCCGTCGATAAGCGGCACGCGCATGCTAAACGGCTGCGCCAAGCGCACCATCGTGTCGTACACGGCAAAGTCGCCATGCGGGTGATACTTACCGATAACGTCGCCGACGGTACGCGCCGACTTCATGTGCGGGCGGTTCGGCGTATAACCGGACTCGTTCATGGCGTACAGGATGCGGCGGTGAACCGGCTTCAGGCCGTCGCGCACGTCAGGCAGCGCGCGGCTGACGATAACGCTCATGGAATATTCCAGGAACGAAGCCGCCATTTCCTTGCCCAGATACGCTGCGCGCACCGTGGTGCCCTCGCCGCCGTTAGCATCCTCGATGATCGAGCCGTGCGGGTTCGCGATCGTGGACATGTCGATAAGCGAGCGCGCCTTGTCTTCCTCGGAAACCGGGCCCGAGGTGACCGTGTGGCCAGGCGCCTCTCCCGCCGTTTCCTGGGCGTCGGTGCCTTCCGCGTCTTGCTGCGCGGCGTCCACCAGGTGCTTCAGGTCGTCGGGAAGCCCCTCGCCGCCTGTGCCCTCGCGATTGTCAGTGTTGTCTGCCATTCATTTCTCCTAAATGTCCAGGAAGCGGACGTCGCGCGCGTGCTTCTGGATGAATTCCTTGCGCGGCTCCACCTGGTCGCCCATAAGCTCGCTTACCGTGCGCTCGGCTTCCGCGGCGTCGTCGATGCTGACCTGCAGAAGCGTGCGCGTGGCCGGCTCCATGGTGGTTTCCCACAGCTGGTCGGGATCCATCTCGCCTAAGCCCTTGTAACGCTGCACGTCGAACTTCTCGGAACCACCCATGGCTTCAAGCTCGCGGCCCAGGCTGTTCTCGTCGTAGATGTAGCGCTCGATTTTCGTGGAGCGGGTGTTCTTCTTCTTCACGCCGAAGATGGGCGGGCAGGCGATGTACACGTAGCCGCGGTTGATGAGCTCCGGCATGTAGCGATAGAAGAACGTCAGCAGCAGGATGCGGATGTGCGCGCCGTCGACATCGGCATCGGTCATGATGATGATGCGGTGGTAACGCGCCTGGTCGGCATCGAAATCGTCGCCGATGTTCGTGCCGATGGCCGTGATGAGCGAGCTGATGGTGTCGCTTGACAGGGCGCGGTGCAAACCTGCGCGCTCGACGTTGAGAATCTTGCCGCGCAGCGGCAGGATGGCCTGCGTCTTGCGATCGCGCGCCTGCTTGGCGCTGCCGCCTGCCGAGTCGCCCTCTACAATGAAGATTTCGGACTCTTCGGGCTTCTTCGACGAGCAGTCGGCCAGCTTGCCCGGCAGGGCGAACGAGTCGAGCACGCCCTTGCGGCGCGTCATCTCGCGAGCTTTGCGTGCCGCTTCGCGTGCCTTCAGCGCCTGCGTGGCCTTGCTGATGATGCGCTTAGCCGGCGCCGGGTTTTCCTCAAGGTATTCAGCCAAGCCCTGCGTCACCGCGTTTTGCACCAGCGGGCGAATCTCGCTGTTGCCCAGCTTCGTTTTCGTCTGGCCCTCGAACTGCGGGTCGTGCAGTTTCACGGAGATGACGGCCGCCAAACCCTCGCGCGTGTCGTCGCCGGACAGGTTGCTGTCTTTCTCCTTCAGGATGCCCTTGCTGCGCGCGTATTCGTTGATGGTGCGCGTGACGGCCTGCTTGAAGCCGTCTAGGTGCGTGCCGCCTTCGTGTGTGTTGATGTTGTTCGCGAACGCCATGACCGAATTCGCCGAGAACGACGTGGACCACTGCATGGCCACCTCGACGGTGCCGTCGGCGTTTTCCGCCTCGAAATAGATGGGGTCGTTCAGCGTTTCGCGGCCTTTGTTCAAAAACTTCACGAAGTCGATGATGCCGCCTTCGTACTGGAACACTTCTCGATGCGGCTCGGACGCAGCATCGGACAGCACGGCATCGGGGTTTTCGCGCTCGTCGGTCAGCGAAATCTTCAGACCTTTGTTCAAAAACGCCATCTCGCGGAAGCGCGCGGCAAGCGTGCCGTAATCGAAGACGGTCGTTTCGGTGAAGATCTCGGCATCGGGCCAGAACGTCACCGTGGTGCCGGTGTGCTCCGACGTGCCCACTTCGTGCAGCTTCTCGCACGTCACGCCGTGGTCGAAGGCAATCTGATATTCCTTGCCGTCGCGGCGCACGTTCACCTGAACTTTGGTGGACAAAGCGTTCACTACCGACACACCCACGCCGTGCAGGCCGCCGGACACCTTGTACCCTTCGCCGCCGAACTTGCCGCCGGCGTGCAGCACGGTCAGAACCACCTCGACCGTGGGGATTTTCTCCTTGGGGTGCAGGTCAACCGGGATGCCGCGGCCGTCGTCGGTGACGGTGATGGAGTTATCGGGATGAATGGTCACCTCGATATGACTGCAGTAACCGGCCAGCGCCTCGTCGACGGCGTTGTCGACCACCTCGTAAACAAGATGGTGCAAGCCGCGCGGACCCGTCGAACCGATGTACATGCCAGGACGCTTGCGGACAGGCTCAAGCCCTTCGAGGACCTGAATGTCCGAGCCGTCGTAATGATCAGGTTTTGCTGCCACTGACACGCTCCTTTTTGGATAACAGTTGCCATATCCTAGCTTGATCTAGAACCTATAGATTTTATCATAGACACTTTTGATGAGAGTTGACTTCATAGCCTCTACAGGCCACCAGAAGCCGCTAGAGCCGTATTTTTTGTTTTAGAGGGCACTTTTGCCGTTTTTTGAAGTTGGCGGCTGCTCGCTTGCGTCTAAAGCGTTCAGAATCGATTCACGCAGGCGCTTGTTCTCCACCGTTTGCGCTTGCTGGCGCAAACGCTCGGCGGCATCGTGGTCGATAAGCGGCTTGGCTGCAGAGCGCGAGAACGCGGCCGTTGCACGCTGGGCATCTTCGCGAAACGGATGGCGCGCCTTCATGTCGAAACGAGCCGGCTTGATGGAAAATGCCTCCACGTGCTCGCCTTGGCGGTTCAAGTGCATCTTGAGCATCTCCTGGCGCGCATCAAGGTCCGAGCGAACCATCGCGTCGTCGCAATACACCACCAGAAGCGTCTTGCCCTGCGGTACGCGAGCGGCCGCCGGGTCGTTCGCTTTATCGGGGCGCATGATGTACACCGCGTTCGTGTGATCGAGGATAAGCGGCGCGGAAGGGCCGTACACCGCCTCGGTGGCCATACGCCAACGCACATGGACTTCCGCGACGCGGCGCGATTTGGCAGCCTGGGCACCCTGCTCCCCCAGGCTCTGCAAAAACTGCTGCAGCCCATCGCCCAATCGAGCCATGCCGGGCCTCCTTACTCCATGGGCAGGCGCACCACGCGCGCCGCCGCCAACACGTCGTCGTCGAAATACGCCAGATTCGCCGTGGTGATGAACGTCTGAATGTCCCCGGACACGAACTTCACCAGCGATGCGCGGCGCTGCGCGTCAAGCTCGCTCATAACGTCGTCGAGCAAAAGCACCGGCTTTTGCCCCAGCAGATCGCAAATAAGCGTCACTTCCGCCAACTTGAACGCTAGCACCACCGAACGCTGCTGCCCTTGACTTCCATATATGCCAACGGGGCGGCCTTCTACGTAGAATTCGATGCGATCGGCGTGCGGGCCCACCAAGCTGCGCCGGCGCGCGCGTTCCGCTGCCGCTTGGCTTTTCAGGGCGGCAGCCATCTCCTCGCGCACCTTGTCGCGCTCAAGCTGCACGCCCGGCTCGATCCAGCGGCCCTCTTCGTACCACGAAGGCGCATAGCGCGCCGCAAGCTGCTCGCGGCCGCCCGTGATGTCGTGGTAGTGCGACGCCATAGCTCGCCCAAGCTTTTCGAACAGCGCCGCGCGATAGCACACAAGCTGCGCGCCGCACGTCACCATCATGTCGTTCAGACTTTCGATCAGAAGCGGGGACGCCTCGTCTTTCAGCAGCGCGTTTTTGTTCCGCAGCACCTTGTCCCAATCGCGCCGGATAAGGTAGTGGTTCTTCGACAGCTGCGACCCCACGCCGTCAAGGGCGTTGCGCCGGCCCGTCATGGACCCCTTCGCCAGCTCAAGGTCGTCGGGCGTGAACGCCACCGACGGGATGATGCCTTTAAGGTCGACGGCGCGCTTGGGCTTTCCGTTCAGCGTGAAGCGCCGTTTGCCCGCCTCGATGGCCAGTCCAAGCGTCAGCTGGCGGTTGCCGTCGCTGGCCTCGGCGGAAAGCTGCGCCAGCGACGCCCCTTCGCGCACCAGCTGCACGCCCGTCGGATGGCGAAACGACGATTGCGCGGTAAGCAGCTGGATACCCTCCACTACGTTCGTCTTCCCAATGGCGTTAGGGCCAACCAACACGGTAAGGGGCCCTATGCCGCCAAGGTGAAACGACTCGTAGCTGCGAAAATCCCGGAACGAGATATCGGTGATGCGAAGGTCCATGCCGCGTTTTCAGCCTTTAGGAGATGCGAACCGGCATGACCAGGTACAGGAAGTTCTCGCCTTCCGCCGCCTTGAAGATGCCCGGCTTCATGCCCGTCTGAACCTCAAGATATACGTTGTCGGTGCCCACAGACCCCAGCCCGTCAAGCACGTAAGCGTAGTTGAACGCGATTTCGACGTTCTCGCCCTCTCCCTGGCACGTCAGGGTTTCCTGGGCGCTGCCCACGTCCTGTGCCGCGGCGGAAAGCTGCACCGTCTGGCTATCCACGTCGATGGCGAACTTCACCGGCGAGCTTTGCTGGCCCAAGATGGACGTGCGCTTCACGCCCGACACCAGATGAGACACGTTCAGCTGCACGCGCGTGTTGTACGAATCGGGAAGCAGCTGGCGATAGTTCGGGAAGTTGCCCTCGATGCGGCGGTTGATGAACACGGTGTCGTGATACGTCACCACGATCTGGTTCTCGGCCAGCGCGATGGTCAGCGGGTCGTCCGTGCGGTTCAGGGAAGCAAGCTCCTGCAAGAACGAGCCGGCGATGACGGCCTGGAAGCCCTCGGCGGCAGGCTCGTCAAGCTGCGCCTCGGTGATGGCAAGGCGGTACGAGTCGGTCGCGACCATCTTCAGCGTCGCGCCCTCAAGCGTGATAAGCACGCCGGTGAGGATGGCGCGGCTTTCATCTTTCGATACAACGCGGGCCACGCGCTTGACCATCGACGAGAACTGAGAGAACGGGATGGAAATGGCCTGCTGCGTATCAACGTGCGGGAAGCCGGGGAAATCCTCGGCGTCAAGCGTCTTGATGGAGAACGAGGACGCGTCGCACGTGATGACGGCGGCCTCATCGAGCGTCTCAACATGCACGGCGGCATCGGGCAGGTTCTTCACGATGTCGAAGAACAGCTTGCCGGGGAACACCGAGCGCCCTTCTTCTTCGATGAGCGCGGGGATGGTGTATTGAATGGACAGCTCCAAGTCCGTGGCTTGCAGCGTCACGTGATCGTTTTGCGCATTGAGGTAAATGCCGGACAGGATAGGCAGCGTTGAACGGGTTGCTATGCCCTTGAGAACAACGGCTAAGGCGTCTTGCAGCTCTGCTTGGTTAATGCTGAATTTCACAGGCTTCTCTTTCTCTCAGTTGATTGCTGTTCCCTGCGCTTGTTGAAGTGAGGTACTTATTATCTTCTAAAGGCTTGTTTTAAATAATAGGTTTTTGAATAGTAGTATTAATAAGGGCGGTGGAATTGTTGAGAACTTTCAAAACCCCACTTCAGCCATCAAAAACTATTCGATTTTCGTTGTGGATGATGCGCTCCTTCGGTTAACCGCTTTTATTGACTTCGTTATCTTTCCCCTGCACTGCACTACTTTTCTTCTGCTTTCCTCAACCTTTTCGGCATGTTTTCCTCAATGGTCGGAAAAGCGCAGGTCGGAAGCGATGTTTCACGTGAAACAATTCGGAACGCGCCCGATGTTTCACGTTATGCTTCGCGGATGATCTGCTGCAGTGCCTCGATTTCTTCTCTGAGCAATCGGTTTTCCTTCAGCTTCGTTTCGATCATGGTCACGGAATACAACGCGGTCGAGTGGTCGCGGTTGAATTTCTTCCCGATGCTCTCGTAAGGCATGTCAAGCAGCTGCCTGCACAGATACATGGCAATCTGGCGGGCGTTCGTGATGCTGCGGCTGCGCCTTTTGCCGACGATTTCGGTGTGGCTGACTTTGTAGAAGCCTTCCACGGCTTTTTGGATGTCCTCGGCGTTCAGGCGTTTGCTCGGTCCGCCTGAGAAGTGGTTTTCCAGCAGCGCCCGCACATCGGCCAGCGTCATGTTCGGCTGGTTTCCGTACGTCATCTGAAAGATGACTTTCGTCACGGCGCTTTTCAGCTCGCGGATGTTCGAGCTGGAACTCTCGGCGATATACGTTTGTATGTCGGCGGGCATGGTGAACGCCATGGAGCCTTCTTGTTCCTGGTATTCGCGGATAAAGCTTTTCACGATGCCCAGTTTCGTTTCGATTTCAGGCGGTTGGATGTCGAACGTGCCGCCGGAATTGAAACGCGTTTTGTAACGTTCGTCGATGTCGATATTCTTCGGCGCGCGGTCGGCCGACAGGACAACCTGCCTTCCCTGGCTAGTCAGCTTGTTGAAGATCTGGAACATGATGTCGAGCGTTTGCTTTTTGCCTTGCAGGTACTGCACGTCGTCCACCAGCAGAACGTCGGCGTCTTCGTATGACGCCTTGAAGTTCTTGTAGCTGGATTTTTCGGTGTCGTGCGCCGCCGATGCCTCGGTGTAGTCGTCGAGCAACTCGGCCGAGTCCTTGTAGACCACCTGCAGCTGCGGCATGTTGCGGTTGATGTAATTCTGGATAGCGCGCAGCAAATGCGTTTTGCCCAGGCCCGATTTGCCGTAGATGAACAAAGGGTTCAAGTGCGGCTTGCCTGGCGCTTCAGCCACTGCCGTTGCCATGGAGTAGGCCAGGCGGTTCGAATCGCCGATGACGAAGTTCTCGAACGTGAGGGTGGAAAGCGGCGTGGAGTTGTCCGATTCCGGTGCTTCGGCGTGCTCTTCCGTGGCAGGTTGCTCCTGGGTTTGGTCGCTTGTTTCTTTTGGCTGCTCTGGTGTGCTGGCTGCTGCCGGCATTGGTGCTGTTGGAACAGACGTGGCATCCGGCTGCCGTGAAGCCTGAGAGACGGGTGCCGGTGTCGGGGCCGCTTCCGCCGAGGGCGTCGGCGGTGCGGCAACGGCGCGCGCGGGAGCGCTTTGCGGCGCCGGTGCTGTAGGCGGGGCAGGTGCCGCCGTCGGGACGGCAGGTGCTGCGGGGGCTGCGGGAGCTGCCGTTTGGGTGGGGTCGACTTCGATGATGACGGTGAACGGCACGCCGCGCAGCTCTTCAAGCGCGCGCTTGATGTAGTCGATGTAGTTGCGCTCGATCCACGTTTTGATGAAATCCGTGTTCGCCGTCAGCATGATGAAGCCGTCGCTGGCAGCTTGGGGATGCAACATGGAGAAGAACGCGTCGATCTGCGAGGGGACGATGCCCTCGTAACCCTTGACGCGGCTGCACACCTCCGCCCAGATCTGCTGAATTTCCTCGCTGTTCATATGGTGTTCCCTGTCGCTTTCGCTGTGTGAGCCTTCGTTCGTCTATGGCGCTGCGGTTACAGCTGCTGCGCCATTTGCCTGCCGACGGCGGTGAGCTGGCGGCGCTTATCGCGCGTCTTCTCCAAGACACCTTCGCCTTCAAGCTTCGTGAGCACGTTGTAAACGCTTGACTGCGCAACACCGGTCAGCGCCACCAAATCGGTCACGCGCAAGGCTCCCTCGTGGAGAAACACGTTGAGGAAATCCCGCTCGCGCTGGTTGAGGGCTGCCAGGCTAGGGCCGGCGTTGAACGTTGCAGGCTGCGCTTGCTGCGCGTTTTGCGCATAAGGATAAGGGGCTGCTTGCTGGTATGCGTTGCCATAGCCTGGCGCCGCCGCGCCGTAAGGTTGTTGCGGTGCGTAACCTTGTGTTGCGGGATAAGGCTGCTGCGGTTGGGCGACGCCTTGAGCCGGATAGGCCGGCGCCTGCATGGGCGCTTGCTGCGCGTATGCAGGCTGCGGTATTTGGTTTGCTGGCGCATAGGGTTCCGGCGCGACGTTGTATCGCGGAGCTGCAATAGACTCTGGCGCCTCGTCGCCGCTTGCGATGTGGTATCGCGGCGCAGGCGCGGCTTCGGAGGCCTCGCTTTCGAGCTTCAGCTCTTCAGGAAGCTCCGGTTTGCTGCCGTTCGCGCTGATGGTGACCACCGAGCCGCTACCTAGGTTGTCTTCGATCGTTATGGTGCCGTGAGTGAAGTCGAGGTACTCCTTCACGATGGGCAACCCCGACCCTACTCCTCTGATGTAGCTTTTCATGGGCTCGATTGCCGAGGTGAATCCGGGAAGCTGCGCGCGGTCTTTGCACGCGATGCCCGGGCCCTGGTCGGCGAACCGGATGGTGCAGCCGTTGTCGAGAATGGATACGGTTGCTTCTTGGAAACGCGCGTGGATGAAGTTTTCCGACACCTCGCGGATGACGGTGTAAGGAATGGTTCCGCCTGCCGCTTTCGACTGTTGATAAACGCTTGTGGCAAGGTTCTCGATGAACTCTGCGGTGGGCGCCGGCTGGATCTCGGTTACGTGCGGCGCGCTGAGCAGGTCGTCGTATAGCGCGATGCGCGCGATCGAATTCACGTGCGTGAAATCAAAAGGCTCCTCGTTGTTCTCGGGTCCTTCGTGAGTCTGGTTTTGCTGGTCCATCTGCGCTTTTACCACTTTCCACAACGTCGTTTTCC
Organism: Senegalimassilia faecalis; assembly: GCF_004135645.1. Lineage (NCBI taxonomy): Bacteria > Bacillati > Actinomycetota > Coriobacteriia > Coriobacteriales > Coriobacteriaceae > Senegalimassilia > Senegalimassilia faecalis. The sequence goes on from NZ_SDPW01000001.1 coordinate 1,026,976, forward strand.
AAAGTTTTACACATTTTCGGGAAAATTCTTTAAAAAGTGTACCTTCTTTCGTTTCAAGATTCTATTCATCTGGGGAAATTCCTGAATCCATTGTGGAAAAACCACGAATGCTTGAAAGTTTTTCACTGTTAGCCACCTCGTGTTTTCGAAGTTTTCCACTTTTCATTCATCAATTGTGGAAAACAGCATTGAAAACCGTGAATTCCAGTGAATTCCTTTCGGTGGAATTCGATTCTTGTTGTTGAAAGATAGGGTGGAAAAGCCAGATTCCCCTTGATTTTTTCTCACCGCTTTCGGTTCGTCGTTTTCCTCCGTTGTTTCCACAAGAGGCGGATGGTTTCACGAACAGGAAAGGAGAAGAACTTCTGCAGTGTTTATAAAATGCCTGTTCAAATGGTTGCAAGACTTCTTTTACCTGATGACAACGGCTGAACAAGGATGTGGCGAAAAGCGCTCTTCGGCTCTCCCTGACCACTTCTTCTCAGTGTTTTCCACACCGGTTTTCAGGCTGTTCCGAAGTTTTCAACATTTTCCACAACGGATTCCGCTACCCACGCTTTCCTTCTTTGCGCGCGGAAACGCTTCGATGATGAAAAACCTCTCTTGTTGCTTGATTTCCCCTTCTTACCATCTTGGCAGGCACTTGCCTTGTGCGTTGCGGGATTGCTTTTCCACCGCTCTCTGCCCCTGGCGCAGAGACGAGGTTTTTCCGCCGCTTGGCCTTGGCACCGTTGTGCAGTTTTCCACTACGCTGCACCCTAGCGTTCTTCGGTTGTTGGAAAGCAACCTGTTTCCGCAGGTGGGCTTTCATGATATGGTCATCTTGTGCACACGTTGCCATATAGAGGTAAAAACCTTTGACAGCTGGGCTCAGCGGGTTATACTCAGCAAGTTGCTCTAAACCATGAAAGGGAAACGATATGAAGCGCACCTATCAACCTAACACTCGTAAGCGTGCCAAGTGCCACGGCTTCCGTGCCCGCATGGCAACCAAGGGCGGCCGCAAGGTTCTGGCTGCTCGTCGTGCTAAGGGCCGTAAGCGTCTTTGCGTGTAAAGAGCTCTAGATTGGAGACGATCAAGTCCAAAGCGGACATCTCCGATCTGTTCTCTAGCGGAAAGCGCCTGCGTACACCGTACCTTACGCTCATAGTGTTACCAGCAAAGCAGCACGGCCCCAGTGGTCGTGTTGCTTTTGTTGCAGGTAAGAAATCGGGCAATGCGGTGTGGCGCAACAGCGCGAAGCGCAGGATGCGCGCCGTGTGCCGCGAACTGGGCGGCCCATGCCCTGGCTACGATGTAGTATTTCTCGCGAAGTCGGGTATTTGCCGTGCCAAGTATAGTAAAGTGCTCACAGCGTGCGACGAGGCACTGAAACGCGCAGGAATGCGGTAGGAACTGATTGGAATGAAAAAGGGGTCTGAAAGCATACCTTGTAAGGTAGCAATGCTTCTCATCACTTTTTACCGGGCTGCAATCTCGCCCATGTTCCCTTCTTGCTGCCGTTTTGTTCCAACATGCTCGGAATACGGGCTCATTGCGTTTCGGCGCTACGGCTTCGCAAAAGGCTTAAGGCTGACGGTAAAACGTATTCTACGGTGTCGACCTGGAGGGCCGCACGGTTACGATCCTGTCCCGTAAGGGGGTCGGGCGCGTAGTCGGCGGCTTTTGTCGACTAAAGGAAGGAAATCCATAGTATGTGGGAAGTATTCAAGAACTGGATATTTGACATTATCCAATTCTTCTTCAGCTTCTGCCAAGACTGGGGCTTGGCCATCATCGTCGTGACCATCATCTTCCGACTGATAATTTCGCCCCTCATGCACAAGCAGACGAAGTCGTCGTATCAGATGCAGAAGGTTCAGCCTTTGATGCAGGAGATTCAGACGAAATTCGCCGACGATCCCACGCGCATGCAGGAGGAAATGCAGAAGCTGTATGCTGAGGCGAAGTTCAACCCCTTGGCCGGCTGCCTGCCCATGCTGCTGCAGATGCCTATCTTCATTGCTTTGTTCCAGGTTCTGCGCGAAATGCCCAACTACATGGGTTCCGACGAAGGCTACCAGTTCTACAACCTGGTCCCCAACCTGGTTATGACGCCGTCCGGCGCGTTCGCTGAGGGCTTCGGCACGTTCGTTCCCTACCTTATCCTGATGGTGATCTTCGCCGGCGCTACGTTCCTGCCCATGATTTTGATGCAGATGGGTCAGAAGGACAATCCGCAGCGTAACCAGACGCTGATGATGGCCGGCATCATGAGCTTGTTCATGCTGTGGATCAGCTGGTCTTCCCCCGCCGGCGTTCTTCTGTTCTGGGGCGTGTCTTCCATCATCGGTGTTTGCCAGCAGCAAATCTCGATGCGTATCATGAAGAAGCACGACGCCGAGAAGGAGGAGACCATCGAGGTCAAGCCGATCGAAGTGGACGTTACGCGCAAGGCCAAGAAGCCGCGCCCGAAGAAGAAAGACACTTCGAAGAAGCACGCTTAATCCGATTTGCGTAATGATGCGCTGTGTTTCACGTGAAACACAGCGCATTGTAGTTTTTAGTTCTAAGGAGCTGTTATGGCAGAAGAGAACATGGAACAGGCCGCAGAAGAGGCTCTCGACGCCCAGGCCGAAGAGAACGGTATCACCGATGAGGATCTTGATCGCATCGCCGATACCGCAATCGCCACGCTGCAGGACATCCTCAAACATTTCGATGTGGGCGAGGTGACCATCGACGAGTACGAAGGCGACGAAGGTGAGCTTATCCTCGACATCACCGGCGACGACCTGGCTGTGCTTATCGGCCGCCACGGCAAGACGCTGGATGCTTTGCAGTTCTTGGTGTCGGCCATCACGGTGCGGACGATGGGCTTCCGCTACCCCGTTATCGTCGATGTTGAGGGCTACAAGAACCGCCAGCGCGAGAAGCTTGAGTCCATCGCCCGCAACGCCGCTTCCAAGGCGGCGAAGCAGCATCGCAGCGTGAAGCTGCGTCCCATGACGCCGTATGAGCGTCGCATCGTGCACATTGCCCTGCGCAATGATGATCGCGTTGAGACTGCTTCCGAGGGCGAGGGCGCTTCCCGCCACGTGGTGGTTTTGCCTCTGTAGCGTTTCCCTTGCGAAATGTTAAAAAGGCCGCGTTGATACGCGGCCTTTTTGTTTACTCTTGTGGGATAGAGCGGATTTGTTTGGCGCCGTAATTTGAAAGCTCTGAGGTAGTTTTTAACGGTTGCGGACATGTGCGACGTGGGTCGACTAGAAGGCGTTCAAGCCAGACTACCCCTTCTTCTTAGGTAGCGGTTTTTCCTTGAGTTGCTCTTCTTCTTTTTCGCCGCGTTCCCTCGAGGCGTTGTTTCATTTATCTAGGCAAGCCGGTAAAGTATGTTTCACGTGAAACGATAAGCGATAAGGAATATACGATATGCACGACGAGTTGCTTGAGAAGCACCTTTCTTTGGTTATCGAAGCAAACAAGACAACGAACATCACGCGCATCTCGTCTTGGGAAGACGGAATGCTGCTGCATGTGAAAGATTCTCTGCTTGGCTTGGATGCTTTGAATGCCTGCCCTGCAGGACGCTATGCCGACATTGGCACGGGTGCGGGCTACCCGGGCATTCCGCTTGCCATCAAGTCGGGCCGTGAAACGCTTCTAGTTGATTCCGTAGCAAAGAAGGTTCAGATTCTCGACGGGTTTATCTCCGAACTGGGGCTCCAGAACGCTTCAACGTACGCTGGCCGCATCGAGGACTTGGGTCGCGAGCGCCCTGGGCAGTTCACGGCTATCACTGCGCGTGCTTTATCGAAGATTTCCATTCTGCTTGAGCTGGCTTCCCCCCTGCTTCAACGTGGCGGAAGGCTGATTTGCTACAAGGCGCGTGTTGAGCAGGAAGAGCTCGACCATGCACGTGTTGTGGCAAAGCAGGTTGGCATGGAACTGGTGGACGACAAGACGTTTGAGCTTGGCGAGAATTGTCGCAGGATTCTTTCTTACGAAAAGGTTGCCAAGCCGAAGCTTAAGCTGCCAAGGCGTACGGGTTTGGCCCAGAAGAAGCCGCTGTAGCGCTTTCGATGCCGCTTTTGCTTGCAGAGGCGGCATCTTTGATTTTTGGTGATTTCGTTGGAATCGTTCAAAAGTGTTTATTGGGCACACCAGTTGTTCGCCACCATTTCGAAACACGGTATACTGGAATCGAAACCATGAAAGGGGGTTCCTGTGGGTTTTTTTGACGGCCTCAGGAGAGACAAAAAGCAGGCTGAGCCGGTTCAGCAGGAACAACGTGTCGAAGCGGATACCGTTGAAGATGAAATTGCCATCGAGCACATCGAGGTTGTCGAGCGCGCGCCGCACGAGACGCCTAGCGTCGAAGAAGAGCCGATTGAAGAGTGCCCGGTAATTGAGCCGACTCCTATCCGCTCGTATCGCGACAAGAAGCCCGTTACGCATGTGGTTGGCCAGACGAAGATCATGGCCATCATCAACCAAAAAGGCGGCGTCGGCAAATCTACCACGGCTATCAACCTTTCTGCGGCTTTGGGAGAGCTTGGCAAGCAGGTTCTGCTGGTCGACCTTGACCCCCAGGGCAATTCTTCCAGCGGTCTTGGCATCGAGAAAAGCCAAGTGAACAACTGCATCTACGATGTGCTGCTCAACGACGTGCCTATCGAGGAAGTCATCATCCCCGATGTGTGCGAGGGCTTGGACCTGGTGCCTGCAACCATCAACCTTGCTGGCGCTGAGGTGGAGCTTGTGGCCGAAATGGCCCGTGAGAACCGCTTGAAGGACGCTGTTGGCAGCCTACGCGGCAAGTACGACTACGTGTTCATCGATTGCCCGCCTTCGCTGGGTTTGCTGACGGTCAACGCTCTTGTGGCGGCGGATAAGCTGCTTATCCCCATCCAGTGCGAGTTCTACGCGTTGGAAGGTGTGACAAAACTTCTTGATTCAATGAAACGTGTCAAAACTCGCCTGAATCCGACGCTTGATATCTACGGCGTTCTTATGACTATGTACGATGGTCGCACCACGCTTTCTCGTCAGGTTGTTGAAGAAGTTCGCGCGTATTTCGGCCGTTTGGTTTTCGAGACGCAAATCCCCCGTACCGTGAAACTTTCCGAGGCTCCTAGCTTCGGTCAACCGATAACCTTGTATGATCCCAGCGGCAAAGGCGCGCAGTCGTACATGAGTCTTGCTAAGGAAGTGATTGCACGTGGCTAAAAACGGTCGCGGCGGCCTCGGCCGTGGTTTGAATTCGCTGCTCGGCGGTGCATATGAGGAGGCTATTCCGCAGGAAGGCGTTCCTCAAAGGGTTCGCGTTGAGGCCGATCCTCGTCGTGAAGTTATCCGTGAAAGCGTTCCGGCTCAGAAATCTCCCGAGCCGCGTCAAACGTATGAAGCTGCCCCTGCAGTTGCTTTCGAAGAGCAAGAGCCTGAGTCTATTGTGGACAACGGCGTTGAGGTTACCATCAAAGGCGTAGCTCAGCGTGAAGCGCGCCCGGCGCCGGCGCCTGTGCAGCAGGAGTCCGTTGCCACCGCTGCGCCTGCGGTAAACCAGGAGACCGATGAGGTTGCTATTGACAGCGTCTCCCCTAACCCGGAACAGCCGCGCACGAATTTCAAGCGGGAAGAACTCGAAGAATTGGCCGCTTCCATTCAGAAGGACGGCTTGCTGCAGCCTATTCTTGTCAGGCCGGTTGGAGAAGGCTCGTATCAGATTATCGCCGGCGAGCGCCGTTGGCAGGCTTCTAAGCTTGCTGGCCTTACCAAAGTGCCTATCCGCATCAAGGATGCCGATGATGACAAGGCGTTGGAACTTGCGCTTATCGAGAACATCCAGCGTTCCGATTTGAATCCTATCGAAGAGGCCTATGGCTATCGTCGCATGATGGAGCGTCTGAATATGACGCAGGCGGAGGTTGCCCAGGCTATGTCGAAGGGTCGCTCGACCGTTGCAAATGCGCTTCGTTTGCTTGAGCTGCCCGAGGAAGCGCAGCAGCTGCTGTTTGAGGAGAAGATCACGGCGGGCCATGCGCGCGCTATCTTGTCCATCCCCACGAAGGAGGGGCGCGAACGCCTGACGCGCAAGCTTGTTGAGGAAAAGCTCACCGTGCGTGAGGCCGAGGCTTTGGCGCGCTTGTTCTCTGGCAAGAAAAACGATAACGTTAAGCCGAAGGTTCCCGTGCCGAAGGAATATAAAAAGGTTGCCCGCACGCTAAAGGATGTGCTTGACACGCCCGTTAAGGTGAAGTCCGTCAACGGCAAGAACAAGATAGAAATCGAGTTCAAGGATGAAGAGGATTTGGAGCGTTTGTTCAAAGGCATTCTTGCTTCGAACCTTGCGTAACTCGATTTGCTTTCGTAAAACGATTGCTATCAAAAAGGGAGCCTTGCATGGCTCCCTTTTCTTGTGCTGATAGATCTTCTATTGGGCTCGATGCATTAGGAATGCTGCTGAGTGAACGTGTTCTTAAGCTGCCCGCATGCACCCGCGATGTCAGATCCGCGTGAATCTCGCAAGGTAGTCTCGATTCCATGTTTTGCGGTAACGTCAATCCATTTCTGGATAGTCTGCTGCTTGCTTGGTTTGAAAGGCGATTCCGGCACTGCGTTGATAGGAATCAGATTCACGTGGCAAAGAAGTCCTTTGCAGAACTGCAGAAGCTCCTGCAGGTTGGATTCCTTGTCGTTCACGTTATCTATCATGATGTACTCGAACGTGACGCGGCGATTCGTGATTTCGATATAGCGGGCAAGGCTGCTCTTCAATTCGGGTAAGGGGAACGAATTCGTTTTCGGCATAAGCTGCAGTCGCGTTGCTTGACTTGCCGAATGGAGAGATACGGCAAGCGTGAATTGCTCGGGCTCGTGGGAAAAACGCTCGATTCCTGGGATGATGCCGCACGTGGAAATACAGATATGGCGCGCGCCGATGCCGAGGCCCTTGTCGCTGTTCATGATGCGTAACGCTGCCAGCACATTGTCGTAGTTGAGAAAAGGCTCTCCCTGCCCCATTCCCACAACGTTGCTTACGCGACGGCCAAGAAGCCGTTGAACGGTTAGTACTTGGTCGACGATTTCTCCGGCAAAAAGATTGCGCGACAAGCCCTCTTTACCGGTGGCGCAGAAGGCGCAAGCCATGGGACATCCCGCCTGCGTTGAAAAGCACACGGTCAGGCGTTCACCGTTTCGCGAGGGAATTGCCACGGTTTCAACGCATACCCCATCGTGATACTGAAGGATCATCTTGTGCGTTCCGTCGCTTGAGATAGCGTGCTCAAGAACCTCTACGTTGTGTAGCGGATGTTCCTGGGCAAGTTGGGCGCGGAATTTTGCCGGAAGGTTTGTCATCTCCTCGTAGCTTTGTGCGCCTTTCCCGTACAGCCACTCGAAGAGCTGCTTCGAGCGGAACGACGGCTGGCCAAGCCCTTTAACGAGAGCATCGAATTCTGACGGCAGGATATTTTTGATTGGTGTATTCATGCGGGTCATTATACCTGTTTCACGTGAAACATTCGCTGATGCGCGGCCGGCAACGAAGCGAACATATGGGTTTGCTATACTGCAGCAAACAGTTTTTGTAACGAAAGAAGGAGAGCATGTCTTCAAACATTGATCCTCGTTCGTGTCGTGTCGCGCTGCTGTGTGGCGGCAAGAGCAACGAGCGTGAAATTTCCTTGGCATCTGGAGAGGGTGCCCGCGAAGCGCTTGAGACTGCTGGCTTTCCGGTCGAGATGATTGACCCGGCTGATAAGGGCGATTTGAAGCGGCTTATCGATGAGCCGTTTGATGTGGCGTTCCTTTGCCTGCATGGTAAATATGGCGAAGACGGAACGATGCAGGGCTTCCTTGACTTGATTGACCTTCCTTATACGTGCTCTGGCGTTTGGTCAAGCGCATTGGCTATGGACAAGGCGAAGGCGAAGGTGTTTTACGAACGTGAGAACATCCCTACCCCACCTTCCATGACCGTGATGAAAGGCCAGCAGGTTGATGCCCAGGCGGTTATCGATGCCATGGGCGAAAAGGTGGTTGTAAAGCCCGGCACCGAGGGAAGCGCCATCGGTGTGTTCATTGTTGAAGGCGCCGAAGCTATTGAAGAGGCGCTTGCCAAGGCCTTCAAGATTGATAACGAAGTGTTGATTGAGCGGTATATCAAAGGCCGCGAATACACGATTGCCGTTGTTGGCAATCAGAATCCCGAAGCGCTGCCTATTATCGAGATTGTGCCGAAAAGCGATTTCTACGACTTCGAATCGAAGTATGCCGTTGGCGGGTCGCAACATATCTGCCCGGCCGATTTACCGGAGGATATTGCCGCGCGCATGCGCCAAGAGGCGGTTAAGGCTCATAAGGCCCTTTCTTGCAGCGGCACCTCCCGTTCCGACTTCATTCTGGAAGACAATGGAACGTGCTGGGTTCTGGAGACGAACACCATCCCCGGCATGACGAAAACGTCGCTGCTCCCCGATGCTGCCCGTGCCGCGGGCATGTCGTTCCCTGAGTTGTGCACGAAGCTTATCGAGTGCGCGCTTGAGAAGAAGCTGTAGAAGGCAAGAACTTCATAGGTACTTGAAACGCCCTGTGCTTGCGATGAAATGAAGCGCAGGGCGTTTTGTTGCGCTTAGCTCTATGGTCAAGAGTGTGGGGCGAAAATATTATGTAACGCTAGCCCTCAATGTCTTAAATATCGTTGAGATTTCTATTTTCAATCGCGTTTATGGATGATAAACAGTTTGTCGGATTAAAAAACGCCGCAACCCTTCAAAGCGAAGACAACCAGTGCTACGAGCCCAAGAAGGAAGAGCCAACTCAGCACGTAGCAGCCTTTGTTCCCTTCCCTGCTTTTCTGAACAAGGAAATCAAGTGTTCCGCGCGACTTCTTGATAATGGCGGTGTTCTTGTTGGTGTCCGGAAACGGAACGCGTTGCTTTGGCTGCCAGGTTCCGTGAGACTGGATGATGGAAGCGATTCCCTGGGTTTCAAGGTCGACCTTCGGGCGAATGCCCTTTCCTATAAGCTTCGCGGTTTCCGTCACGAACGTGTCGAAGTCGCTTTCATGCGAGCGATCGTAGCAAAGCAGGGCAACCTCTCCCCAATACATGCCCGGTTCGGGTTGGTCGGTGAAGGAAACGCAGGAAAGAATGGCGTGTAAAGTCCATTCGCGCGCGGCTAAAACATTGAGGCGGTGCGAAGTCTTCTCGTCTAAGAATCCGATGTCGGTGCCAAAGGCGTTAACGATCCAGGCTCGCGTGGAGCCTTTGTATGGGCGGAACTGGATGTCGAAGGTATCGCCGACGATGCAGTCTGAACCGATAAGCACGGCAGCATCGCGTTTCGAGACGGTGTCGAAGCGCGCATACGCTCCGTAATAGCAATCAATAGACATGAGACTCCTTTTAAACGTGTTGCAAGAAAAAGCGTAACACAAACGAAGAACCAGAAAGGCTAGCCAAAGGTGCTTCCAACTGGCATACAATATTAAGGTTGCAATAGAACAGAAGAACAGGCGGACTTTCGTATGCAGAACAAAGAACAAGCCATGCAAGGTGATTTGCTTGCCTATATCAGCGATGGCACGCCTCAATCAATCATTGATAGATATGCTCAGCTTTCAGAATATGCGCAACGCGCGGATTTTGGTGAGTTCGACCGGGATATCGTTGTCATTGACACGGAAACCACGGGCTTTTCGTTTAATCATGATGAATTGACTCAAATTGCTGCTGCCCGCATGGATAAGGGCGAAATCGTTGGTTGGTTTGTGACGTTCGTAAACCCGGGGAAGCCGATTCCCGAAGAAGTGGCGCATTTGACCAATATTCACGACTCCGATGTTGCTGATGCCCCTACGCCGTCTGATGCGCTTGCGCAGCTTGTAGAGTTCGTTGGGTCGTCAAAGCTGGTTGCGCACAACGCGGCGTTCGATCGAACGTTCACTACGCGTCATCCAAGCGGCTATCCCCTGCTCCAAAATGTTTGGCTCGATTCTCTTGATTTGGCTCGAATCGCTCTGCCGCGTTTGAAGTCCCATCGTCTTATCGACTTGGTGCGTACGTTTGGTGCACCGGTATCGACGCATCGTGCCGATGATGATGTTGCGGCAACATGCGCGGTTTTCCGTATCTTGCTGGCCGCGGTCGACACGATGCCGAAGCCGCTTGTTGCGAAAATCGCATCTCTTGAAACTCCCGATCATTGGCCGACGCAAGCGGTGTTCAACTACTTCGCCGATCATACCGGGATAAGCGAAGGAAATCCCGCCGCGGCTTCCGAGCTGCCAGCAGCTGAAGCGATCGATGTTTCACGTGAAACATCGTCTGGGCAGTTGTCTTGGACAACAGGTCCTATCGATATGTTTTCGATTCAAGGTCTTCGACGCGACCGTTTGCGAAAGATTGAGAACAGGCCGAAGATTGATGCCGATGCGCTTGCGTCCGATCCGATGCGGGAAATCGTGTATCCAAGTAAAGAGGAAATCGAGCAAGCTTTCCGTTCCGATGGCTTGGTGGGCAAGCTGTATACATCGTATGAGCCGCGTAAGGAACAGCGCGAAATGAGCATGGCAGTTCGCGATGCGTTTGCGGCGTCCGAGAATCTTGTGGTTGAAGCAGGGACCGGTGTGGGTAAGTCGATGGCTTATCTGGTTCCTTTGGCGAAAACCGCTCAAAGGAACAACATCACCGTTGGCGTGGCGACGAAAACAAACGCTTTGCTTGATCAGCTGGTGTACAAAGAAGTGCCGGCGTTGGCAGCTGCTTTGGCAAAGGAGGACCCAAACGCGAAGCCGTTGACGTGTGCACCGTTGAAGGGCTTCTCGCACTATCCCTGCTTGCGTAAAATCAGGAGTGTTGTGGAAGACGGCGCGCAAGTCAAGGAAGTGCAGGGAAAAGAGCTCTCCCAAGCACCGGCTATGGCTGCGCTTCTCTCGTTTATCGAGCAAACTGAATATGACGACATCGATGGCTTGAAGCTTGATTACCGCTTGCTGCCAAGGAAAATCATCACCACGTCAAGTCAGGAATGTCTGCGCCGCAAGTGCCCCTTCTTTGGGAACTTGTGCTTCGTGCACGGAGCGCGCAAGCGTGCCGAGGCGGCAGATATCCTTGTTACGAACCACAGCTTGCTGTTCTGCGATATGGCTGCAGATGGTGGGCTGCTGCCGCCGATTCGCTATTGGGCCATCGACGAGGCTCATGGTGCGGAAGCCGAGGCGCGTCGCGCGTTCTCGATTGAGCTTGATGCTGAAAGCATACTGCGTGATGCTCGCCGCCTGTCGGCTGAGGACCCTCGACGCAACGTGTTCGCTCACGCCGAGCGCCGTGTGGTGCTGAAGGACACGAAAGAGGAAAGCGAAACGCTGTTCTTCGCGCTGACGCAAAAGGGAAAAATAGCTGGCGAAGCATATCGTCAGGCGGCTGAAGCGTTCTGCGCAAGCCTTAAGGGCTTGCTGTTCTTCGATACGAACAAGCGCGGCAAAGGATATGAAATCGTTGAGCTGTGGATCAACGACGATATCCGCAAATCCGCGACGTTTGGCGATGTGGCGGAAAAGGGTTCTGCGTTAAGGGAGACTGCAGAGAAGCTGATCGTTGCGTGCCAAAACCTTGTTGCCTACTTGGAGGACATCGAAGATGCAGCTGCGGTGCAACGTGAGATCGCCTCAATTGCAATTGATTTGAAGGAACAGGTAAGCGCTGTCGAGCTGATTCTGGAAAACCCTGGTGAGGCGTTTGCCTATTCTGCGACGCTATGCCGGAAGAGAGATCGAGTGGCGGAGAAGCTCGAAGGCTTGCCGGTCAACGTTGGCGCTAAGTTGAACGAAACGCTGTATGCATCAACGCATTCAGTGGTGTTCGCGTCTGCGACGCTTTCCGTAAATGGGAAGTTCGACGGATTCACCAGTGCTATGGGCTTGGGCCAGTCGGAGTTCTCGCCGGTAAGAACGTGCCAGCTTGATTCAAGCTATGACTTCGATAAGAACATGACCGTATATGTGGTGTCCGACATTCCCGAGCCGAATGACGGTGGATACATGGCTTCGCTGCAAAAGCTGCTGGTTGATGCGCATCGCGCACAGCAGGGGTCTATGTTGACGCTGTTCACAAATCGCCGCGAAATGGAAACGTGCTTCGAGTATGTTCAACCGCGCTTGAAGTCGGACGATTTGCGTCTGGTGTGCCAGAAATGGGGCGTATCGGTAAAAGGTTTGCGGGATGATTTCCTGGCTGATGAGCACCTGTCGCTGTTCGCGCTTAAGAGCTTCTGGGAAGGTTTTGATGCCCCGGGCGCCACGCTGAAAGGCGTGGTCATTCCGAAGCTTCCGTTTGCAAAGCCGACCGATCCGCTATCTTGCGAACGCGCTGAACGCGACGATCAAGCTTGGCGTCATTACGTGCTGCCGGCTGCGGTTCTTGAAGTGAAGCAGGCGGCGGGACGGTTGATTCGCCGCGCCGACGATACGGGTGCGTTGATTTTGGCTGACCATCGTTTGGTTTCGAAGGGCTATGGGAAAACGTTCCTAAATTCGCTGCCAAGCAAGAATATCAAAATCATGAAAGCAAGCGAGATAGTTGCCGAGCTTGAGGCTGCGCGCCGCGCATAAGCGAATTCGCCTATGAAGCACAGAGACGATAAGATTGCGCGCGCTGCTCATATCAAAGCGCGCACCGAGGGCACATCGAATGAGATTTCATTCAGTGTATTGGATGCAGCGAAATACGCCGTGGACAACAAGCGTCAAAGGTTTAGCTTTCACGAATTCGTGAGCAACCGCGCAGCTCGGCGTGAAACTCCTTCAGATGTTTCACGTGAAACATCTGAAGGTTCGCCAAGCAAGGCATCCCGCATTCGCCGAGCTCAAGAAGGTTCGAGAAAGCAAATGCGGGAAGCCAAGGTCGCGAGGGTTTTGAGAAAGCCCAGTCGACACAGCGCTCAGCACGCAGCAGCTAAACAAAAACAGCTTTCGACGAAACGCATATCGTTGGAAGAGGAGATCGCAAGAAGAAAAGCTCGCAGACGCTTGGGCCGCATCGCGGCTTTGTCGGCAGTTGCCGTGATAACGATGGTTTTCGTTGCTATTGGCGTATGGATCTGGCACGTTGATGTAACCGAACAGCAGGGCTATGAAGCAATGCTGATGGATTCGATTGAGCTGGTATCGCAGGTAGATGATGTGATTCTGCAAATCGACGACATTGTGAACGACCCGTTCTCGGACGACAGCAAAAAATCGAAGCAATCTACGCTGAGTGAAATACCTGGTTGTCTAGATGTTCTTGAGCAGGCGGATGTGAAAGCACGGGAAGCTTCGGACGGGTTGAACGACCCGACAGTGAAAGACATTGCGAATCAAACGGTTATATCGATTGCCGCAAGGCACGCCATGATGCAGCAGGCTTCGGAATTGCTGGACGCGTCACTGCAGGTTGATGAAGCCGCGCAACAGTGTCAGGACATTTGGTCAGTCGTTCTTGACGCTGACGATGTGACGCATGAAGCGTCGAAGCTTGTTGAAGCCGACGATCCAGCGGGTTCGAAGGAGAAAACGCAGCAGGCAAATAGATTGTTTACGGATAGCCTTGCGCAGCTGAAAACATTTCAAGCGGAGCATGTGGAAGTAGATTTATCTGTGGCGACGGCGTATATCGAAAAGCGGATCGAAGCCGCAGGGTATGCCATAGCGGCAGACGATGCGCTGATAGACCGAAACAAAGAGGAAGCGCTTGTTCAGAATGACTGGTACAACGAGGCCGAAACGGAAGCGGCAACGCTGGCAATGAAGCTCCCTTCGGATATGGACAAGCTGTTCCACGATGCGTATAGCGAGCAATACTCATCGTTGATAAAGGCTTACACCGCTAAGCGTGCAGAGGCGGGCGCGAGTGATGCAGTTATACGTGATTATTTGGGGGCACAAGGCAAATAGCGTATACTTCAACCCGTATATGCCTTGCTGAAGTTGAGGAATGAAAGGCAACATAATGCCGGAGATTAAAGAGCATATCGCGTACTTGTCGCAGGAAATCGGCGCGCGCCCGGCGGGCACCGAGGAAGAGCAGCAGGCGGCGCTGTATATTACCGAGCAGTTCCAAAAGGATGCGGGGTTGCCTGCATCGATTGAGGGTTTCAATGGCGTTGGCGACGCAGATTTGCCGGTCATGATTTGCTGCGGCGCAGCGGTGGTGTTTGCACTGCTGTCGCTGATTGTGCCGGTACTTAGCATCGTGGGCGTGATTGGGTCGCTTGTCGCGGCGGCGCTGTTTGCGACGGAGCTGTTCGGCAGGCCTGTTCTGTCGAAGTTTCTGGGTAAGGGTGTAAGCCAGAACGTGGTGGCGAAATACGAACCCGGTGTGCCCGAGGGAGAATCTTCGGCCCGCCGTCGCAAGGTGATTTTGGTGGCTCGCTACGATACTGGCAAGGTCCGTCCTGAACTTGCCTCCTCTGTTGCCTCGTTTATGCCGCTTATCAATAAGGTTTCGTTTGGTGCCTTGGTTGCACTTCCTGTGCTACTCCTTATTAAAGGTGTGGCGCTTGGCCAGGCGGAAGGTGCGCTTCCGGCGGTTTTCACGGTGCTGGTGGTTGTCGCGATGATCCTTGCAGCTATCCCGCTGGTGTTTGGCGTTCTGCACAAAACGGCTGCGTACAACGAAGGTGCCAACAACAACGCATCGGGCGTTGCGGCGCTGCTTGAAGTTGCGCATCGCATCGGAGTGGGTCGCGTGAGCGAAGCGGAAATCGCTGAACGGGAAGACGCCATCATGCACGGCGAAGAGGCTGCGTATGACAATGGTTTGGTTCCCGAAGGCGCCGAGTTCGTGTATGCAGGTCACCCGCATTCGTCGATGCCGGAAGAGGAAAGCCTGGTTGCCGCGAAGGCGGCCATAGCGGCGCTGTCCGGCAAGCCGGTAAGCGGTCTTTCCGCAGAGGATGTCGAGCGCAATCTCGAAAAAATCGAACGCCACGATCGCGAAGAGGCCGAAGAAGAGGCCCGCATGCAGCGCATGGAAGCGCGTGCAGTGGAAAGCGCACGCCGCGATGCGGAGCGCGCCCGTGCCGAAGAGCAGGCAGCGGCCGAGCGCGCTGCTGTTGAAGCCGCGCTTGCTGCTCAGGTTGCAGACGAGCAGCCTGTTGAAGCAGCGCCGGAGCAGGTCGCTGCGCCTGAGCAAATGGAGCAGACGCCTGTTCAGGCGGAAATTCCTGAACCTGTGCAGGAGCCGGTTCGCCCGACAAACAGCGTGCCCGATTGGTTCGTGAAGGCCCAAGAGAAGGCTAAGAAGCCGCGTACGGCTGAAAAGCCGGTGCAGCGCTCTCGCTACGCAAGTGCGCTTGATGCTGCGGTTGCGGAAAGCGCCGGTCATTTTGCAAAAGCGAACAACATCGTCGAACACGAGCTTGAACGTGCTATCGACGTAGATCGCGACACGATTCATGAAGTGAAGGCTCCGCAGTGGGCAACGATCAAGCCCGTTCAACCTTTTGAAGCTTCTGCTGCAGATTCGGCGTCTCAGCCGGTTCAGCCTTCGCCGTTTGCCACCATCGACCCGGTGCAGCCCGCACCGCTTGCCAACATTGAGCCTGTGCAACCCGCAGTTGCTCCTGTGGAGACGAAGCCTGTTGTCGTCGAGCAGGGCGCAGGCGCTTCCGACGTCGAGTTAGCGAACGCCGATCAGGTGCAGGAGATGTCGGAGCTTCAGGCCGTACCCGAAACCGCTGTGTCTGAGCAGGTTGCGGCTGAGCCTCAGCCTTCTCAAATCGCAGATGTTGCCGAAGATAAGCCCGTTCCCGCGTCGCGTGCGGTAAGCGTTGATCCATTTGCGACGGCCGCTACGCCGCCTATCGACGTGACACAGCTTCATATCGACGATGTTCCCCCGGTAAGCGATATCCCCATGCCGGCATTTCTGGACCCGCGCAAGGTGCAGGCTGAAGCGCAGCAGCGTCAGTCCGATGCACCCCGTTCGGATAATCGCCTAGACGCTACGGATGCTGCTATCAGCGAAAACGGTCGCGTTGATTCATCGGCTATGGTGCAGAAGACCGCTGAGCAGCCCAATGCGCTTCCTGGTGAGTTGCAGGCTACGCCGCTGAACATCCCCACGGTTTCCGAAGAGCAGGCGCATGCGCCTATAACGCTGCCCGACATCGGCGCCACCGCGCCCGGTATGGCCCCCGTTGCCGCTGCCGCAAAGCAGCGCGCACCGCTGGCGGACGTTGAGTCAAAGGGAAAGAAGGCTGCTCGGAGCTTGCTGAGCTTGCTTCCCTCCATCGGCTCGGCTGATGTCGCATCGTCGCAGGCGCAGGAATCGCAAGATGACGGGCAGAAGGCCGACCATCCTTCCTTGCTTGCGTCCCTTCCCTCGTTGTCGGGCGCTATCAAAGCTGCTGATGTTGCCCAGGCGCAGCCGGGCATGGATGCTGCGCAGGCTTCGCTTGGCACGGCAGGCGCAACGGGCTCGTTCGCTCCCGTGAGCGCTCAGCTGGTGCAATCCATGGACCCTGAGGACATGTACGTGCACGATGCCGATGATTCCGCTTACGAGGACAATTTCACCGAGACGGGCGCTTTTGCAGGCCCGGGATATATGGAGATGCCGAAGTCGCGCTTCCGTCGCTTCCTTGATAAGTTCCATCGCAACAAGGGAGAAGAGGAGGACACTCCTCAGGATTGGCTTGACGTTGACGAAGGGTTCGAGGCGCGTGCTGTAGGCAAGGCCCGCGGCGGCTGGGAAAGCTTCCAGGAAGAGCATTACGAGCAAGGCGAGTATCAGGGCGACTATGCAGTTGACGAGCAGGTGGCATACGAGGGATCTACGCAAATGATGCCTCCCCTGCAGCCGGAAAGCCAGCTGGATGCCACGCAGGCGTTTGTGCCGCAGCCGAGTGATGTGCAGCCGGAAAGTCAGCAGTCTGAGTACGGCTTCAACGACGATTTCGATGCTGACGATATTGCCGAGGACGCGAACGATGGTCGACATTTCCGTCCGTGGCATGGCGGCGCGTTCTCGTCCCGCCGTGTGGAGAACGCGAACCTCAGCTCCGAGGAGCTTGCAGACGAAGCGGCTGCGGCCGCTTCTCCTGCCCCCGTTGAGGTGGACGAAGAGCTGAGCGAGGTCTATCAGTTCCGCAACCCCGACATCAATACCGAGGTGTGGTTCGTGGCGCTGGGCTCCGAGCTTGCGCAGAACGCCGGCATGCGAGCGTTCTTGGAAGCCCACGAATTGGAGCTGCGCGGTGCGTTCATCATCGATCTGGATGCGCTGGGCGCGGGCGACTTGACCATGATTGAACGCGAGGGATACCTCAAGCCCGCGAATGCTTCTTCTCGCATGAAGCGCTATATTCGCAAGGCTTCGCAGGCTAGCGGTGTGAAAATTGCGAATGGTTCGATGATGTGGGAGGAAAGCGCTGCTTCGTTTGCAACGAAGCATGGGCAGCAAGCCATGCACCTTGTGGGCATGGATGGTGCGAAGCCGGCGCTGTATGGTCAAGTTGACGACACGATCGAGAACATCGACGACCGCAAACTTAACGATAACGTGCAGTTCCTTATGGAGTTGTTGAAGAATATGTAGGTCGCGAAACGTGTCGGTAATGGACGGCAAAGGCAGTTACCCTATAATGCAGTCCGCCCACGTGAACATCGACGGAGTCGTTCGCCGATTGTCGGCACCACGACGCCGATATTGAAACTAGAGAGGTTTAAGATGGCTATCGAGGCATACTGCGTTAAATGCAAGGCGAAGAAGATCATGAAAGATCCTGTGGAGGGCGTCACCAAGAACGGTAAGCCCATCACGAAGGGGAAATGCCCTGACTGCGGCACAACCATCTGCCGCATCGGCGCTGCAAAGTAACATATCGTCTGAGCAACCAGCAATGCCCGCATTCGTGCGGGCATTGCTGGTTTTTGAAGCGAGGGGAGCTGCGAAGCGCAGCGGGAAGGAAACAGTATGGCTAACGATCAAAAGATCGACCTGTACGATCACTTCAGGGAAATCAACACCATTGACGCTAGCAAGTACAAGAAATACGATGTGAAGCGCGGCCTACGTAACGACGACGGTACGGGCGTTCTGGCGGGCCTGACTGGCATTTCCAACGTACATGGCTACGTTATGTCCGATGGCGAAAAAGTGGCCGATACCGGCGAGCTGCGCCTTCGTGGTTACGACCTGTACGACCTTCTTGGCGTGGATGCGAAAGATAGGCGCTTCAATTACGAAGAAGTGTCCTATCTGCTGCTAATGGGCGAGTTGCCAACGCAACAGCAGCTTGACGACTACATTGCCGCCATCGATGCGCAGCGCGAGCTACCTGACGGCTTCACGGCTTCCATGATCATGCGCGACACCCCCCCGGACATCATGAACGTGCTCGCACGTACGGTGATGCTGCTGTACGCCTACGACACGCATGCCGAGGACCGATCGGCCCAACACGAGATTTCGACGGCTATTTCGCTGATTTCGCGTCTTCCGCGCATTATGGTGCTGACGTATTACGCCATGCGCGCGCGTTACAGCAACGATTCCATGATCATGCATCGCTTCGTTCCTGGGCAATCGACGGCGGAAACCATTCTGTCCATGCTGCGTCCCGACCGTCAGTTCGGGCCGGAAGAGGCGCGCATGCTTGATATTATGCTGTGCCTGCATGCCGAGCACGGCGGCGGCAATAACTCCACGTTCACCACGCATGTGCTGACTTCGGCGGATACCGACGCGTATTCGACGTATGCGGCTGCCATTGGGTCGCTGAAGGGTCGCAAGCATGGCGGTGCGAATCATCAGGTCATCGCCATGCAGAAGGAAATCAAGGAGAACGTTGCCAACTGGGACAATGACGACGAGGTGGCGGCGTACCTTGCGAAAATCGTGAACAAGCAGGCGTACGACAAGAGCGGCTTGGTATATGGCATGGGACACGCGGTGTACACGCTATCCGACCCCCGCGCGGTCATTTGCAAGCGCTTTGCAGAAAAGCTTGCCGTGGGTACCGAATACGAGGCTGAGTTCCGCCTGCTTGAGAAAATCGAGCGCCTGGCGCCCGAGGTTATCCTGAACGAAAAGGGCACGCACAAGGACATGTGCGCGAACGTGGACATGTATTCCGGCTTTGTGTACTCCATGCTCGGCATTCCCGAGGATTTGTTCACTCCCCTGTTCGCCTGCGCGCGTATGTCGGGCTGGGCGGCTCATCGCTTTGAGGAAATCGTTTCCGGTAAGAGGATCATTCGTCCTGCTTATAAATCGATTTACAGCAAGAAGCGAGCGTACACGCCGATGGAAGAACGCTAAAACGAAGCCAAGAAAACGAAAAAGCGCTCGGAGGTTCCGGGCGCTTTTGAGTTCCTGGCGGAGGAAGTAGGATTCGCGTATTCGGTTCGCGAATCCGCACCCCTCCCTCGCAAGCTCGGTCGGGCGTTTCACGTTAAGAAAACGTGCCACTGGCACGTTTCCTTAACGTGAAACCACCTTATCGGTTCGAATCCGTCCGATCTCTTTCGAAAATAAAAACGCCCGGAGGCCCGGGCGTGTGTAATCTGGCGGAGGAAGTAGGATTCGAACCCACGGAACCTTGCGGCTCAACAGTTTTCAAGACTGCCGCCTTCAACCACTCGGCCATTCCTCCGTAACGTTGGTAGGATACCATATAATGCTACCTATGAATGACGAAGAATACATGCGCATGGCGCTAGAGGAAGCGCAACGGGCTGCCGATTTGGGCGAAGTGCCTATCGGTGCTGTTGTGGTGTACCAACCTATCGATAAGGGGACAAGGCGTCCGTTGGCGGAGCCGCGCGTGATTGCGCGGGCATGCAACGTGCGCGAAACCCAGCAAGACCCTGCAGGGCATGCGGAGTTCGTTGCCATGAAACAAGCGGCGGCAGAGCTTGGCGTTTGGCGCCTGACAGGCTGTACGGTGTACGTAACACTGGAGCCGTGCATCATGTGCGCGGGGCTGATGCACCAAGCGCGCATCGACCGATGTGTGTATGGGGCGCCTGATCCGAAAGCCGGTGCGCTGGGAACACTGTACTCCATCAACAGCGACAAGCGGTTGAACCATACGTTTGAGGTGGTTCCCGGAGTCTTGGCAGATGAGTGCGCCGGCATTCTGAAACGGTTTTTCGCAGCTCGAAGGAAGAAACGAACGGAGCGATAACGATGCAGTGGAATGATGAACAACAAGATGTTTCACGTGAAACATTTCAAAACAAAGTGGACATGATGGACATCGCCCGCATTGCGCAGAACGTTGAAGCGCGCGAGTTCGCGGGCATGGGATCGCTGAAACTGATTGCTCCAGCGAAAGTGAACCTCTATCTGAACGTGAAGGGTCTTCGCGAAGATGGCTATCACGAAGTGTCCACCATCATGCATACGTTGATGCTGCACGATGTGCTGCGCATGAAGCTTGTTCCGGGGACTGGCGAGCCCGTTCAGCTGACGTCGCGCAGCTACGAAGGCCTAGAACCGCTAGATGTGGACCCGCAGCACAACATTGTGACGAAGGCTATTGTGAAGCTTGCCGAAGCGTTTGGTCGCGAGCTTGGCGAAACGGAAACCGTGCGCGTGCATCTTGAGAAGCACATTCCGGCGCAAGCGGGTTTGGGTGGTGGCTCTTCCGATGCCGCAGCGGCTTTGCTGGGCGCTGCTATCTTGTGGCAAGAAAGCGTGTTGGATCCGCGCATCGAGCAAGTTGCCGCAACGCTGGGCGCTGATGTTGCGTTCTTCCTGAAGGGAGGATGCGCGCAGTACGACGGCATAGGCGAGCATTTCGTGCGTTCACTGAAAATCACGAACGACTTCGTGGTCATTGTGAAGCCCGAGGGCGGCGTATCTACGGCCGCGGCCTACAAGAAGCTGGATGAGAATCCGCAACCTTTGGACGCCGCATTGGTCAAAACAGCCGAAGAAGAGGCGTATGCCATGCATGTGCCGTTGCTGAACAACATGGCCGAGGCCGGCGAAGAGCTGAACACTGGCGTGAAGACGGTGCGCGAGTGGCTGCAGGAGCAGCCTGGGGTCTGCAACGCGATGATGTCGGGCAGCGGTTCGGCGGTGTTTGCGGTGTGCGAGTCGTTTGATGCGGCGGCGCGCGTATCGTCGAGCGCGCAAGCGAAAGGCTGGTGGTCGCGCACGACTACCTTCGGCCCGTTCAAGGCAACAATGACAACCAACCGATAATGCGGGCGGCTTCGAGTTCACTCAAGAATTCGGAGCCGCAGTTGTATAGGGCGTGCTTGAGAGTCCGCACAAGCAGTAATGCGAAGGGTCCGTGTCGCTGGCGTGCGCGTTCGCAAGTGTTCTGCTTGCTTGATAGCCGGTGCAAACATCGATGCTACAATAGCGAAAACCTCGGAAAGGGGAAATTATGACGATTGCAATCATATTGCTCGTGATTGTTGTTGTTGTGCTGCTGGTGGCGCTTTATAACAACCTGGTGAAGTTGCGGAACATGGTGGACAATGCATGGGCGCAGGTTGACGTGCAGCTGCAGCGTCGTCTTGACCTGATTCCGAACCTTGTGGAAACGGTTAAGGCCTACGCGAAGCACGAGAGTCAAACGCTTGAAGAAGTGACGCACGCGCGTGCGGCGGTGTCGAACGCAACCACGCCCGAAAGCCGTATGGGCGCGAACAGCCGCTTGAACAGCGCGCTGAAAAGCCTGTTCGCCGTGGCAGAATCGTACCCTGAACTGAAAGCGAATCAGAATTTTCAGCAGCTGCAGGCGGAGCTGTCTGAAACGGAAGACAAAATCAGCTACATGCGTCAAAGCTTCAACGACACGGTTATGAAGTACAACACGGCTATCCAAACGTTTCCTGCGGTGTTGATTGCGGGCGCCATGGGCTTTAAAGAACGTCCGAGCTTTGCGGCCGAGGCCCCCGCGCACAGCGTTCCCAAGGTGACGTTCTAGATGGTAGCCCGTCTGACAAGAATCATCCCTTTGCTGCTGGTGCTCGCGTTTGTGGCGGGCGTGGTGTACGTGGTGGCTTCGTGGCGCTATTCGCCAGCCCGTGCGAAGGAAATCCTCATCAAAGCGTTCACCGTGCTGAACACGGTGCTGACGGCGTTTTTCGGATTAGCCAGCCTGTATGCGCTGTCGGAGTCGAACATGGCGGTGTTGGACCTGACGCTCTCGTTTATGGTGACAGCGCTGGTTGCGCTGGCAATCACGCGCATTTGCCGTGCGGTGTTCCTTAAGCACAATCCGTCGTATCGCGCGAAGCCCATGAAGGCGAAGAAGTTGCGCCGCTGGCCCTGGAACAAGTAGCGCGAACGGCAAAAGAAAAGCCCCCGCTTGCGCGAGGGCTGGAAGTTCGTGGCGGAGAAGTAGGGATTCGAACCCTAGATGCCCTTGTGGGGCATACTCACTTAGCAGGCGAGCACCTTCGGCCTCTCGGTCACTTCTCCACACTATAATAGGTGCGGTTTGCTATGATACCTTGACTGACCAAAACATGCAAGGAGCTTTCTCGATGCAATACACGAGACCACCTCAATTTCGCCAAACCGCACAAAATGCGCTGCGCATCGATGCATCGCGCGCGCTTATGGCCGCATTCGTGCTGGCAGCTTGCTTGTTGCTAACGCTGGCCTTCCCTGCTCCGGCGCATGCGAAGTCCTATATCATGCCGGAGGTGGACATCCAGGCACAAATGGAAACGGACGGAACGCTGCACGTGGTTGAGCAGCGCACGTTCGATTTCGACGGCTCGTACTCTGCCGTGTGGTGGACGCTGAATTTGCTGCCGTCAAATGCGGAATTCACGGTGAACGGCGTGCGCATGATGACCGTCGACGGCGAAGGTGCCACCGAGTCGTCCATGTCGCAGGTTTCAGAAGTGCCGTTCGAGCTGAAATGGCGCGAAGAAGGCGGCCCTGACAAGGACGCGTATTCCGTAGATGCGCCGAAGAATACCGTGTACGTGTTCTTCGGGAACGAGCCAAGCAAAGTGGTGGTCGAACTCGATTACACCATCACGAACATGGCCCAGATGTACGACGATGTTGCCGAGGTGTACTGGCAGTACCTGGGTTCGCAGTGGTCGGCTCCATCGGAAAACGTGACGGCTACGCTGCAGCTGCCGGTGCCGCAAGGCGTGAGCATCGAGCCGGGCGAAAACGTGCGCGCATGGGGTCATGGACCGCTTGAGGGCATGGTGTCGGTGAACCAGGACGGGTCGGTCACCTGCACGGTGCCGCGCGTGGAATCGGGCGAATATGCGGAAATGCGCGTGCTGGTTCCCACGACGTGGCTGCCGAACGTCTCGCTGAAGTCCCTTCGCCTGCATGCGGGCGAGCAGCGCCTGGACACGGTGCTGAAAGAAGAGCAGACGTGGGCTGATCAGGCGAACACAAAGCGCATGATGTCGTTTGCGTACGTTGCGGGCTGCGCACTGGTGTGCCTACTGGTGCTTGCGTGGGCGCTGTGGGCGTTTTTCCGCCACGGCAAGGAATATACGCCGCGTTTCACCGACAAATATTGGCGTGACGTCCCCGGCAAGGGCGTTCATCCAGCCGTTATTGGGCGCTTGTGGCGTTGGAATCGGGAGAGCACCGATGATTTCACTGCCACGATTATGCATATGGCGCAGGCAGGTCTCGTGCGTATCGATGCCGGGTCGTACGAAGCGCCGACGAAGCACGGCGGGACCAGGCTGGTGAACGACTTCTACATCACGAAGCTAGTGGACGAGAACAACATCGTCGACCCTGTTGACAAGGCCACATTTTCGTTGCTGTTCGATCATGTTGCGGGCAAGCAGAACGCCGTGTGGTTCGGCTCCATCAAGAAGTACGGCGAAGATCATCCGAACGCGTTCGTGAAGGCGCTTGAAAACTGGCAGGATACGCTGACGAAGGCGACGGACGCGCAAGAATTCTTCGAGGCGAAGGGTGCGAAGCTGCGCAAGGTCATGTGGGTCATGGCGGCGCTGTTCGCGCTGGCCGGGCTGATGATTTGGCTGAACGACGGGAACATGCTCACGGTGTTCTTCACGCTGCCTACGGCTGTGGCTTTGGTGTTCATCGGCAACAACATGCCGCGTCGCAGCGTCGAAGGCAACGAGCTGGTGGCGCACTGCAAGGCGCTGCGCAATTGGCTGCGTGACTTCAGTTCGCTTGAAGAGCGGCCGCCTACCGACGTGAAGGTGTGGGGCGAATTCATGGTGTACGCGTATCTGTTCGGCGTGGCGGACAAGGCCATCGAGCAGCTTCGCATTACGCAGCCGCAGCTGTTCAGCGTCGATTCGTCGTATGGGGCGACGTATGTGCCCTGGTGGGCATGGTACACTGCCCCGGAATCGGGTGTGGGCGCTCAGATGCCCGATGTGGGCAGCTTCCTGTCAAGCTCGCTTGATGCAGCGGCGAAGACGGCGCACGAGGCGATTCAGGCTGCAAGCGGCGGGTCGTCGTCGGGCGGCGGCTTTGGCGGCGGGTTCTCCGGTGGTGGAGGCGGCGGCTTCGGCGGAGGCGGTGGTGGCGCTCGATAAGGGCGCACTGCAAAGGTTTGCGGTGATCCGCGCATTCAGCTTAAGGTTGGCGACGGTTCCAAGCGTCGAATATTCGTAGGTTTAGCAAGGCGTTGTTTTCGCATGGCGACAAGGCGAAAACAACGCCTTTGACTTCGCGGGATGAGTGGATGCCTGGCGTTGACGGGGAAAGACAGGGAATGGGAATGGGAAAAGGGAAAGCGATTCCTGCGTGGGTGTATAAGGCCGCCATTGTGGTGGCCACCATCATCTGGGGCTACAGCTTCGTGGCCATGAAAGACGTGGTGTCGGTGTTGCCGCCGGCCTGGCTTTTGGGCTTCCGCTTCACGTTTGCGGGCGTTTTGCTGACGGCGATCCTGTGGAAGCGCGTGCGCAAGGCGTTCTCGGGCCGCATGCTGCTGGCCGGCGCAGCGCTTGGCTTAGCGGATTTCATGGCGTTCTGGACACAGACCATCGGCCTTGAGCACACCACGCCCGGCATCAACGCGTTTTTGACAGCAACGTACTGCGTGATCGTCCCCTTCCTGTGGTGGATCGTGGCGCACCGCCGCCCCACGGTGTTCAACATCGGTGCCGCGGTGCTGGCGCTGGTGGGCATTTGGCTGGTGTCCGTGCAAAGCGGCGGCATGACCATGGGCTACGGCGAGGCTATGACGCTTCTGTGCGCGCTGCTGTTCGCCGTGCACATGGTGCTGGTGTCGAAACTGTCGCGCTTCCACGATGTGCTGGCGCTTACGGCGGTGCAGTTCGTGGCGGAAGGCTGCCTGGGCTTCGTGTTCGGCACCGCATTCGAGACGTTCCCGGGATTCGGCGTGTTCACGCCGGGCATTATCGGCCAGCTGGTGTTTTTGGCGCTGTTTGCGTCCATCGTGGCGTTCGGTATCCAGAACGTGGCGCTGGCGCACATCCCGCCCGCGCAGGCTTCGCTGTTCCTAAGCCTGGAATCGGTGTTCGGCGTGTTGTTCAGCATCGCGCTGTACGGCGAGCAGATCACCTTGCGCCTGCTTGTCGGCTTCGTGCTGATCTTCGCGGCCATCGTCATCAGCGAAACGTTCCCGCTCAAGAAGAAAACGGGCGCTCAGACTGGGGAAACAACCGATTAAGAACAGCTTGTTACCGATGCGGGCGCACGGCGTTTCGCGTGATACAATGCGGGCGTATGTGACCGAACAAGGAGGATTCACCATGGCTGAGAAGAACAACGTTGTTCTTATCGGTATGCCCGGTTCCGGTAAATCGACGTTGGGCATCGTGTTGGCGAAGATCATGACGAAGGACTTCATCGACGCCGATATCGTTATCCAAAACCAGTGCGATAAAACGCTGCAGAAGATCATCGATGCATGCGGCCCCGAGGGCTTCATCGAGGTTGAGAACCAGATTCTCAGCAAGCTTGAAGCGGACAACAGCATCATTGCCACGGGCGGTTCTGCCGTGTATTCCGACGAGGCCATGAAGCACCTGGCGGAAATCGGCACGGTGGTGTACCTGAAAATCTCCTACGACCAGCTGGTGCATCGCTTGAGCGATCTGCAGGAGCGCGGCGTGGTGCTGAAAGGCGGCATCGGTATGAGCCTGCGCGAGCTGTACGACGAGCGCCTTCCGCTGTATGAGCAGTATGCCGGCATCACCGTCGACGTGAACGACCTGAGCATCACGGCCGCGGCCCGCAAAGTGGCCGACGCCCTCGCCCACGCCGGCGTGGAATAGGATTCGTTTGCGAATACTTTGATTGCGCATCAAGGGGAGCTGCTGCAAAGCGGCTCCCCTTTTCTGTTTGATAGGGGTTGGGCGGTTTGAGTCTTCCCAACTCCTGCTTCTCCCCTCGTCGTCCCAGTTCAGCGATGCATGGCACATGAGCTGGCACCCTTTCGGCAAAAAGAAACGCCCCCGTGTTTCACGTGAAACACGGGGGCGTTTTCATGAGGGGCAGGCAGCTGCTATGCGGTGGCGAAACCTTGTGCAACTGCTGCGGTATCCTCCTGGGCGGTCTTGGCGCCCAGGCGATCGGTAAGGCTGTCGATGGGCGGCACGTTGTCGTAGTCGACATGCGGCTCCATCTTATCCTCGTTGCCGTCAGCATCCTTGAGGCGCTTGAAGAAGTCCTTTGTCTCGCGCGCCACAACGCCGGACAGAACGATAAGGGCGATCATATTCGGCACGGCCATGCAAGCATTGAAGATGTCGGCGATGGTCCACACCGCGGACACGGTCATGTAAGGGCCAATGAACACGGCGGCAATGTAGAGCCAGCGGTACACCTTCACGGCTTTCAGGTTGCCGTTGCTCAGGTACTCAAGGCAACGCTCGCCGTAGTAGTCCCAGCCAAGGATGGTGGTGAAGCCGAAGAGCGCCAGGCATGCCATCAGCACGAATGCGACAACCTGCGACGGGATGAACGGCAGGCCGGCCTGGAACGCGGTGGTGGTGATGGCTGCGCCCTCAAGGCCGGGGATCTGGTACGCGCCGGTCATGACGATGGTCAAGCCGGTCATGGTGCACACGATGATGGTGTCAAGGAACGTGCCGGTCATGGACACGAGGCCCTGGCGCACCGGCTCCTTCGTCTGCGCGGCGGCAGCGGCGATAGGCGCAGACCCCAGGCCGGCCTCATTGGAGAAGATGCCGCGAGCGATGCCCTTCTGCATGGCGATGATGATGGCGCCCAGTGCACCGCCGGCAGCGGCGCGCAGGCCGAATGCGGACTCGAAGATCACCACGAACGCGCCGGGGATTTTATCGAGGTTCGCCAGCAGCACGATGATGGAGAGGCCGACGTACAGCACGACCATGGCGGGAATGACGCGCTCGGAAACGCTGGCGATGCGCTTGATGCCGCCGATGACCACCAGGCCGACCAGGATGGCAAGCACGATGCCGCCGATGACCGTGGCCCAGGAGTAGTTCATGCCCAGGATGGTCACGGACGCCGCCTTGTCAGGGTCGAAGAAGTTCGTGATGGCGCCGTTGATGGAGTTCACCTGCGTGAAAGTACCAATGCCGAACAGACCGACGCACATGCCGAAGAAGGCAAAGATCTTCGCCAGCCAACGCCAGCTGATCTGCGGCAGGCGCTTGCCCATGCCGCGCTCGATGTAGTAGAACGGGCCGCCAAGCACGTGGCCGGTGTTCTTGTCGATGCTGCGGTACTTCACGGCAAGCAGACCCTCGGAGTACTTCGTGGCCATGCCGAACAGCGCTGCCAACCACATCCAGAACATGGCGCCGGGACCGCCAGCCACAATAGCGGTGGCAACGCCGACGATGTTACCGGTACCGATGGTCGCTGACAGCGCGGTGCACAGCGCGCCGAAGCTGGAAACTTCGCCGGAGCCGCCCTTTTCGTTCTTCATCATGTAGCGCAGCGCGCGCGGCAGTTGGCGGAACTGCAGGCCAGCCAGGCGTGCAGTCAGCAGGATACCGCCTGCAAGGATGAGCGTCATCAGCGGGACGCCCCACACAAAGTCGTCGATGGCGGTTAGCACGTCATTGACGACGTCGAAAAACCCTTCCACGTTTCACTCCTTCAATTGCTCGAATGCCAATACAACCTCTGCGAAACCCGAGGGCGCGTTGGCAACCGTACGCATTGCGAAGCGACCAGGCGGGGCTGCTGAAAACTATGTGGTTGTGGAGAGGGAAAAGCTGCGAGCGAACGTCCGAGTTTTGATTCACGTTCACGGTTGCGACAAGCGATATGCTTTTCTCTGTCCTTTTGCCTGAGAGTTTCAACGATGCGGTTCGCCGCTGCAGCTTCGTCAAGCTTATGCGGCTCGGCCTTGCGGCCTGCGCTCGTCTTGCCCCTTCGGCACCCACATGTGGGATTCTCCAGAGGCCCCTGCCTGTCCTGTTTCTTTCGATCCAGAACATATCAACGGGGTGACGCTATGAAATTGTGGCATGAACGTTAACAGCCCGGTAACAACTTGTAAACACCCTACTTCCCTAGGGACACTACTTTTTCGGGCAAGCGGACAAAATTGGGTGGGAAAAAGGGTAAAGTAAAGTGAAATTGCGAAGTGATATATGCTCAGGGAGGATGCATGAAGTTCACGGTTGTGGCGGTTGGGAAGCTGAAGGAACGCTTTTGGAGCGATGCGTGTGCGGAGTATCTCAAGCGCCTGCAGCCGTATGCGAAAACCCAGGTGCGCGAGATTGCCGACGTTGACCCGCGCAAGGCGGGCGGCGTTGACGGCGCGCGCGACAAGGAAGGCGCCGCCATTTGCGCTGAACTGGAGAAACTTGGTGCCGACACCCATGTGGTGCTGCTAGCAATCGATGGCAAGGAGCGCTCGAGCGAAGGGCTTTCGAAGCGCCTGGACAACCTGATGCTGCAAGGGAAAAGCAACTTCGCGTTCGTGATTGGCGGCTCGGATGGTGTGAGCACCGCCGTGCGCCAGCGCGCCGATGAACTGCTGTCGTTCGGCCCCATCACGCTGCCCCACAACCTCGCGCGCGTCGTGCTGCTTGAGCAGCTCTACCGAACGCAGAAGATTTCCCACGGCGAGCCGTACCATAAATAACAGCCCAGTCCGGCCGCTCGGCCGGGAAAAGTGCTTTTGAACAATCCACTGGATTGTTCAATCTCCAACTATGCGCCCGAGCGGGCGCGTTCCCGCTCGCCGAAGGCGAGGCGGAGACTCCCAAATGCCCAGTGGGCATTTGGGAGGCAACATCGCAGGTCAAACATGTAGAGTCGAGCGAAAGCTCGACCCATCTAAAAGCGCCGAAGGCGCATCGCTGACTTGAATTTCGTGCGTTCGGAATATGGTGACGCGCCCTTTGGGCGCTGCGTAAAATGGCTGAGCTTTCGCTCAACCCTACGAAATCGGTGCAGCGACGCAGTTTTGCTTGTTGGCGTTTTCGGTGCGAGCCCCTGCGACCCCCTGCTGCGCGTTGCCCGCTGCTTTCTTCAACTTTATACTGGTCGGCGAACATGATTGCCTGCGAAAGGGGCGCCTTCTATGCGAATGATTTCATGGAACGTCAACGGCCTGCGCGCCGTGCTGAAGAAAGGCTTCGAGGACATCGTCGGCGAATTCGATGCCGATGTGGTGGCACTGCAGGAAACGAAGCTGCAGGCCGGCCAGGCCACGCTCGACCTGCCGCGCTATCGCGAGTTCTGGAGCTACGCTGAGCGCAAGGGCTATTCGGGCACGGTGGTGTTCACGAAGGAGAAGCCGCTGCAGGTGCTGCATGGCCTGGGATTTCCGCATCTTGATAACGAAGGCCGCATTGTGGCGTGCGAGTTCCCGGAATTCTGGTTCGTGTGCGTGTACACGCCGAACGCGCAAAACGAGCTGGCGCGCATCGATCACCGCATGGAATGGGACGATGCGTTCCGCGACTTCTGCAAGGGGCTTGAAGCCGGCGTATTGCCGGCGGGCGTGCCGGTAGAGCGCGAAGGCGCCGACGGCAATGTAGTTTTGCAGCCTGAAGCCGGGCGCGGCGAGGGCAAAGGCGGCGCTGACGTGGTGCCCGAGCCGGCGCCTATGGGCGAGGGGCATCTTCCCACGCAATGGCTGCCGCTGACGCAGCCGGGAGAGACGGCCGCGCCGAAGCCCGTGGTGATCTGCGGAGACTTCAACGTTGCACACAACGAGATCGATCTGAAGAACCCCGGCCCGAACCGCGGTAACGCGGGTTTTTCCGACGAGGAGCGCGAGAAGTTCACGAAGCTGCTCGACGCCGGCTTCACCGACACGTTCCGCAGCCTGCATCCCGACCTGACCGGTGCCTATTCCTGGTGGAGTTACCGTTTCAATGCGCGTAAGAACAACGCGGGATGGCGTATCGACTACTTCCTGGTCAGCAACGAGCTGGCCCCGAAGGTGCGCGCGGCCAGTATTTACAGCGAAGTGTTCGGCAGCGACCACTGCCCCGTCGGCCTCGAACTGGAGGATTAAGGGAGCGTGTGCGGGTTGTGCGGGGCGGGTGGGCGGTGGTTCGCTCGTGGTATCATGCAAAAGTTCAAGAATGGCCGGCGCCTTCCCTGCAAAAGCGGGGTTTGCGCAGCTGGCGCACTGATTTACCGCTAGAAAGAAACGATTCATGGATACTGCAAAAATCGAAGCCGGCGTTCGCATGATTCTCGAAGGCGTGGGCGAAGACCCCGATCGCGAGGGCCTGCAGGAAACGCCCGCCCGCGTGGCGCGCATGTACGAAGAGGTGTTCGCCGGCCTGACCGAGGACCCGGCCGTGCATTTCGAGAAGACGTTCGACGAGCACTGCAACGAGATGGTGCTCGTGCGCGACATATCGTTCTACTCCATGTGCGAACATCACCTGGTGCCGTTCTTCGGCAAGGCGCACATCGCCTACATCCCCGCGCCCGACGGCCGCGTGTGCGGCCTGTCGAAGCTGGCGCGCCTGGTGGAGGTGTACGCGAAGCGCCCGCAGGTGCAGGAGCGCCTGACCGGGCAGATCGCCGACACGCTGGTGGAGCAGCTGCATCCGCAGGGCGTGGCCGTGGTGCTTGAGGCCGAGCACATGTGCATGAGCATGCGCGGCGTGAAGAAGCCCGGCAGCCGCACGGTTACCAGCGCGGTGCGCGGCGTGTTCGCCGGCAGCACCGATGCGGCCCGCGCATCTCGAAGCGAGGTCATGTCGCTCATTCTGCGCGACGCGCGTTAACGCGGGGGTTTGATGGACGTTGTGATTGACGCGTGCCAGCAGCTGTTCGGCGTTGCTCCGCTGAGCATGGCGCTGCTGTGCGCGCTGGTGTTCCTGGCGGGATACGTCGACGCCATCGCGGGCGGCGGCGGGCTTATCTCGCTGCCCGCGTATCTGATCGTCGGCTTGCCCACACATGCCGCCATCGCTACGAACAAGCTGAGCTCAGCCATGGGAACCACGCTTACCACCTGGCGTTTCGCGAGGTCGGGCTACATCCAGTGGAAAACGGCCGGCATGTGCGTGGCCGCGGCGCTGATAGGTTCGGCGCTTGGTTCGAACCTTGTCATGTTCGTGGCCGATTTCTACCTGCGCGTGCTGTTGCTAGTGCTGCTTCCCGTTACGGCTGTGTACGTCATGCGTTCGAAGGCGTTCGACGACGAAAGCCGCGAGGCGCTCAGCCCGCGTCGCACCGTTGTTATCAGCGTGGTTGTTGCCCTGGTCGTTGGCGCGTACGACGGCTTTTACGGGCCCGGCACGGGTACGTTCCTGATGCTGCTGCTCACGGGAGCGGCCCACCTGGCCCTCAAGCAGGCCGCGGGCGTGACGAAAGCCATCAACCTCACCACGAACATCACGGCGTTGTCGGTGTTTTTGCTGCATGGGCAGGTGCTTATCCCCATGGGGCTTTTGGCGGGCGTGTTCGGCATCGCGGGCAACTATCTGGGCTCGAAAAGCTTCTCGGAAAACGGCGGTGCCATCGCGAGACCCATCACCATCGTGGTGCTGGTAGTCTTCTTCGTGAAGGTCATCTGGGATTTCGTGGCGTAAAGAGCCCGGTTTTCGTTCGCCGCTTGCGGAGCATGTTTCACGCGGAACATCGGCTTGCAACAAAACCTGCACGGCAATCGGGTACTATAGTTGCGAACGTAGAGGGCGCGCCGCGGCGCGCAAGCGAAAGGACGAAACATGAAGTGCGTTATCAGCGTTCTTGGTAAGGACCGCAGCGGCATCGTAGCCGCCGTTTCCGTGGCGCTGGCCGAGTGCGGCGCGAACATCGACGACATCAGCCAGACCATCTTGGGCGAGATGTTCTCCATGACCATGCTGACCACGCTTGACACGGAAAAGGCCGACTTCAACACGGTGCAGGAGCGCCTTGACGCCGTGGCATCCGACCTGGGCGTGCAGATTACCATTCAGCGCGAAGACGTGTTCCAGTTCATGTACAAGATTTAAAGGAAGACGGGGTCGAAGTACGGGGCGTACGCCTTTGCTTCGACCCTATTTGCAAACGGCGTTTTTGCAATCGGCTGCGCGCAGGGCGAAGCCTCAAAGGCGAAGGCGCACCTGTTGTGTTGCGTTAGGCGGGTTGCAGGTGGGCGCCGTCTCGTAAATGAAAGCCCGGGTCGTGTGCGGCCCGGGCTTTTGCATGGATGCAAAAGTGCCGTAACAGTTGCAAGCTATCCATTTCGTATTGAAGGAGATGGCGAATGACCAGGATATTCTCGTTCACTCAGCCGCTTGACGTCGATATCGTCGATGCGTTCTGCCTGTTGCAAAAGGGCTTCACGGACCAGTTCGTCTACTACCGCAAAGACCGCCCCGTTCGCTTTATGGGCCTGGGCCGCTGCATTGCACTGCCCATGCTTGACGACGCGGAATGCGAGCTTTCCGGACCGGCGGGCGAACAGCCGGTGTTCTTCTCGTTCAACCGCTTCGACGCGCACAACCCGGCGCCTGCCGACGAGCTGTTCCAGTCGTTTCCCAGCCTGCACTTCATGCTTCCCGAAGTGGTGCTTATCGAAAACGAGCGCGGAACGTTTTTGCAGGTCAACTCGCTTGGGCCGGTATACGCCGGCCGTGTGGAGCGCTTCTCGCGCCTGGCGCTTTCCGCGCGGCCGCGCACGCGCCGCAGCATCGACTACACGCTGACTCTTGATTCGCGCGAGACATGGGAGCGCGCTGTAGACGACGGGCTTGCCGCCATCCACGCCGGCCGCGTTGACAAGGTGGTGCTTTCGCGCCGCCTGAAAGTGCGCGCCGCCGAGCCGTTCTCCTCGAAAGACCTGCTGGTGAACCTTATCGACGGCACGGCGCACGGCACCGTGCTGCTGTACCGTTACGCCGACGTGTTCTTCTGCGGCTGCACGCCCGAGCTGCTGGTGCGCAAGCGCGGCGCTGACCTGGAAAGCATGTGCCTGGCCGGCACGTGCCCCACGTCGCCCGACGCCCAGGAAAACGCTCGCCTGGCCGCGGCGCTGATGGCCGACCAGAAAAACCGCACGGAGCACGATTACGTGGTGCGCTTCATCCGCGATGTGCTCAACCGCACGTGCTACAGCGTCGATGTGCCGGCGCAACCTACCATCATGCCGCTCACGTGCATCCAGCATCTTATGACGCCGGCGCGCGCGAAGTTGCTTGACGGCGTCGATTTGTGGTCGATGATGGGCGATCTGCACCCCACGCCGGCCGTGTCGGGCGCACCTGTGGGCGAGGCGAAGATGCTTATCCGCCAGGTCGAGGCGTACAACCGCGGCTTTTTCGCGGGCGCGTGCGGCTACGTGGACGCCGCCGGCGACGGCGAGTTCAGCGTGGCGCTGCGCACGGGCGTGTTCGACGGCGAAATCGGGTATGTGTACGCGGGTTGCGGCATCGTCGACGGAAGCCGCGCTGCCGACGAGTACGACGAAATCGCGCTGAAGCTGAAAACGGTGCTCTCCGCGTTCGGCGGCGGCACCGAAACAGTGGTAGCCGGTGTGGACGGGGGTGCGCGATGACGGTTGCCGACCCGCGTCAAACGGCGCGTTTTCTGGGCGCATTCTTCGATGAGCTGGCGAAATGGGGCGTGCGCGACGTGGTGGTAAGTCCCGGGTCGCGCTCTACCCCGCTGTCCATGGTGGCGTACGAGCTGTCGTGTCGCGCGCCCGAGCGCATGCGCGTGTACGTGGACGTCGACGAGCGCGGTGCGGCGTTTTTCGCGCTTGGCCTGGCGAAAGCGTCGGGACGCCCTGCCGCCATCGTGTGCACGTCGGGCAGCGCCGTTGCCAACTACTACCCCGCCGTGATGGAGGCGGAATCTTCCCGCGTGCCGCTGGTGGTGCTGACGGGCGACCGCCCGCCGCAGCTGCAGGGCCTCGGCGCGCCGCAAACGTGCGATCAGCTGCATGCGTACGGCAGCCACGTGCGCGCGTTTCGGGCCATGCCGTTGCCGGCGGCCGACGAACAGTCGCTGCGCTTTGTCCGCCAGGCTGCGCGCGAGGCGTGCATCGCGTCCA
This sequence comes from Senegalimassilia faecalis, assembly GCF_004135645.1. Lineage (NCBI taxonomy): Bacteria > Bacillati > Actinomycetota > Coriobacteriia > Coriobacteriales > Coriobacteriaceae > Senegalimassilia > Senegalimassilia faecalis. Next base: position 1,061,360 of record NZ_SDPW01000001.1, read on the forward strand.
TGGGCGCCTGCCCGCCGCCGTCGCAGGCGCGTGGTGCGGCTGGTTCCGAAACCGCGCATCAACGTATCGCCGGTGCCTGCTTCGGCGGCCCGGTGCACCTGAACTTCCCGTTCGACGAGCCGCTGAAGCCGGACACGAAGCTCGATGACCTGTTCGACGGCGGGCTTGCTCCCGCCCTCGCAAACGACGCGGCTCATGGGCTTGTCCAGCCGCAGGGTCACATCTCAGGTGCGGCGGCGGCCGACATGGCGCGCACGCTGCAGGTGAACGACGCTCTGCTGCTTGCCGGCGAAGGGTCGTGCGCTACTATCGAGGACGCGAAGGCCGTCATGGAGTTCGCACGTGCATTCGCCATGCCGGTGCTGGCCGATCCTCTGTCGGGTTTGCGCTGCTGCCCCGATGAGCTGCTGGTGGAAAATTACGACAGCGTGTTCGAAACAGGTGGCGAAGTTGCCGACGAACAACTGAACCCGCAGATCATCGTGCGGTTCGGACGCTATCCTATCTCGAAGAAAGCCACGCAGTGGGCGCGCCGCCTTGAGGAAGCGGGCGCGCTGCAGATTGTGGTGGACCCGCTGGAAACGCGCGACACGAATGCGGGCACCACGGCGTTTGTGCGCGCCATGCCCGTCGATTTCGTGCGCAGCATGACCCGCGCCGAGCGCACCGAGGGAGGCCCCGCCGCCGCAGCAGCGAAAGAGCACGCGTTTGCGGCCGCATGGCAGCGCGCCAACGCCGAGGCCGCCGGCCGCATCTTCGCCGCCGACACCGCCGCAAACCAGCAGGCCGATGCGTTCGAGGGTGCGTACGTGCGCCGCGTGCTGCAGCTTGCCCCCGAGGGGTCGTGCCTGTTCGCGGCCAACTCTATGAGCGTGCGCGCCGTGGACACGTTCTACCTGAAGGGTGACAAGCGCCTGTGCGTGCTGGCGAATCGCGGGCTGAACGGCATCGACGGCACGGTGTCGACGGCGCTTGGCGCCGCGCAGCTGTTCGAGCGCACCACGCTGGTAGTCGGCGACCTGACCATGTTGCACGACATCAATGCGCTTGCCTTGCAGCGCGAGCTGCGCGTGCAGCGCCAGCTTGCCGCCGGCCGCACACCGGGCGAAACCACGCCGGATAGCAACATTGAAATGCAAGCGCAGCGCTTGGGCATTACCATCGTGTTGTTAAACAACAACGGCGGCGGCATTTTCGACATGCTTCCGCAGAAGTCGAGCGAAGCGTATTTCGAGCGCCTGTTCTTGACGCCGCAAGACGTGAACTTCCAGGCTGCCGCGGCGGCGTTTGGTGTTCCGTATGCGAAAGTTGACACGTTGCAGGCGTTTGACCAGGCGTATTGCGAAATGCTTGACGTGCCGGGCATCAGCCTGATCGAGGTGCCGGTGCCGCTTGAGGGCATTCGCGAGCGTTACGGCCGCTTCTGGTAGGCTGCACAAAGCCGCTGCTGCAGACGGCGACCTGCGGCGTATCGGCTGTCTCTATACCGTTGTTGTACAGAAATGCTTGTACGCTTGCGTGCAGGAGCGGAGTGTCGCGCTTCGCGCTCTCAATTATGGGTTGAACTTTCGCTCAACCCTACGAAGTGACGATGCGGCGTTTGGGGTCGATTTGTGGGGCGCTGAGTTGCTTACAGGTTGGCCTCGTAGGTGCGAGCGAAAACTCGCACCTAAATCGACAGCGCCGAAAGGCGCGCCACTCATGTTTGAATGTTGCAAGAGACTGGGGAGGCTCTTATGGCACCGATGACCGATTGCTTCGATTCCGACGGCGTCCGCTACCGCTACCTGTATTGCAAGGCGCAGGGTGTACCGGGCCGCCGCCGCCCGCCGGCCATCCTGGTGCACGGGTTCGCGCAAAGCTCGTCATCGTGGATCGGCGCGATGGATCTTATTGCGCAGGAGCGCGACGTGTACGCTATTGACCTGGTAGGACACGGCGGCTCGGCCGTGCCGGCAAGCCCGGCGCCCTACAGCCTGCGTTCCATGGGCGAAGCGCTGCTCGACTTCATCGATCTGGTGCCGGGCAAGCCGGTTGTGGTGGGCTATTCCATGGGCGGCCGCGTGGCGCTCAGCGCGCTGCTTGAGGCCGGCCCCGCCGCGTTCGCGAAGAAAACGCGCGGGCTGCTGCTTGAAAGCGCCGGCATGGGCCCGAAAACGGAAAGCGACCGCGTCGCCGCTGCCGAGCGCGACGCGGCCACCGTGCGCCGCCTGCGCGAGACAAGCCTGCGCGACTTCATGACGTACTGGGAAAACCTGCCCCTGTTCGAATCGCAGCGCTCGCTGCCGAAGCGCACGCGTGCGCTTATCCAGGCGGGTCGGCTGGCAAACGACGCCGAGGCGCTGGCCCGTTGCGTGGAATGCGCGGGGCAGCACCGCATGCCCTCGTATCACGAAACAACCGAAGCACTTCGTGACCTGGGGCTTCGCGGTTGCTCAACGCTGTATCTCACGGGCGCGAAGGATGAAAAGTACAGCCGCATCGCCAACGATCTGCACGCAGCGGGCATCGTGCAAACGCGCGTGGCGCCGAAGGCTGGCCACAACGTGCACCTGGAAGACCCCGCCGCATTCGCCGCCTGCGTCCACAGCGTCGCCTAGCGCTCGTGCAATCTTTCCGGCAGCAGGCGCAGGGCCAATGCCAGCAAGGACGCGGCAAAGGAAATGCTGACCGCCATGAGCGGTACTGGCTCCTCTCCGTTTTTGCCGCAGGCGGCCTTGCGCTGCACCCTGTTCCCCTGGTCGTGCGTTTTCTTCGCAAGCTTGCCCCTTTTCCCCGTTCGCGCGTATTGGGGTATCGCTTTTGTTACAATGACCAAGTTATATAGAGTGCGCTTTCATCTTTCAGCTGAGGAGCAGAGGCGTGACGGCTATGGGAGACATCAACATTCACGAAACGGGCCCGGAAGATAAAGCTTCCGTTGCCGTGACGCACGACCAGATCGGCCGCGAGATGGACCGTCTGCGGGAAATCTACCCGGTGGTGCGCCTGCTTGATTCCGACAACATCGACGAAGAGCAGTTCTGCCTGCTGTACGGCAACGAATGCATCTGCATGCGCAAGGTGTGCGAAGAGGTGCTGCACGACGGCGGCCACCAAACGCATTCGCTGCGCATGGGCGACGAGCAGCACCTTGCCAACGCGCGCTACGTTGAGGTGGACGGCAAGAAAAGCGTGCTTCTGTACGCGCAGCCCATCGACGCGGAAAACTTCACGGGCCTTTCCGACGAGCTGCTGTACCACGACGCGCTTTCCGGTGCGTACAACCGCCGCTTCTACGAGGACAACCTGCGCACGCAGCACATGTACGCCGGCATCGCCCTGCTTGACCTGGACGACTTCAAGCTGGTCAACGACACGCTGGGCCACCACGCCGGCGACGTTGCCCTGAAGGCGGCCGTGGCGGCCATGAAAAGCTGCATCCGCGGTACGGACATGCTGGTGCGCTACGGCGGCGACGAGTTCGTGCTGGTGCTGCCCGGCATCAGCGAGGACAACTTCTCGCGCAAGCTGCGCGCCATTACCGACAAGCTTGCCGAAGCGGCCGTGCCCGGTTACGAGAAGCTCGGCCTCAGCGTCAGCGTGGGCGGCGCGCTGTCCGAAGGCCGCACTGTCGAGGAGACGGTGCGCCAGGCCGACACGCTTATGTACAAGGCGAAAACCCTGAAAAACGCCGTGGTCACCGAAACGGACGACATCGAAGCCGAAGCCGCGCGCAAGCCGCTTCTGCTGGTGGTCGACGACTCGGAAATGAACCGCGTCATCTTAAGCGAAATGCTGAAAGACCAGTACGACATCATCGAAGCCGACAGCGGCGAAGCGGGCATCAGCTGCCTGGAGCGCCACGGCGACGGCATCTCCATCGTGCTGCTTGACATCGTCATGCCCGGCGCCGACGGTTTCGACGTGCTGTCGCGCATGTCGCGCAGCGGCTGGAGCGACGACATCCCCGTCATCATGATTTCCAGCGAAGAATCCGACGACATGGTGCTGCGCGCCTACGAGTTGGGCGCTTCGGACTACATCAGCCGCCCATTCGACGCGCGCATCGTGCGTCAGCGCGTTGGCAACATCATGCGCCTGTACGCCAAGCAGCGCCGCCTGTCGTCCATGCTGGCGCAGCAGTTCTACGAGCGCGAACGTGACAGCCGCATGCTCGTCGACATCATGGGCGGCGCTATGGAGCTGCGCAACGGCGAAAGCGGACCGCACGTGAAGCACGTGCGCAAGCTCACCGAGATGATGCTGGAGCACTTGGTGCGCAAAACGGACCGCTACCACGTCAGCTCAAGAGAGCGCGCCACCATTTCCGCCGCTTCCGTGCTGCATGACCTGGGCAAACTCTCCATTCCCGACTATGTGTTGAATAAGCCGGGCCGCCTGACGCCCGAAGAGTTCGAGGTCATGAAGACGCACACCACCATCGGCGCGAACCTGCTGGAAAGCATGACGCAGTGCCGCGACAGCGCGCTGGTGCAGGCCGCCCGCGACATCTGCCGTTGGCACCACGAGCGTTGGGACGGCAACGGCTACCCCGACGGCCTGAAAGGCGATGAGATTCCCATTTCGGCGCAGGTGGTGTCGATTGTGGACGTGTACGACGCGCTAACCAGCGACCGCGTGTACAAGAAGGCCATTCCGCATGAAGAGGCCATGCAGATGATCCTGAACGGCGAATGTGGCACGTTCAACCCGCTGCTCATCAGCTGTTTGATCGACCTGCAAGAGCGCATTCTGGCGGAAAAGGATGACGAAGGGACACCCCCCCCCCTCTTTCTAGGCTAACTAATAACGAAACCGTAACCGCAACCGAGCAAGACTAAGAAGAGAACATGAGTGAGATTCAAGATGCATACGAGAAAATCGGCGCCGATTACAACGACGTCGTCCGCCGTCTGACCAGCGAAGCTCTCGTGGTGCGTTTTGCCGGCAAGTTTTTGCAGGACAACAGCTTCGAGAACTTGCGCACGGCGCTTGCGAACAACGACGTGAACGGCGCGTTCCTTGCGTCGCACACGCTGAAGGGCATCGCGCAGAACATGGGCTTCTCGAACCTGTTCGAGCCGTCCAACGCGTTGGCCGAGTTCCTGCGCCCCATCCCTGAAACCGCAGCAGGCTCCGAAGAGCTGTTCGCGGCGGTGGAGGCCGAGTACAACAAAACGACCGAGGCCATCCGCGCCGCCCTGTAGGCGCCGTTTGTAATCGCGAGCAACCGCTAACGCGCTCCGCACGATGCGATTATCGTGCGGAGCGTGCGCGTTTGGTGCGAATTCGCTACCATTGTTTCGAATAGGTTAAAAATGTGCGTGCACGTAGCAACGCGCACAGCGAAAGGACCGTGTATGAGCGACATCCAGTGGCAACCTGGAAAAGAGTACCGCGAGATCATCTACGAAACGTACGAGGGCATCGCGAAGATCACCATCAACCGCCCGTTTAGGCGCAACGCCTTCACGCCGCGCACGGTGATGGAGATGTACGATGCGTTCTCCGAGGCGCGCGACGACGCGGGCATCGGCGTCATCATCCTGACGGGCGCCAACCACGGTGGCGCGCACGAGGACGAGGCGTTCTGCAGCGGCGGCGACCAGATGGTGCGCGGCAACGGCGGCTACGTCGGCGAGGACAACATCCCGCGCCTGAACGTGCTTGACCTGCAGCGACTCATCCGCGTGGTGCCCAAGCCCGTCATCGCCATGGTCAACGGCTACGCCATCGGCGGCGGGCACGTGCTGCACATCCTGTGCGACCTGTCCATTGCCGCGGAAACGGCGAAGTTCGGCCAAACGGGCCCGAAGGTGGGCAGCTTCGACGCCGGCTACGGCGCGGGTTACTTGGCGGCCATGGTGGGCCAGAAGAAGGCGCGCGAGATTTGGTACCTGTGCCGTCAGTACACGGCGCAGGAGGCGCTGGAGATGGGCATGGTCAACAAGGTGGTGCCCTTCGAGCAGCTTGAGACCGAAACCGTGCAGTGGGCGAAGGAAATGCTGCAGTTCAGCCCCACGGCGTTGCGCTTCATGAAGGCGTCGTTCAACGCGGCTACCGACGGCCTGGCCGGCTTGCAGCAGTTCGCCGGCGACGCCACGCTGCTGTACTACACCAGCGACGAGGCGAAAGAGGGTCGCGACGCGTTCAAGGAGAAGCGCAAGCCCGACTTCTCGAAGTTCCCGAAGTTCCCGTAGGATCTATTGGCTAGCAAGGCGAAAGCAGGCGCATTACCCACATGATCGGCGTGTTTGAAAACATGGTGCGGCTCAATCCGCAGCGCACGTGCTTCTCTTCTGTCGACAAAGACGGCAACACCGAAGCGTTGTCGTACCGGGAAACCCGCATGATTGCGGCGGGTCTTGCTAGCTTGTTGCGTCGTCGCGGCGTTGCGCTCGGCGACGCGGTTGCCGTGGACCTGCCGAACCAGCCAGCGTGCGTGTTTTTGCTGCTGGCGGCGGCATACGGCGGGTTCACGCTGGTGACGCTGAACAACCGGCTGACGGATGCGGAAAAGCAGGCGCGCCTGCTTGACCTGCAGCGCAGCCGTGCGTTCAACGTGGCGTACACCGTTGACGAAAGCAATGTGGCGAACCTTATCAGGACCGTGGCGAATGACGCTACTGGAACCGCGGAAGCTGCGGGCCCCGGGCATGCGCAGCGCACGTCGTTTTACGCGCGCACGAACATCGCCACGGCCGAGGCGCGCTCGACGCGGGCGCTCGGGCGCGCGGGTCGCAGTCGCGGGGCCGCTGCGCGCCGTCGCGAGGACGAAGCGCGCCAGGACGCGCTTGAAAGCGTCATCCATTTTGCCGAGCGCGGCGCGCATGTATTCGACCGCGGCGCCACGGCGGTGGTCATGTTCACGTCCGGTACCACCGGGCGTTCGAAAGCTGTGCCTCTGACCTGGGAAAATCTGTGTGGCTCGGCGGCGGTTTCCAATGCTTCGCTTAATCGTCACGGCGAGGGGCTGTGGCAGATCGCGCTGCCGCTTTACCACGTGGGCGGCCTGCAGATGGTGGTGCGCAGCCTGCTGAACGCGAATCCTTTCATTTTGTATCAGCGTTTCGACGCCGAACGCGTGCTGGTGGACGCCGCGCGCCGCGGCGCCACGCACATTTCCGTGGTCGACAAGATGCTGCAGGACATGTTGGCGAGTTCGCATGCGTTGGGCGTGGGCCGCTACGAGTGCATCCTGCTTGGCGGCGGGCCGCTGAACGCGCAGACGCTGGGGCGTGCGCTGGCCATGCGGGCGCGCGTGTACGCAAGCTATGGCATGACCGAAACGGCCAGCCAAATTGCAAATGCCCTGGTCACACCTGGGTTTACGGGGGGTATGTCCCTGCTTGAGGGTTATGAGGCGCGCATTGTGGACGCGGGCCCCGACGGGTTCGGTCGCTTGGCCGTGCGCGGGCCGGGCCTGTTCGGCGGCTACCTGAACGCGCGCGCCGCCTACACGGCCGACGGCTTTTTCCTGACGGGCGATACGGCCGCTATTGCGCCCGATGGCAAGCTGTACGTCAAGGAACGCACCGACGACATGTTCATCTCCGGCGGCGAGAACGTCTACCCCGCCGAAATCCGCGAGAAGCTGCTGCGCGTGCCCGGCGTTGCCGACGCGTATATCTTCGGCGCGCCCGATGACACGTGGGGTCGCCGCCCCGTTGGGTTTATCGAGCGCGGAAACGCCGCCGCGCCTGCAACCGGCGGCCCGGCTGGCATTGCCGCCGGCGTGGCGGGCCAGCGCGCTCGCACGCTGTCCGACCGCCGCTTCGCGCAAGAGATTGCCCAGGTCGCGGCGCCGCAGCTGTCGCGCATGTACCAGCCGAAGCACCTGTTCGCGCTCCCCCGTTTCCCGCGCACGGGAATCGGCAAGGTCGACCGCGCTGCGCTGCGTCGCCTCTACGAGCAGCGCATTGAGATTAAGCGCGTGAACCTATACCGCATTCGCCTGCCGTTCCGCAAACCGTTCGCCACGGCGAAGGGCACGCTGTCGTTCCGCGAGTCGCTGCTGGTGGAAGTGGTGGACCACGCCGGGCGCACGGGCTTGGGCGAATGCGTGTCGTTCCCAACCGACTGGTACCTGCCCGAGGTGCTTGACCAGGATATTCGTATTCTGCGTGAGCAGTTGATTCCGCTGGTGCTCAACACGGTGCTGCTGCATCCGTCCGAGGCCGATGGCCTGTTCGCGGCGTGCCCTGGTGCAAACGAGCTGCCCATGGGGCGCGGTGCGCTTGAGCCGGCGCTGTGGGACTTGTACGGCAAGATCGTCGAACAGCCGCTGTGGCAGCTTATCGGCGGGCAGGCGCCTGAAGGCACCGATGCCGTGGCCGTGCCGGCCGGCGCCGCCATTCCCGTGGGGCCCGTGGTCGAAACCGTGGCCGCCGCGCAGCGCTGCGTGGACGCGGGCTACACGCGCGTGAAGCTGAAGGTGACGCCCGGCACGGCGTACTTCAGCGCGCAGGCTGTGCGAAAAACGTTCCCTGACCTGGTGATTTCGCTTGATGCGAACCAAAGCTTCACCGAGCACGACATCGAAGAGCTGCGCAACCTCGATGAGCTTGACATCGCGTGGATCGAAGAGCCGCTTGACCCGCGCCGTCCGGTAGCGTCGGGCCCGCATGACCTGTTCGCGCGCTTGGCGCAGCTGCAGCGGCGCATCAAAACGCCCGTGTGCCTGGACGAGTCCATCGTCAGCGCCCGCGACCTGGCGCGCGTGCTCAAGCATCCGGAGCTGAAGTGCTTCGCGCTGAAAATCGGCAAGTTCGGCGGTATCGAGCCGGCGCTGCAATTCGTGCACATGACTCAGGCGCGCGGCATGCGCGTGTGGATGGGCGGCATGTACGACACGGGCGTGTCGCGTCGCATGCACGCGGCGTTCGAAACGCTTTCCGGTGTGTCGGACGCGGGCGACATCGGCGCCACGTCGCGGTATTTCGACACCGACGTCACGAACCCACCGTACACGGTCGAGCGCGGCCAGGTCACGCTTACGCGCCGTGGCCACGAATTCGGCCTCGGGTGCGAACTCGACCGCGCGGCCCTGTCGCACGTGCTCATCGACCAGGAATCGTTCGAATAGAAATTTGTTGCCGTCGATTATGCCCCGCGTTCAATAAGCTGGGGTATGATGATGGGCAACTGTTTTTTCAACGATCGGGGTTTCAATGAGCAATGTAAACGGGGCAGCACCCGCAGGTGCCGCTTCAGATATGGTCGTCACCGGCTCCGGGATGCTTCCCGAGGTCGACCACCACGGCAAGTTGGGCATTTTCCGCCTGGTCGCGTCCGTCATCACGCTCATCATCGGCGCGGGTGTGTTCACGCTTTCGGGCGACCAAGCAGCGCATGGCGCAAGCGGCGCGGCCATCCTTACCGCATGGGGCATTTCCGCCGTTGGCGTGCTGTGCCTTGTCATGACGTTTTTCGCCCTCTCGCGTATCAAACCGCAGCTCAAGGGCGGCATCTACAGCTACGCAACCGCCGGCTTCGGCGATTTCCTGGGCTTTAACAGCGCCTGGGGTTATTGGATCAGCGCGCTTCTGTGCACGGTCAGTTTCTCGGCCCTGTTGTTCGGCGCGCTTTCGTATTTCTTCCCCATCTTCGGCGAGGGCAACAACCTGGCGTCCGTCATCGGCGCCAGCTGCCTCATCTGGTTCTACACATTCCTGGTGAGCCGCGGCGTGAAGGAAGCCACGGGCGTGAACCTGGTCATCACCATCAGCAAGTTCGTGCCCATTTTCGTGGCTATCACCGCCATCATCTTCTTCCAGAAGTTCGACGTGGACATTTTCATGGCGAACATGTCGCACGGCGCTGCGGACGGCATGCCGTTCTTCGAGCAGGTCAGCGGCACCATGATGGTTACCATCTGGGTGTTCCTGGGCATTGAAGGCGCTGTGGCCATTTCCGGCCGCGCGAAGAAGGACAAGGACGTTGGCAAGGCAACCGTCATCGCGTTCTGCTGCGTTCTGACTATCTACCTGCTGGTTTCCACGCTTTCCATGGGCGTTATGCCGCTGTCCGACCTGGCCGAGCTTTCGAACCCGGCGCTGGCCGGCGTCATGGAGCACGCCGTGGGCCCGTGGGGTGCCACGCTTATCAACGCCGGCGTTGTGTTGTCCCTGGTGGGCGCCATGCTCGGCTACACCGTGCTCTCCTCCGAATGCCCGTACGAGGCGGCTGCCCAGGGCTCGTTCGTGAAGGCGTTCGCGCGCGTCAACAAGAAGGGCGCGCCCATCGTCACGCTGGTTGTCACGAACGTCATCATCGAGATCTTCCTCATCATCATGCTGTTCTCCGACAGCACGTACCAGTTCTTCTATGCGCTGTCCGCCGGCATGATTCTGCTTCCCTATCTGCTTTCGGCCGCGTATTTCGCGAAAGTGGCGTTCACCGAGCCCGAGTCGTTCAAGGGCAAAGTGGGCGGCCCGCTGATCGCGTGGCGCGTGTTCTCCGTCCTGGGCGTTATCTACAGCGTGTTCTTGGCGTGGGCATCGGGCGCGGTGGGCGTCACGCTCATGTCCATTCTGTATGCGCCGGGCATCTTGGTGTATATCAAGGGTAAGAAGGAACGCAACCAGCCCTTCCTGCAAAGCACGCTCGATCGTGTGGTCACGGCCATCATTTTGATTGCGGCCGTGGTTTCCATCGTGCTGCTTGCCACGGGCATGGTTGAAATCTAGCGTTTAGGGCTACATATATAGGTATCTGTCGGAACCGGGAAGAAAGAACGGACTGTGGAACTGCTTGAACAGCGCATCAGGCGCGACGGCGTGGTGAAGTCGGAAGGCGTCCTGAAGGTGGATAGCTTTCTGAACCACCAGATGGACATCAACCTGTTCAACGAAATGGGCAAGGAGTGGAAGCGCCTGTTCGCAGACGCGCCCATCAACAAGATCCTGACCATCGAGGCGTCGGGTATTGGCATTGCGGCGGTGGCCGCGCAGCATTTCGACGTGCCGGTGGTGTTCGCGAAGAAAAGCCAGTCCATCAACCTTGACGGTGACATGTACTCCACGAAGATCCAGTCGTTTACGCATCAGCGCATCTACGACGTTATCGTGTCGAAGAAGTTTCTGAACGCCGACGACCACGTGCTACTGATTGACGACTTCCTGGCGAACGGCTGCGCGCTCAACGGCCTGATCGAGTTGGTCGAGGAGGCCGGTGCCACGGTCGAGGGCATCGGCATTGCCGTGGAGAAGGGCTTCCAGCCCGGCGGCGACGACTTGCGCGCCCGCGGCTATCACCTGGAGTCGCTGGCCATCGTGCAGGCCATGGACCCCGAAACGGGCGAAATTGAGTTTCGTCGGTGAGCGCGCATCTGAAGCCGTTCGACCACGATGAGCTGCTGAAACTCGACGGCGACGTACCTATTCTGCGTTCGGTGCCTTATGGCATCCAGCATATCCTGGCCATGTTCGTGGCGAACCTGGCGCCGATCATGATCATTGCCGGCGTGGCCGGCCTTGGCGATGCGGAAACGGGCGGGATGATTCAAGCGGCCATGCTTATTGCGGGCGTCGGCACGCTTATCCAGCTGTTCCCCATCGGGCGCTTGGGCAGCGGACTGCCCATTGTCATGGGCATCAGCTTCACGTTCGTTACCGTTATGACGGGCGTGGTGGCCACGTACGGCATGGGCGCGGCCGCGGGCGCCATCATCGTGGGCGGCTGCATCGAAGGCGTGCTTGGCCTGTTCGCGCAGTACTGGCGCCGGATTATCACACCGATCGTGGCTGCTGTGGTGGTCACGTCCATCGGCTTCTCGCTGCTTTCCGTGGGCGCCACATCGTTTGGCGGCGGCAGCGGTGCGGCCGATTTTGGCAGCCTGCGTAACCTGGCGCTGGGTACCATCTCGCTGGTGGCGTGCTTGGCGTTCCAGTGCATGGTCAAGGGCAAGCAGAAGCATCTGTCGGTGCTGTTTGGCCTGGTAGTTGGCTACATTGTGGCCATCCCCATGGGCGTGGTGGACTTCAGCGCGTTCCAGAATGTCAAGCTGTTCGCGGCGCCGGCCATCATGCCGTTTACGCCCGAGTTCGACCTGGGCGCCATCATTTCGGTGACGTTGATTTTCCTGGTGTCGGCTACCGAAACGCTCGGCGACACCACGGCGCTGGCGCAGGCGGGCCTTGGCCGCAACGTCAACGACCGCGAGCTGTTCGGCTCCATTGCCGCCGACGGTTTCGTGTCCGCGCTGTCCGGCTGCTTCGGCTGCATGCCCATCACGTCGTTCTCGCAGAACGTTGGCCTGGTTGCCATGACGAAGGTGGTGAACCGCAAGGCTATTGCTACGGGCGCGGTCATCATGATTCTGGCGGCGTTTTGCCCGGTCATCAGCGCCGTGTTCAGCAGCTTGCCCGAGCCGGTGCTGGGCGGCTGCACCATCATGATGTTCGGCAACATCATCGTCACGGGCTTCCAGATGATTGCGTCTGCTGGTTTCTCGCAGCGCAACATCGTCATTGCGGCGCTGTCGCTGGCCATCGGCATCGGGTTCACGCAGGTCGGTGAGCTGTTCGTCTGCTTCCCCGAGCTGGTGCAAAGCGTGTTCGCGCAGAACTGCGTGGCTGTGGTGTTCCTGGTGGCCGTGGTGGCGAACCTGGTGTTGCCGAAGGACATGGAGCTGCGCGTTGCCGCTCCAAGCCGCGAGGTCCCAGGTGCTGCGGCAGTTATCAAGCCGCGAGCCGACGAGCCCGCAAAGCAGGATGCCCTTGCGGACGCAGACGAAGTCGGCGCGCCTCGCAGCACGAAATAGCGCTCAACAACATGCAACCCTAAAAAGATGCGGCCCCGGGCCGCATCTTTTTAGGGTATGTAAAATCACTGGTTGGGCGGTGCTGAATTGCTGATTGGAAATCTCGGGCGAAAGTCGCGAAACCCAACACTCGTTTAACAAATCCAACCAGTGATATTACATACCCGAAATTACTCGACGAGGTAGCAGAAGAACTTGTCGAAGCAAGAAGGCTGGTTTCCTAAGTCCTTTGTTAGTTAATGGTCCTTCTAACGGGGAGCGTCCTGTTTTGAACTGCCTCCCATTTCTTGGGCATGAGAAATGGGGGGCAGTTCATTCATCCTCAGAGCGCTCCTTATCTTTTGTTTGAGGAGTGGCCATCGCTTGATGCTATTCCTATTCGATTCGTAGTCTGTTGCGATAGGCGCGCGGCGTCGTGCCGTAGGCACGCTTGAACGCGTCAGTGAACGCTCCCTGGTTGCGGTAGCCCGCGCTTTTGGCGATTTCGCTGATTTTGCGGCTTTCATCAAGGAGAAGGCGTCGTCCGTGCTCCAGGCGCCGTGCGCGGATGTAGCTTTGCGGGGTGTTCCCCTGCACATTGCGAAACGCCGATATCATCTTCCCCTCGCTTACATGGGCAATGTCGCACAACGTTTTCGTGCTGAGATCGGATGATAAGTTGTCGTCGATGTAGGAGCAGAGGCACTCGACGCAGTCCCTGTCGCTTATGTTCACGGCATCGGCTGACGTGACCTTTTCGGGAATGCTGCTTGCCAGCAGCGCGAAGCATTCAATCACCTTGGCGTGATAATACGAATCGGCGACCGATGCGGCGGGGTAGGTGATGTCGAGCCCTCGAAGCGCCGAGGGCAAGCCGGGCGCGCCCTCCGACGTGGTGAGCCGTCCGATGGCGCGGCGCAGTTTCTTCTCATCGCAGTGCAAGGCATTCGCATAGCGACGTATTGCTTCAGGGGCTATGGTAATCGACGCCGATGACAGCCGCTTGTCGGGCTCGAACGAGCTTATGTAGGGGCCGCCATCCCAGTCATGTCCCATGAGCTTGCAGCTGGATGCGGCGCACTCGGGCGAGCAATACATGGGCATCGCATGCTCATAGAGGCCGAATCCCAGATAGGGAACAGTTTCCATAGCCGATTCCACGGCGCGTCTGTACGTGATGTCCATCGACACGACGATGGTGTCACCGTCCATGAGATAGAACCAGTAGGAGCCCCTGCCGTATTGGGGGTCGACGAACCATGTCTCGCCGACGCTTCGCACCAGGTCGGCCCGTCCGAATCCGCGCGCGAGTGCTTCCTTCGCGCATACGGTGTGCAGCTGCGAAAGCTGTGTGACGAACATGTCGTAAAGTGGGTTTCCCTGTCCTGCGGCGTAGCTTCCGTTTGATTTTTCGGTAGAACTTGAATTCTTTTCGGTGCAGTTTTCCATCTTCCCGTTCCGTCTTTCGCATTGCCTTATTGAGCTGTATTTTATCGTAAAGAGTTATATATAGTTAACTAGTAGGAAGAAGGACGATAATCGCATGGCTCTTTCGATGGGCGCGCCTTTGCCCTTGAACGCGGTAGCGCAGACGCAGCCTTCGACGTCTGCCAACGCTGCATCGCGCCATCTTGACCCGCGTACGTCGCTTGCGGTTCTGGCAGCGATCAACGTGCAGATGGCGCTTACGCAAAGCCTGTTCGCCGAGATGGGCGTTTTGGCGCTTACCGTTGTCGTGATGGCGTATTGCCGTCGCTTCTCTGCGATCGTGCGCTGGCTTGCCTTCTATGCGCTGTTCGCCGTGACGGCGCAGCTGTTCGTGGCGAGCGGGAACACCCTGCTTTCGCCCTTTGCGGCGTCGCTTCTCATGTACCGCCATGTTTTGCCCGCCTTCATGTTCGCTTTCAACATGATCGCAACCACGCGTCTCGGCGAGCTCGCTTGCGCGCTGCAGGCGATGCATGTTCCTGCGAACGTGTCGGTGGCTGTGTGCGTGGCATTTCGTTTCCTTCCCACCATGGGACGCGAATTCTCCGCTGTCGCCGATGCTATGAAGACGCGCGGTATCGCGCTCACGCCGAGGTCGGTCGTGCGCCATCCTGCGAAGACCGCCGAACATTTCCTTGTGCCCGTGATCGCGCGTTTGGGCCAGATCGCCGACGAACTGGGGAACGCGGTCGTCGTTCGCGGCGTGGGGGCGAGTGCGCACCGCACCTCGTATTGCCACTTAAGGGTGCGCGCTATCGATGTTGCGTGTCTCATCGCTGCGATGGTGCTCCTTGCACTTTCCGTTTGCTTTAGAGCGGGGGTGCTCTGATGATGGAAAATGCCGCCGCGGCGAAGACTTCGCCCTATGCTATCGAGCTCGATGGATGCACGTTTTGCTACAAAGGCGCTTCCCGTCCATCGCTTCGTGACGTTTCGCTTAAGATCCCTCGCGGTCAATGCGTTGTTGTGACCGGGCAGTCAGGATGTGGCAAGACAACGCTTACGCGCCTCGTTAATGCGCTTATTCCTCTTATGTACGAAGGGGATCTTCAAGGTGAGGTGCTTGTTGCGGGAAAACCCGTTTCCGCATGGACGATGGGCGAGCTTTCCGCGCATGTCGGGTCGGTGTTCCAGAACCCGCGTAGCCAGTTCGTCAATCTCGACGTGACCTCGGAAATCGCCTTCGGATGCGAGAACTTCGGAATCGATCGCGAGGAAATGGTTGAACGTGTGGCGCAGGCAGCGGCAACGCTCGGTATTGAGGGCCTGCTCGGGCGCGGCACCGAGGCGCTTTCTGGCGGGCAGAAGCAGTCGGTTATCCTGGCATCGGTCTATGCGGTGCATCCCGACATCTTTGTGCTTGATGAGCCAACCGCGTCGCTCGATGTGCATGCGATGCGGAATCTTGCGCGCACGGTTGCGCTTCTGAAGAGTCAGGGGAAGACCGTGCTTATCTCCGAGCATCGCTTGTGGTGGCTTGACGGCATCGCAGACCGCTATGTGGTTATAAGCGATGGTTCGGTTATAGGAGACTGGCCGGCGGCAGAGTTCCTTGCTCTGCCGTTTGAAACGAGAACCGATATAGGGCTGCGCGCCGCCTCTCTTGCTGAAATCGACTCCGTTGTGGCGGTGTCGCCCTTGGGCGACGCGGTCGCATCAAATGCCTCCAGATCACCTTTATACGGAAAAGCCATCGTGCGTATGAGCGGCGTAGTTGCCGGCTATCGCGGCGCGCCTGCGGTCTTGAACGGTCTCGACTTCTGCCTCCTTCCAGGTAGCGTCGTCGGTATTGTGGGGCACAACGGGGCTGGGAAAACGACGTTTGCCCGGTGCATGGCCGGCCTTCTCAAGGAAAAGGCGGGGGTGATCGAGGTCGACGACGTGCCGCTTCGCGCAAGGAAACGGGCGGGGCGCGTGTACCTGGTTATGCAAGAACCGGGATACCAGTTGTTCAGCAGCACAGTCGACGATGAGCTTGCAAGCGCGTGCTCTTCGGATGGTGCGGAAGACAGCCTAGGTAATAAGGACCGGATTGCAGCAATAAAGGCTGCGCTTGCTCTCGAAGGTCTCGCCGACAGGCACCCGCTCTCCCTTTCAGGCGGGGAGCGCCAACGGCTTTCCATCGCTGCCGGCTTGCTTTCGAGTGCCCGCGCGATGATTCTCGACGAGCCTACGAGTGGCTTGGATTATCGCAACATGCGTCGAATAGATGCCCAGATCGCGCGCATTCGCGATGCGGGCATCGCCGTCTGCGTTGTCTCGCACGACTATGAGTTCCTCTGCTCGGCATGCGATGAGATAGCCCTGGTCGAAGACGGGCGCATCGCCGAGCGCTTCCCCTTAAACAAGGCAACACTTCCGAAGTTGAAGCTCAATTTCGGGTTTGCGGAAATACAGTAACAAGAGAAAGGTTTCACAATGACAAGCAAAGCAACAATCGGTTCTGCCGCCAAGGAACGTAATGGCTTGAGCCCGAAAGACTTCGTCTTTATCGCCGTGTTCGGCATCCTTTTGTTTCTAGTGTTCATGGCGTTCTCGATTATCTTTAGCGCGAATGCCAACCTGTGCTGGTTTACTCACACGGTAGGCGCGTTGTTCGCTGGTACCGTGTTCATGTACCTGGCCTATCGCGTCCCGAAGCGTGGTGCGATCGCCATCATGGGCATTATAGTTGGTGCTGTCGGCCTTCTGATGGGCATGTTCTGGAGCGGTCCTGTCGGCATTGTTGTGGGCGGTATCGTGGCAGACCTTATCGCAGGCGATCCGCAGAAGCGCACCAAGACCAAGCTTATCTGTGCCTTTGCCGCGTTCACGTTCTGCTTCTGGCTGGGGCAGATCTCTCTCATCCTTATGATGGGCGAGGCTTATGCCGAGATGTGCGTTCAAGCCGGCATGACCCGCGAGTACGGCCAAACGCTCGTTAACTCGATTCTAAGCCCAATGGGCGTCGTAACCGGCGCTGCCACCATCGCTGGCGGCCTCGTCGGCGGCTTCATCGGTACCAAGGTGTTCTCGAAGCACTTTGCCAAACTTGGCATGTAGATTAACGGCCGGGAGGTAAATATGGCAATGACCCGGGAAGACGGTACTCTAACGACAGAAGTAGGAAAGGACGTGGGGAAAGAAGGTACCGCCAAGAAGAAAAACGCGATTCTCGAGCTGTTGGGGTTTGCTGGCAAGCGGCGGGTTTTGGCGTATGTAGGATGCGGCCTTTCGGCGCTGAACGCCGTGCTCACCGTGATGCCGCTTGTTTGCGTATGGTTCGTGGTTCGCGACTTGGTTTTGGTGTACCCGAACTGGGCAGAAGCATCATCTGCCGCGATGTGGGCTGTGCTTGCTGTGGTTTTCGCCGTGTTGAGCATCATCGTGTATTTTGGCGCGCTCATGGCTTCGCATCTTGCGGCCTTCCGTATTGCGGCAAATATGCGCAAAGCGATGGTTCGCCACGTGGCGCGGATCCCAATGGGGTATTTCAGCGCGCACTCGTCGGGGGAGATGCGCCGCGTGATTGACGGGTGTGCAGGCCAGACAGAAGACCTTATCGCCCACAAGCTGCCTGATTTCGTTGGCTCTTTTGCCACCCCGGTGATCTTCTTCGTCGTGGCGTTTCTGTTCGACTGGAGGATGGGGCTTCTGTGCCTTGTCCCCATCGCCGTTTCCTTTGCTGCGATGTGGTGGATGATGGGCCGCGAGGACGAAAAAGGCGGCCGCCATTTCATGGAACTTTACCAGGCGGCTCTCATGCGTATGAGCGCTGCGGCAACCGAATACGTTCGAGGTATACCCGTGGTAAAGGTATTCCAGCAGACGGTGCTTTCGTTCAGGGCCTTCCACGAGGCAATCATCGGCTATCGCGACATGGCGACGAATTATACCGAGTATTGCCGACGACCTCAAGTCGTGCAGCTGGTTGCGATCAACTCAACCTTTGCGGTGCTCGTACCTGCGGGTATTGTGCTTGCCGCCGTCGCGCCTGATTTCCCAGCGTTCCTGACTGATTTCCTGTTCTACGCGTTTTTCTCGGCGATGACAACAACGATGATGTCGAAGGTCATGTACTCGTCAGAGGCGGTCATGATCGCCGAAGACGCGCTGCGGCGGATGAACACGATCATGGAAGTTGCTCCCATCGCCGAGGTGGAGTCTGCCAAAGCTCTCCATCCGAAGGAGGCGAGCATTGAGCTTGCGGGCGTCAGCTTCTCGTACCCCGGTTCCAGGGAACCGGCGCTTCGCAACGTATCGATTTCTGTCCCCGCCGGGGCGACGGTGGCTCTTGTCGGGCCGTCGGGCGGAGGCAAGTCGACGCTCGCGTCGCTCGTCCCGCGCTTTTGGGACGCAGATGAGGGTGTCGTTCTTGTGGGCGGGGCGGATGTGCGACGAATTCCTGCCGAGGAACTGATGGGTGCCGTTTCTTTCGTGTTCCAAGACGATCGACTGTTCAAGCGAAGCTTGGCTGATAACGTGCGTGCGGGTCGCCCCAATGCAAGCGATGCCGAGGTGCTCGCGGCTCTTCATGCGGCCCAGTGCGATGACATCATTGCCAAGTTCCCCGATGGCGTGAACACCGTGGTAGGAAAAGCTGGCGTGTATCTTTCCGGGGGAGAGCGTCAGCGCATCGCGCTTGCGCGTGCCATTCTGAAGGGAGCCTCGATTGTGGTTCTCGACGAGGCGACGGCGTTTGCCGACCCCGAAAATGAGGCACTGATTCAAGCTGCTCTTGCAACGCTTTGCGAAGACAAGACGGTGCTTATGATCGCACACCGTCTGTCAACCGTTGTGAATGCGGATCGCATCTTCGTCATCGACCGTGGTTCTGTCGCGGAACAGGGTACCCATGAAGAACTCGTCGCGCAAGATGGACTGTATGCGCGCATGTGGCGAGACTACCGAACGAGCGCGATGTGGAGGATTGAAGGGGGTGGCAGCCATGTGGCGTAGGATTCAAGATGCTTTTGCCTTGACCGATCAAGGCATGAAGGATTTTATGCGCGGTGCTGGGTTCTGTGCGTTGGCGAACCTGATGCTGATGCTGCCCATCGTGGTGCTGTACTTTACTGCAAGCGATTTTATCAGGTATCTGGATGACCCTTCAGTTGGCCTGCCGGGCATGGCGCTCTACGCAGCGGGCATTGTGGCGGCGCTTGTTGTGATGTTTGTCACGCAGATGTGGGAATATCGCGCGACGTACACGGCGGTCTACCAAGAAAGCGCCCGCAAGCGTATCGCCATCGCGGAGCGTTTGCGCCGGCTTCCGCTCTCGTTTTTCGGAAGGCGCGATTTGTCCGATTTGACGAGCGTTATCATGAAGGACTGCTCCGATCAGGAGCGCCTGTTCTCGCACACTATGCCGCAGATTTTCGGTATGGGCGCTTCGACGCTGGTGTTCGCTGTCATGATGTTCGCGTTCGACTGGAGACTGGCGGCATCTGCGCTCTGGCCCATCCCCGTGGCGCTTGTGGCGTTGCTTTTGACCGCGCATATCCAGAAGTCGCATACTGTGAAGAAGAACGCGGCGTCCCTTTCATTCGCCGACGCGCTGCAGGAATACCTTGAATGCCACCGTGAGATACGCTCTCTCAACAAGGTGGGCGCATTCCAGGATGAGCTTGATTGCCGCATCGATCGTTTCGAGCGAGAGAAAATTGGTGCCGAGCTGGCTATGGGTGTGGCGGTGTGCTCCGCCCAAGGATTCTTGCGTCTGGGAATCGCATCCGTCATCGTGGTGGGTACTGTGCTGCTCGTGGCGGGACAAGTCGACTTCCTCGTGTTTTTCGTGTATCTGTTGGCGGTGACAAGGGTTTACGATCCCATCAACGTAATCTTGCAGGCCATCGCCGAGCTGATGGACATGAGCTTGAGCCTGGAGCGCATGCGCGCCATCGAGAATGAGCCGATCCAGACGGGTAGCACTTCGTTCGAGCCTCAGGGCCATGACGTGGTCTTCGAAGACGTGGGCTTCGCATACGCCGACGGCGAGGACGTCTTGAGCAGCGTATCGTTCAAGGCGCGGGAAGGGCAGGTGACAGCGCTTGTGGGCGCGTCCGGTTCGGGCAAGAGCACGGCTGTCAAGCTCGCTTCGCGTTTTTGGGACGTAAGCTCTGGCGCGATCTTTGTGGGCGGCGTTGACGTCTCTACTGTCGATCCGGAAACGCTGCTTTCTGCATTCTCCGAGGTGTTCCAGGACGTGGTGCTCTTTGACGACACCGTGCGTGAGAACATTCGCCTCGGGAAGAAGGATGCTACGAACGAGGAGGTTCTCGCTGCGGCGAGGGCGGCGCGCTGCGACGAGTTCGTGGAGCGTTTGCCCAACGGCTACGACACCATGATCGGGGAAAACGGCAGCAGGCTTTCCGGTGGTGAACGCCAGCGTATCTCGATTGCGCGTGCCCTGCTGAAAGACGCTCCGATTGTGCTGCTCGATGAAGCAACGGCCTCACTTGACGTGGAAAACGAGACATACGTGCAAGCTGCTCTTTCTGAACTGCTTCAAGGCAAGACGGTCCTCGTTATCGCACATCGCATGCGCACGGTTGACAATGCCGACAAGATTGTGGTGCTCGAAGGTGGTTGTGTGGTGGAGCAGGGAAGCCCGGCAGAGCTGCGTGAGAAGCCCGATGGTAGATACCGCCGCATGTTGGAGCTGCAGCGCGAAAGCGAGGCGTGGGTGCTCTAACGCAAAGGCAATGCCAGGCGGGGCAGACGAGTGTGTACCGAAGTCCCGCCTGGCATATCTTCAAACCAGTGGTACAGAGACTTTTGATAGCGATATGTTTTGTCTCTTGAAACCACGAGAGAGTTGGCGTGCTTGGTGCTTTCTTGAAAGTAACGAAATGGTAAATCGTGGCTTGACTTTTGGATATACGTTGGGATTGCGTCTGCGTGCGAATTCGCATGTCACAATAAGAATGTTGCGTTTGCGGCGGCTGCCGTTGCGAGCGTGACGCGGCCGCTTCGGCTGTCGCTTGGGGCCGGCGCCTTCGCCAGCCCTTGTTTTGTACCCAACATAAGGAGACCCGCTTTTATGCACATAGGCTTAAGCCTGCTACTTGTTGTCTTGTTCCTGGCGATGAACGCGTTTTTCGTCATCGCGGAGTTCGCGCTGGTGCGCGTGCGCAAATCCCAGCTTGAGCTGGCCGTCGAGGAAGGCAAGAAGGGTGCGAAAAGCGCCATGCACATTGCCGAGAACGTCAACGCCTACCTTTCCGCCTGCCAGCTGGGCATCACGCTGGCGTCGCTGGCCCTTGGCTGGTTGGGCGAGCCGGCGTTTTCCGCGCTCATTCGCCCGCTGTTCGAGCTGTTCCACCTGCCCGAAGCGGTCATCAGCATTGTGGCGGTGGCTATCGGCTACTTCATCATGACGACGCTGCACGTGGTGGTGGGCGAGCTTATCCCCAAGTCATTCGCCATTTTCGCCACCGAACGCTATGCGCTGTTCACGGCCGGCCCGCTGATGGCGTTCTATAAGGTTACCTATCCCATCATGATTCTGTTCAACGGCATCACGAACGGCGTGGTGCGCCTGGCCGGTCACGACCCGGCCAACGAGCACGAGGTGTACACGGGCGACGAAATCAAGCTGCTCATCGACGAGTCCACGGAAAGCGGCCTGATCGACCCCGAGCAAAACACGTTCGTGGACAACATCTTCGACTTGGGCGACAAGGACGCCGAGGCCATCATGACGCCGCGCACCGACCTGGTGTGCATCGACCTTGAGGACACGTTCGAGGAGAACATGGCCCTGGTCACGCGGTACAAATACACGCGCTACCCCGTGTGCCGCGAGTCGAAGGACCGCATCGTGGGCTTCGTGCACGTGAAGGACCTGTACCTTATGCGCCACGGCTCCAGCATGAAAGACCTGCCGGTGCGCCCGATCGAAGCGGTGCCGGAAAGCATCCCCGTGGCGAAGCTTCTGCAGGTGCTGCAGGAGGGCAACACGAAGATTGCCGTGGTGGTGGACGAGCACGGAGGCACGGCCGGCATCGTTACCATGACCGATATCATGGAGCAGATCGTGGGCCATGTGGACGATGAGTACCGCCACGCCGACAACGACTCCGTGAAGAAGCTGACCGACGACACCATGATGATCGACGGCGGCATGTCCGTGGGCGACTTCGAGGAGCTCATCGGCTTCACGCCCGAGGACGCGGAGGATTGCGAAACGCTTGGCGGCCTGATCATGGACGTGCTCGATCGCATCCCGGCCGAGGGCGACAGCCTGACGCTTGAGGGCCGCGAAGCCACGGCGAAGCTGACGGTGATGCAGATGGATCGCCACCGCATCGACACCGTGAAGCTGGTGCTGACGCCCAAGCCGCAGCAGGAGGACGAGGAGTAGGGCGCCTTAGCTCACCTTCACGCCGCTGAAGCGCTCCGCGTTGTGCCACAGGATGTTTTCCAGCTCGTCGTCGGTAAAATCGCAGGCCATAAGCTTGTTGCATTCATCGGCCGGGTCCCACATGGGGAAGTCGCTGCCGAACATGATGCGGTCGGTGCCCCACATGCGCGCCAACTCGACGGTGCGGCGCGGGCCAAGGAACTTTTGCGTGCTTGACTGGTCAAGGAACACGCGGTCGTGGCGCGCGATGTCGTGCAGGATGTCGTAGCCCACGTCGAAGCACGGCCAGTAGCCGAAGTGCGCGGCGTCCACCACCAAGTCGGGGAACGCTTTCAGGATGTTCACCAGGCGGCGCGGGTGCGAGAAGTCGTAGCGGTAGTCGCCGGTGTGGATGACCACGGGCAGCCCCATTTCCTCGCAGATGGCGTAAACCTCCATCAGCCGCGGGTCGTCCATGTTGACCTTTTGCGTGTCGGGATGCAGCTTCACACCATGAAGTCCCAGGTCAACAGCGCGCTGCAGCTCGGTGGCGGGGTCTTCGAAATCCTGATGCATGGCAGCAAAGCCGATGAACTCGGGGTGGGCCTGGCACGCCTGCGCGATGGCGTTGTTGATGGCCGTGACCGCGTGCACGCTGGTGGCAACGGAGTGCACCAAGAAATGCGTGATGGGGGAGCGGTCCTTCGCGGAAAGCAGCCCGGCGGCCGTGCCGTCGCCGAACATGTTCACCTCGTAGAAGTTGCCGACCGCATCCACTGCGGCAGCGGCGATTTTGTCGGGATAGATGTGTGCGTGTGCGTCGATAACGGCCATAGTTCGCTCCTTGTGTATTTGACGCCCCTGATTGTACGGCGGCGCGCGGTTCGCCGCACCGGTCAATGTGCCACCAGCTGGCGGGACATTCGGCCCGATAGCAACTGTTCGGAAAATCGTATATCTGGGCTATCTGATTTCTTGGCCACTGGGGCGCGTTCTCCGGTACACTACCCTTTCGGAAAACGTAACCTTACAAGCGTGCTAGGGATTACAGCGCGCAGGGCCGCACCCGCGAACGAAAGGAACGCTGCTTTCATGAACGACTCCAGCTTTGAGGCAATGGCTGACGAAATCGATGGCCTGCTTGGCATTGACCAGCAGAAACACGCTGGTTGGCACGCCGATTCCATCGCGGTGCGCGGCTACGAGGGCATTGATGCGCGCACGGGTTCCATCAGCTATCCGCTGTATCAGTCGGCAACGTTCGCGCATCCGGCCTGGGGCCAGTCTACGGGCTACTGCTATTCGCGCTGCGGCAACCCCACGCGCCTGGAGCTTGAGAACACCATCGCGCTGCTGGAAGGCGGCAAGAAGGCCATGGCGTTTTCCAGCGGCATGGCGGCTATCACCACGCTGCTGAAGCTTTTGCGCGCCGGCGACCACGTGCTGGTAAGCGACGACCTGTACGGCGGCACATATCGCCTATTCAGCAACATCTACACGCAGTACGGCCTCGAATTCGATTACGTGGACCTGACCGACCCCGACGTGCTGGCGGCATCGTTCAAGCCGAACACGCGCCTGGTGTTTTTGGAAACGCCCACGAACCCCACCATGAAGGTGGCCGACGTCGCCGCCGTGGGCGAGGCGGCTCACGCGCACGGCGCCGTGTTCGCGGTGGACAACACCTTCTTGACCATGTATTTCCAGAAGCCGTTCGAACTGGGCGGTGACGTGGTCATTTACAGCGGTACGAAATACCTGTGCGGCCACAACGACGTGCTGTCGGGCTTTTTGATCCTGCGCGACAACACGCTGCTGGAGCCGCTGTTCAACGCCACCATGAGCGAGGGCAACCAGCTTGACCCGTTCGACAGCTGGTTGATGCTGCGCAGCTTGAAAACGCTGGGCGTGCGCCTGCGCCAGCAGGAGCGCAACGCGAAGCGCATCGCCGAGGCGCTGAAGGCGAACCCGCACGTCACGGACGTGTTCTATGTGGGCGACCCCGACCATCAGAACTATGAGCTTTCGAAGCGCCAGACCACGGGCTTCGGCGCCATGATATCGTTTAAGACCGACACGCACGAGCGCGCGTTGGCCGTGCTTGAGCGCACGAAGCTCATCCTGTTCGCGGAAAGCTTAGGTGGCACGGAAAGCCTGGTCACGTATCCGTTGGTGCAGACGCACGGGTCCATCCCGAAGCCCATGCTGGACAAGCTGGGCATCGACGATCGCCTGCTGCGCTTGTCGGTGGGCATCGAGGACATCGATGACCTGCTGGCCGATTTGGAGCAGGCGCTGGCGTAGCAGGGCGCGTGTGCAACACTTACCGTACAACAACTGGATGCGGCAAGGAGTTGCGGGTGCAGAAGCGGAGGAGCGCTAGCGTTTTCGCAGGTCAACGTTGTAAGTCTTGCAGGAATGCGCTCCGAAACGTGCTGTTCGCCGTCGAATCGGGGCGCCGTGCAACGCGTTTTGCAACAAGAAGACGAAGGAGTCGTCGCATGACGAAATATGATTTCGAAACCATCATCGACCGTCGCAACACGGGCTGCTTGAAGTGGGACGCGTGGAGCCGCCGCGGCCACGCGGCCGATGACCTGCCGCTTTGGGTTGCCGACATGGACTTTAAGACCGCGCCGGCCGCCATCGAGGCGCTGACCGAGCGCGTGCAGCATGGCGTGTACGGCTACACCATGGCAACGGATGGCTACTACGAGTCGGTGCAGAACTGGTTCGAGCGCCGCCACGGCTGGCGCCCCGAGCGCGAGTGGTTCGTCATGACGCCGGGCGTGGTGTTCGCCCTGTCCATGGCCGTGAACGCATTCACGCAGCCGGGCGACGCCGTGATCATCCAGCCGCCCGTGTACTACCCGTTCCGCCTGATGATCCAGGATAACGGCCGCAAAATGGTCACGAGCCCGCTGCGCTACGAAAACGGCCGCTACACCATGGACTTCGAGGGTTTCGAGCGCCAGCTGGAGAAATCGGCCGCGAAGCTGTTCATCCTGTGCAACCCGCATAACCCCGTGGGCCGTGCATGGACCGAAGACGAGCTGCGCCGCATCGGCGACATCTGCCTGGCGCACAACGTGCGCGTGGTGGCCGACGAGATTCACGCCGACTTCGCGCGCCCGGACTTCAAGCACGTGCCGTTCGCGTCGCTGGGGCGGGAATACGCCGATGCGGCCGTGGTGTGCACGGCGCCCAGCAAGACGTTCAACCTGGCAGGCTTGCAGCTGTCGAACATCTTCATCCCGAACGCCGACGCCCGTGCCGCGTTCAAGCGTACACTCGGGCGCACGGGCTACGACGAGCCCAGCGTGTTCGGCGTCACAGCCACGCAGGCGTGCTACGAGCAGGGCGAAGAGTGGCTCGACGAGCTGAAAGGCGTGTTGAACGAGAACTACGGCGTGCTGCAGGCGGCCGTCGACCGCATGCCGGGCGTGAGCCTGGTGCCGCTTGAGAGCACGTATCTGCCGTGGCTGGACTGCAGCGGGCTGGGGCTTGACGATGCGGGTATCAAGCGCCTGGTGGAGCAGGATGCGAAACTGTGGCTTGACCTGGGCACCATGTTCGGTCCCGAAGGCAGCGGCTTCGTGCGCATGAACCTGGCCAGCCCGAAATCCCTGGTGCAGGAAGCCTGCGATCGCCTGGAGCAAGCGGTGAAGGGCTTGGGCAAGTAACGGTATCGGGGGCGCCACGCGCACGGGAAAATGTGTGACGCGCCCTTTGGGCGCTGACTAAAAAGGGCCGAGCTTTCGCTCGGCCCTACGCTTCGGGGGTTGGGAGGCTTACTTTGCCGAATCCCCTAGTTCAAACCGTACTCGGACAGCAGCGCTTGGCCGCCGATGGTGGTGGGGGCGGCGTCGCCGGCTTCGGAGAGGAACGCCGACGGGCGCACGATGGCCATGCGCTTGCCGTTCTCGCTCTTCACGCGCACTACCTGCATCTTCGTGCGTTCGGCCAGCTCAAGCTCGGACTTGCTGAAGTGCGACAGCACAAGCAGGTGCTTGGCCTTCGCCACACCGCTCATGAAATCGCGGCGCTCGGCGTCCATGACGCGGTTGCGCTCGCCATCGGTGCTGATGACCTCGAACGCGTTGCGGATGGGGAAGAAGCCGTCGATACAGCCGACCACGAAAATGTTGTCGTACTCGGTGCCGCACAGGTTCTGCAGCGTGGACACGTGCAGCACGTGCGGATCGTCGATCCAGGCCGGATCCATGATGACGGCGCGCTCCATCTCGAACAGGCGCGCGGCCGTCTCGTCGCCCATCATGTCGGCGGCAACGGCCTCGAACTCGCTGATGCCCTCGGCGCCGATGGCCTTCATAAGGCCGAAGCCGCGGCGCGTGCTGTTCTTCGTGATAAACTCCTGGCCAGCGCGCCATTTCTCGGCCAGCGTGCGAGCGCGCAGGAACGGCTCCTTCGCGCCGAACCCGGCGTTGCCCACCTGCTCAAGCGCCTGGTACAGCGTGATGTTCTCGGCCTCGGCGAAATCCTGCAGACCCATCCAGGCGTCGGAGTTCGTCAGCGCGTTGTCGAAGCCGCACCAGCTGCGCCACGCCACCATGTCGCGCGGATTGGCCAGCAGGTTCAGCTTCGTGTACGCAACAAGCGCGCGCGAACGGCTGGAATCGCGCGGGTCGCCCGCCAGCGTGCCGGCGGCACCGGCGGCGGACACGTTGAAGCCGCGTCGGCGCAGCAGCCTCTCCACCATCACAGCCCAGCGGCGGTTGGCCACCACGATGCACGTGTGGGCCTCGCGCACGTCTTCCTGGCTGCTCAGCAGGTGGCGCAGGTACTTCGTCAGGCCGTTCAGCTCGTCCTCGGGCGTGTTCCACTTGATGGACTGCACGCCAACAGGCAGCGCAGCAGCCGCGGGGTCGCGCTCGATGTCCGCAGCGGTTCCGGCAACGTAGGCGCCATCCATGCCGTCCTGGCTGCCCAGCGCATCGGCCAGCGCGATGACCTGCGGGTTTCCGAAGGCGCCTTCCAGATGGAACACCTCAACGTCGCGGCGCACGGCGTCGAACTTCAGGAAGCCCTCAACATAGGGGTGATTGCCGCGCTTAGACATCATCTGGTTGGGGTTGCCCGCCACCATGATCTGCTTGTCGGCCAGCAGGCACAGGCACGTCTGCTCGGAGTGCGAGAAATTCTGGAAATCGTCGCACAGCACGTGCGAGAAGCGGCCGCGCGCGGCCTCGCCGGCGTCGCTTTTCAGGAAATCGGCGGCCAGCATAGGCGCCTCAACAGGCAGCATGGCGCCGCGCAGCTTCAGCACGCGCGTGGCGAAGGCGTGCAGGTTGCCCGCAGCGGTGCCGGCGCCCCACTCCTCTCGCGACTCGTAGTTGGCCATCTTGCGCTCCAGAAACGACAGCATGCTGCGCAGCTTGCGCGGCTGTTCGCCGGTGGTTTTCAGATCTTCCAGGAAGAAGTTGTATTCGGCTTCGGAAAGGATGCGCGGCTCGCGGCCGGTGGCCTCGCGGGCGGCGGGGGTGTCAAGCACCTCGACGGCGGCGTCAAGCGCGCAGCAGATGCGCACGGCCTCGGCGGCGGCAGCTTTGTTGGCGGGAAGGGCGCGGCGCAGGCGCTTGCGGAAGGCCTGGGCGGCGAAAGCGTTCGTGACCGCAACAAGAATGGACTCGGGAGCCTCGCCGTTTTCAATCAGTTTCGCGCAGCGCGCCACCAGCGCCTGCGTCTTTCCGCTTCGAGCTGCGCCCTCGATCTTCGCGAGACGCCCGTCGAATGCAGCAATGGTATCGATCATATAAAACTCCCTTTCTTGTTGCGGCTATCTGTGGCCGGCCCGCGCGCAGCGGGCCGGCGGTTTTCAAAAGGTTGCGAACAGGCGCGGCGACTCGGCCGACCTGACGCGATGGCGCTCCGGCGGGGGCGCGGCAGGCAAACGGCGCGCGTTACGCGGCGAACGTCTTGCTCGTGCCGTCAGTATACTCCACGGTCCACGTGCTGTAGTCAACGGCGAACGTGGGTTCATCAAGTTCGAACACAAGCTCGGGCGCTTCCACGCCGCCGCCTTCAACAACGGCTTCGCCTTCCTCGTTGGCGGCAACCAGCTCGGGCGACTCCAGGAACGCCTCCTCGGCGGCAGCCTCGGCGGCGGCGCGCTCGGCCTCGGCGGCAGCGGCGGCAGCCTCGGCGGCCGCGCGCTCTTCTTCGGCGCGCTTTGCGGCAGCAACGGCGCCGTCGGCAACCTGCTGCTTCCACGACTCGGCCGTGGGCATGCTGATGCGCGCGATGGAAGCCTTATCGCCCAGCTTCCCGCTGTTGTATGCCTCGCGTACAACGCTCAGCATCTCGGCAGCGCTCTCCTCGATGCTGCTCACATCGTTCATGCGCAGGCGCACGGGCAGCTGGCCGTTTTGCAGGTCCACCTCAAGCCACGTGAACATAAGCTCCTGGCCGTCTTCGATCTCGCGCTGACGCTTGTTGTAGATAAGCGTCTGGTTGCCGATCTTGCGGAACTGGTTGGCGAACCACGTGCGCATCACGTCGTTCCACAGCTCGTCGGAGCCTTCTTCGTCCGCATTCAGATACTGGCGCGTGCCCAGCTTCACCAGCATGCACAGCGTGTTCTCCACCGGCGCATCGTCGACTGCGGCCGCGTGCGTGCGCACGAGCGCGGAGCCTACATACGTGTAGCTGCGGCCGATTTCCAGGCGCAGCTCGTCGGAGTCGATGCGCTCGTCCACGTCCACGATCAGCGTCAGGGAAGGTCTTGGTTGTGCCATGTTCAAACCCCTCATTCGTCTTGCGGCGGCTGCCTGCGCGCCGCGCCCCTCACGGGCGCCACGCCGGCTCATCCGCCTGTTCCTCTTCGCTAACCAAAGTATAAATGCCCAGTTCAGCGCAAAATCATCCCGCAAGGATGATATGCGCGCGCTCATACATCCCCCTCTTATGATTCCCGTCAAACCCGCCGCCGTAGTATCGAGTCACCGCATTGGGGACGCAGCGCGGCGCCGCATTCGGCCAAGCCGCCACCCTCCTCCCTCCCCCCCCCTTGCAGGCGGAAGGCTGAGGTGCAGCACCGCGCCGTGTCTCCAATGCGGAAGACGAAAAGGAACGAGTAAGTAAAGGAGAGGAGGGGCATATGGCGAAACTTTCTTTGACTCGCCGCAGCTTCCTGAAGGCGTCCGCTATGGCGGGTGCTGCCGCAACCGTGGGGTTCGCTGCAGCGCCGTCTGCGGCTCTGGCCGAGGGCGCTGATCCGACGGCCGGTGAAGTGAAGCGTATCCGTTCTTGCTGCCGCGCTTGCGGTAAGGTCGAGTGCGGTACGTGGGTCACCGTCCAGGACAACAAGGTGATCAAGGTCGAGGGCGATGAATCCAACGCTCACAGCCGCGGTCACTGCTGCGCGAAGTCTCAGTCGTCGATGCTCGCACTGTACCATCCCGATCGTTTGCGCTACTGTCTGAAGCGCACGAACCCCAAGGGCGAGGACGATCCCGGTTGGGTGCGTATTTCCCTGGCCGAGGCCTTCGACGAGGCCGGCGCCAAGCTCAACGAAATCGTGGAGAAGTACGGCGGAGAAGCCAACTTCGCCATGGGCGGCACGTCCCGCGTGTGGGCGCAGCCTCCGTACGGCACCTTGAAGTCCATCTTCCCGACCCCGAACGCCCACCTGGCGTACGAGATCTGCAAGGGCCCGCGTCACTTCGCCGGCATTCTGACCGACGAAATCGGCTCGCCCTGGATGGAAGTCGAGCAGGGTCCGCTCGTGTACGTGCAGTGGGGCACCGCTGCCGAGTACTCCAACTATGACTCCACGAACCGCACGGTCGTGGACTGCTCGCAGCGCGCTTACAAGCATATATTGGTGGACCCGCGCATGACGCCGCTGGGAAAGGAAGCCGACCTGTGGCTGCCGCTGCGCGTCGGCACCGACCTGTGCCTTTCCCTGACCTGGCTCAAGTGGATCCTGGACAACGAGGCCTACGACGACCTGTTCGTCCGCCGTTGGACCAACGCCCCGTTCCTGTGGAACCCCGAGAAGGACGGTCGCACGAAGAAGGGTTGGTTCCAGGAGATGAACGGCGGCGTGGATATGGAATCCCGTATCCTGACCGAGGCCGACGTCGACCGCGAGTGGATCAGCCAGTGGTGGGAGCCGGCGGACGAGAAGTACAGCTATCGCCGCTTCATCTGCTGGGACGAGAACAACAACAAGCCGACCTACTGGGACGCCGAGGCCTGCCAGTGGGAGGGCGAGAAGCATAAGATCCCGACGACCGGCACCTGGATCGAGCATCCGTACAAGCCGATCATCGCCGATGCATGGCTGCCCGACCCGTCGCACTTCGCCGACCCGGCCGACCCGTCCTACGACGCGTACTGGAACGAGGGCAACGAGGGCGGCAAGAAGTCCAACCCCATGGGCCTGCCGAAGAATCCCGCGCTGTTCCCTGGCGGTGTTGAGATCAAGCTGAAGAACGGCGCCACCATCAAGGCCGGCACCGTTTGGGAAGCCTTCTCCGACTCCCTGTCCGAGTACACGCCCGAGTACTGCGAGAGCGTGACCGAGGTTCCTGCTGAGAAGATCGTAGAGGCCGTGAAGATCTACACCACGCGCCTGAACCCGTTGCACGGCAACGGCGGCATCCACTATCAGCTGGCTCCCGACCAAACGGGCCACGCGGTGCAGAACTCCCGCGCCCTGCAGCTGATCGCCTGCATCACCGGCAACTCCGACGAGCCTGCGGGCAACCGCGGTTCCTCGAAGGCCGAGGTCGACGGCTGCTGCGGCCGCGCGAACATGAAGGTCACCGACCACGAGCCGCGCGACTGGGGTATCCGCGAGGGCGTTGGCACCATGGAACTGGGCAACACGCCGCGCGACCTGTCCATCGACGAGCAGGTTCCGCTGATCCAGAACTTCGTGCAGTACCTCATCGACGAGAAGTCCCCGCTGGCCGAGCGCTACGGCAACCACGTGCCTTCCGCCGAGGAAGCGCGCTGGATCGCAGAGCGCAAGGGCGGCGCATACAAGAGCTCGCGCGCATGGCCTGGCCTGAAGACCTCGTTCGACAGCAACGCCAAGCAGATTTCCGCTGAGCGCTTCCCGCTGCTTCGCTACTGGAACCGCTGGGCCGACTCCGCAACCATTTGGGACTCCATCAACGGCATCGACACCCCGTATCAGATTCATGGCGGCGTGTGCATGTCCGGCGACTTCATGAACGAGTCCAACCTGCTTGAGGCCTGGGAGGCCCTGACCCGCCTGGACTTCTGGCTGGACTTCAACCTGTGGAGCTGCCCGAACAACGGCTGCGCCGACATCGTCATCCCCGTCCTGCACTGGCTCGAGGTCAACACCGGCCGCGTGTCCCAGGGCGCCGGCGGCATCTTCGGCGCAGGTCAGCGCGCCGTCGAGCCGATGGGTGATTGCATCTACGACCCGGTCGCCGTCATCTGCCTGCACCTGGGCATGGCGAAGGCGGTCTCGGGCAAGGAGCATCCGACGCGCGCCGACATCCCGGCGGACCGCTCGGCTCTCATCTGGAACGACCGCGACCTGAACTACGACGGCTGGAACAACCTGGACTACAACAACTTCGTGCAGATGGGCGGCGACGTCACCTACGAGCAGCAGGAGTACCGCGTGCTCAAGGACGCTACCGACTGGTGGCGCATCGAGGAGTTCAAGGGCAAGGAGAACAAGCCCGAGCCCGTCATCCCGGCGTTCCCGAGCTATGCAGCCTCCGAGCAGCCTGCCCAGGTCAGCAACGACGTGGCCGGCCCGGACTTCCCCGAGTACGCTGCGAAGTTCCAGGAAGAAGGCTGGTTCGACTGCCGCAAGTGGCATCCCGAGCGTTGGGGCACGTACCGTCGTTGGGAGATGGGTTACCGTCGTCAGCAGGGTGGCTACAACCTGTACGCCGCCATCGACGAGAAGTGCGGCTTCATGACCCCGACCGCCAAGGTCGAGGTGTGGTCCACCATCGCCGAGACGTACATCCCGGACACCACGAAGACGTTCGCGGAAACCTGCAGCCCGGATCGCGCCGCTTACGATGGCAAGATTCCGGACATCGACAAGTTCCCGCACTGGTTCGAGCCGAAGAACTCCAAGGCGGAGGCTCCGCGTTACTACCACAAGGACCAGGCCGATCAGATTTCGACGACCGACTCCTACATCAATGACAACTACAAGGGCGATCATCTGATGGAAGAGTACAAGGAGAACCTGCAGAAGTACGGCGACGACCATGCGTTCATCATGACCACCGGTTCCCGCCAGCCCGTGTACTTCCACTCCGAGCATCGTCAGCTGCCTTGGTGCCGCGAGCTGTGGCCGTCGCCGCGTGTTGAGATCAACCCGTCCGATGCCGCGCGCATGGGCATCGAGCAGGGCGATTGGGTCTGGATCCGCACGCCTTGGGGCGCAGTCCGCGAGGTCGCCGACCTGTACTACGGCATCAAGGAAGGCACCATCAACGCCAACCATGCGTGGTGGTACCCCGAGATGGACACGGCAAGCCACGGCTTCGAACTCGTCGGCATCAACTGCTGCATGGACAAGTACGCCCAGTGCTGGGTGTGCGGCGCTTCGCAGCTGCGCGGTATCCCGGCGCTGATCTACAAGGCAACGGCTGAGAACTCCCCGTTCAACAACCCGGTGCCGTGCGATCCGAAGGGCAATCCGGCCATCACGAACGCCAACGACCCGCGTCTGAAGGAATGGCTGTCCAACGACCCGCGTCTGGCCGACGCCAAGGTCGATCTGACGTTCGCCAACATGGACGCCAAGGGCTGCCAGCCCTCCATCCAGTCGCCTGACGCGCTGGCAACGGGCAAGCTGTCCCAGGGCTCCGTCGGCAACGACGCGCTGGGCCAGTACATCAATAAAGGCTCGCTGAGCGACAAGCTTGGCTCTTACAAATAAGGAAAGGAGGTTCCACCCATGGCTAATTACGCGATCATCACCGACCTGAACCGCTGCACGGGCTGCCTGGCCTGCACGGTTGCCTGCAAGGCAATCAACGGCGTTGACGTCGGCAACTTCTGGATCAAGACGCTGCGCATCGGTCCGCACCCCATCGAGGGCGGCTCGGGCGATTTCCCGGACGTGGAGATGTACTTCCTTCCGGTTCAGTGCCAGCACTGCAAGAACCCCGAGTGCGTGCGCGTGTGCCCGACCGGCGCGTCCCATATCCGCGAGGACGGCACCGTGCAGATCGACAAGTCCAAGTGCATCGGCTGCCGTTTCTGCGCTCTGGCCTGCCCTTACGGCGTTCGCTACCTCAATGAGGAAGAGCGCGTTGTTGAGAAGTGCACCATGTGCGAGCAGCGCATCAGCCAGGGCGAGCTGCCGCAGTGCGTCGCCCAGTGCGGCGCCCGCGCCCGCTTCTTCGGCGACCTGGACAAGGGCGTCGACAACTTCGAGGGTCCGGCACATCCGGACAGCCCCGGCTGCCAGTACGACGAGATGACGAAGACCCGCGTCAAGCTGAAGGACTACGTCGAGGCGTACACGGAAAACGATATCCATCATCTCAAGGACGCAGGCAACAAGCCCAAGCTGATGTACCTGCTCCGCGAGGGTCGAAAGTGGAGGGAGTAGACTCATGAATCCGGAATGGCCTCTAATCCTCTTCACGTTCTTCCTGTGCCTGTCCGGCGGCATCCTGGGCGCGCAAGGCCTGCTCACGGTGCTCGGTAAGGGCAAGAAGATGCAGAACGTGGCGCTTATCGCCGCGCTCGTGACCCTGGTTGTCGGCGGTATCTGCGTGTTCATGCACCTGCAGCACTGGGAGCGCATCTTCAACGCGTTCGGCGCGCTGCTCGCCGGCAACGGCTACGGCGTTTCGGGCATCACGCTCGAGCTGTGGGGCTGCGTCATCGAGTTCATCGCGATCGTGCTGTTCTTCCTGTTCGCACGCCGCGCTGAAGACGGTGTGGCTCCGAAGTGGGTCGGCGTCCTGGCCATCATCGTTGGCCTGGCGCTTCCCATGGTCACCGGCGACTCCTACCTGATGCCGTCGCTGCCCACGTGGGACACCCCGCTGCTGATCGTGTACTACCTGACGAACACGATCTTCATGGGCGGCCTGGCCGCGCTCGTGATCGCTGGCATGACCGGCGACACCGAGTCCCGCGACTTCATGGTGAAGACCGCCCTGGTCGGCGCCGTGGCCCAGCTGGTCGTTGTGCTGGTGTACGTGTTCATCATCAACGGCTCCGCTGGTACGTACTCCGCTGACATCAGCTTCTACTTCGACCCGACGCTGCCCGACGTGCCCATGGTGGACCGCGCGGCCGTGGTCGGCAGCCTGCTGGCTGGTTCGAACGCGCTGATGTTCTGGCTGGGCGCCATCATCGTCGGCATCATCGTGCCGGCCGTGGTCACCTGGCTGGGCAAGGGCAAGGATGGTCAGCAGCTGGCCGTCTACGCTGGCGGTGCAGGCGTGTGCTGCATCATCGGCGGCATCATCTGGCGCGTGCTTCTCTACGCAGCCGCGATGCACATCTTCGCCCTGTTCTAGGAAGTTTGCGGCGGGCGGTGCGTCTGCCCGCCGCATGAAGGGGCTGGCTGCAGGTCGGCCGGCCCCGAACCGGGTGCGAAGCGGGGGATTGCCCTCGGTTGCAAGTCGGTGCTTCGTGCGTGCCACCTGGTTGTTTTGCGAATGCGAGGTCGGTTCTGGTCGGCCGGCTTCGCAGGAACGCGAGTCTGACCTGCAAGGATTCGCGGTTTGAAAAAGCGTGTTGGAGGGGGCTTTCACACTGTGCCCCGCTTTCGGCAACGGAAGCCCCCTCATGCACGCGTTTTCGCGTTGATTGGGGTGCCGCCACCGGCATCTCGCGTTGCACCGGCAAGCGGGACAAAGGGACAGTCCCTTTGTCCCGCTCTCGGGATGTGAGGGCATTTCCGGCGAGGCGTTTCGCGCTTCACCGTGCAAGAAGAGGAACGTAAGACGAGAAGAGGGGTCTTCATGAGCGAAGAGAAGAAGGAGACGAACGCGGCGCCGGCGGCTGCCGATGCCGCTTCCGCGCAGCCTTCGGCCAAGCGGGCGAAGGAACCCATGAGCGTGTCGCGCCGTTCGCTGCTCATCGGCGTGGGCAGCACCGCGGCGCTTTTGGGCTTGGGTGCGCTGCGCTATGCCGGGCACGTGCCGCTGAACCGCCCGCCGGGAGGTCAGGACGAAGCGCACCTGGTCAGCGCCTGCATTCGCTGCGAAAAGTGCTACGAGGCGTGCCCGCGCCACGTCATCAAGCCGGCCAAAATCGAGGACGGTCTTCTGGGTATGCGCAGCCCGCAGCTGGACTTCAGCACCGACTACTGCGACTTCTGCGCCGAGGAAAACGGCGGCGTGCCGCTGTGCGTGCGCAACTGTCCCACTGAGGCGCTTTCGCTGCCGGCGGACGCCGATGCGCACAACACCATCATCGGCCTGGCCGAGATCGACCAGAAGACGTGCCTGGCGTTCCGTGACACGGGCTGCCATTTCTGCTACGACGCCTGCAAGCAGGCCGGATACGACGCCATCCAGCTGGATAGCGAAGGCTACAGCGGCCGTCCGTACGTGATCGGCGACAAGTGCGTCGGCTGCGGCGCGTGCGAGAGCGTGTGCGTGTCGCTGCAGCAGGGCTCCATCGTTGCCGGCGCCACCGAGCGCGCCATCGTCGTCCGACCCGCGTCTTCGCTGTAAGGAGGCTGTCATGAAATTGAGCAAGATTCGCACCATTGTGGCGGCCGTTGTGTTCTGCTTCCTGGCAATTTGCCTGGTCGCGGGCATCAACATGGGCACGCTGTCCGGCTTCGGCTGGGACGCGTTCAGCGCGCTGTGCCCGCTTGGCGCCTTCACCACCATGTTGGCCACGAAAACCATGGTGCCGCGCGCCGTGTTCAGCATCATCATCATGGCGTTGCTGGTGTTCGTGTTCGGCCGCGCGTTCTGCGGCTGGATCTGCCCGGTGCCCGTGCTTGACAAGGTGCGCGCGTTTTTCCGCTCGCCGAAGAAGCGCAAGCAGCTTGAGCAGGCGAAACACGACGAAATGCTCGACATCGCCAAGTTCGAGCTGGGTTGCGGCGGCAAGGGCGGCAACTGCGGCAGCTGCAGCGCCTGCAAGCAGCAGCGTCAGAAGCTGGACTCGCGCCATTACGTGCTGGGCGGCGCGCTGCTGTCCACGGCCATCTTCGGCTTCCCGGTGTTCTGCCTGGTGTGCCCCATTGGTCTGACGTTCGCCACTGTGCTGGTGTTCTGGCGCCTGTTCGCTAACGCCGACATGACGGTTGCTGTGGTGCTCATCCCGTTGATGCTGATCATCGAGCTGGTGTTTCTGCGCAAGTGGTGCACGCGGTTTTGCCCGATGGCAGGTTTGATGAACCTGATGAGCCGCTTCAGCCGCACATTCAAGCCCACCATCGACGACTCGAAGTGCCTGGAAACCAGCAAGGGTACACCGTGCAGCCGTTGCGCCATGGTGTGCGAAGCCGACATCAACCTGCGTCATCCCGAGTACGGCGAGCGCACGCTGGCCGACTGCACGCGCTGTCACTCCTGCGTGGACGCCTGCCCCGCAAGCGCCATCACCATGCCGGTGGTTGCCAAGCGCGGCGAGAAGGTCAAGCTAGCTGCAAACGAGAAATAACAACATTTCGAAAGGCAAGCGCCCTTCACGCATCCTCTTCGCAGAAGGGCGCGCTGCCATTTCGCCGCATGTTGGACTCCCCCTCCTCCAACACGCGGCCCAAAAAGCCCCGGCCCCCGCCGGGGCTTTTCGCATAATACGCCAGCCAGCCAGCCAGCCCGCCAGCCCGCCAGCCCGCCAGCCCGCCAGCCCGCCAGCCCGCCAGCCCGCCATCTCTTCATTGCTTCCTGTAACCCTTCTTGTTGCAGGGTGCTTCCGGCTCGAATTCCCCTATGCAGAGCAAAAATTGCTCATGTATGTGATTTAACTTAATTCAGCTATCTAACGAAAATCGTAGCAAGCCTGTGAACTGGGGAAATGTTAACGGCATTTGCCGTGATAGCCGGCGGAGCACCATTAAATCACATACATGAGCGATTTTTTGGCAAGAGGGGAGGCCCTTGCCAGGGTTTCGCGCTCTCACGCGCTTGAAAAGCTGTGCTTCTGCCACGAACTTGAGCGAATTCTGTCCCAAACTCGAGCGACTTTTGTCATGAAGTCGCTCGAGTTTGGGAGTTTGTTGAGCTTGAGCGAGGCATACCTGCAATGGGGGAAGACGTTGACCTGGGGGAAACATAATGCAGGAGAAACCCGATACATCAGGCGCGCACGTTAAGTCCCAAACTCGAGCGAGTTCGGGAAAATTGCTTTTCCTGTGCGAGTTGTTCGCGCGATTGGGTTGCGCCGAGTACAATGCGGGCGTACCACGAGTAAGCGTGCCTTTAAGCCACGCATTCGCGCTTCCGCGCCGCGTGCGCCAGTTTACCGGGGTTCCAAAACACAATCGAATGCGTTGAGGCAGGTCGCCAAGATTCGGTTGGCGTGCCTGGCAGTGCGGAGTTTTTGCGATGGCCGAGCTCGCCGCAGGGCTGTGAGCTCCGCAGCGTTGCTGCTGGCTTTGCCCAGCTGCTTGCGATTGGCGACGCTCGGGAATGCGACTGGTCGGGTAAGCGATTGGGAACGCATGCCGCGCGGGATGGCGAGTCCTCGTATCGCGTGCGCCCTCGACCGCCGCCAGGTTCTTCGCGCGCTTCGATTGCCTGGTAGCGGTATGTGGGAAAGGATGCAAGATGCAAGGAAAACCGCTGGTCATGCTGCTTGTTGTGATTTACGCCAGCGCATTTTTGGCCGGATTCAACGAGAACTTGGTGAACATGGCGCTCGTCTCGGTCATGGGCGAGTACGGCGTGGACTCGGTTGCCGCGCAATGGCTGGTCACAGGTTACATGATCGTGGCCACCATCATGGTCATGTGCATGGCGTTTTTCTACCGCCGCTTCAAGCTGCGC
Source organism: Senegalimassilia faecalis (assembly GCF_004135645.1). Taxonomy (NCBI): domain Bacteria; kingdom Bacillati; phylum Actinomycetota; class Coriobacteriia; order Coriobacteriales; family Coriobacteriaceae; genus Senegalimassilia; species Senegalimassilia faecalis. The sequence continues at coordinate 1,099,839 of NZ_SDPW01000001.1, forward strand.
CCGTTGTACTTCTCGGCGGCGGCGTTCACACTGGTCGGCTCGCTCATGGGTCTGCTCGCCCCGAACTTCGAGCTGCTTATGGCCGCGCGCCTGGTGCAGGCGGTCGGCTCGGGCATCTTCATCCCGCTCATGATGAACACGGTGCTGGCGGTCACGCCGAAGGAGAAAATGGGCACGTTCATGTCCATCGGTGGCTGCATGATCACGTTCGGCCCGGCGTTGGCGCCGGTGGTGTGCGGCGCGCTGGTCACCACGTTCGGGTGGCACAACATTTTCGCTGTGCCCGTGATTGCCATGGCGGTGCTTGCCGTGCTTGCGATTTTCGCGGTGAAGAACCTGGGATTTTCGCCTGCTCACCTGGACATTCCGTCTGTGGTGCTTTCCGCGGTGTTCCTGAGCTTGCTGAGCTTTGGCCTTGTGGAGCTCACTATCGACACGCCGTTGGCGGTTGGTGCGCTGGTGGTTGCCGTGGGTTCCGCGGCGCTGTTCGTGTGGCGCCAGCTGCGATGCGACCATCCGCTTATCGACTTGTCGCCCATGAAAAGCCGCGCGTTCTGGCCGTCGGTGATGCTGACCACCGTCGCCATGATGGGCAGCTTCAGCTGCAGCGTGCTGCTGCCGCTGTACCTTGAAAGCGGCACGGGCCTGACCGCGTTCATGGCGGGCATGGTTATGCTGATTCCCGTGCTGGCGAACGCGGGCACCACGCTTCTGGGCGGCCGTATTATGGATGCGCGCGGCGAGTGGCCGCTGCTGCCGGCGGGTTTTGCGGCCATCGCTGTCGGGTTTTGCCTGATGGCGGGCCTTGCGCCCACGCTTTCGCTGCCGGCGGTGTTCGTGGCGCCGCTGCTGGTCATGGGTGGCACGGGCTTTGTGTTTTCGCCGTCGCAAACGGCGGGCCTGCGCACGCTTCCGCCCGAGATGAACCCGTTCGGCGTGGCGATTTCCACCACGTTCGTGCAGATCGCAGCTTGCATCGGGCCCTCGCTGTACACGGGCATCCTGTCGACGGGCCAGGCCAGCGCGCTTTCGGCGGGCGCCAGCGCCGGGCTTGCAACTGCGCAGGGCTTTGCCGAGGCTATGGTGGTCGCCACCTGCGTAGCCGCGTTCGGTTGCGCCCTGGCGTTGGCCTACTCGCGGGCAGCGGTGAAACGAGCAGCGGTGAAGCGAGCAGCGTTGAAGGAACGGTGAACGCGTGGGGAACGTGCGGGTTCGCGGCCCGTTTTCCCTGCTGACCGTGTAGAATGAACCAATCAACACGAAACTGGATGCGCAGGCGATTTCCGCTTGCGCATCGTTTTGCATAAGCAACGAAGAGAAACGAGCATCACCTATGGCAATCACCGGCAAGCAGGTCCGCCAGCTGCGCAGCATGGCGAACAACTTGAAGCCTTGCGTCATGATCGGCAAGGAAGGCGTGACCGAAAGCGTTTTGAAGCAAATCGACGAGGACCTTGAGGCGCACGAGCTTATCAAGGTCAGCGTGCTGTGCGAAACGGGCAAGGAAGCGGCGCAGGCAGGTTACGAAATCGCCGACGAAACGGGCGCTGAGCTGGTGCAAGTCATCGGCAAGCGCGTAGTCCTCTACCGCGAAACCACCCGCGACGACATCGAGAAGATCGAGTTGGTGAAGTAGCAAACTGCGCAAGCGAATTGCAGTTTAACGTCAACACGCGAAGGCCCCGAGCGCTCGGGGCCTTCGTTTTACTTCAGGCACCTGCAGAGCCATTGGTTGCCGGTGTTGGCGGCGTGGGGGCAGCCGATGCAGGTAGGGGCGTTGCAAGTTTCGGCGCTGGCGGGGGCGCCGCAGAATGTTTCTAGGTTAAGTGCGGGGTTTGCGGCTTCGGGCTGCGTGCCGATGGTGGCGCCGGCGGCGTTGGCCGCTTCCTCTTCCGCTTCTGCGTCCGCCAACTGCATGGCGCGCACTACCATGCTGGCGAACTGGCGCATGCCGAGGTTCGTGGGGTGTGTGCCCTCGAGCGATTCGTAGTCGTGCCCGAATGCTCGCACGTCGGCGACGCGGCAGCCTTCTGCTGCTGCGGCTTCGCGGATGGCGCGGTTGTATTCGTCCAGGTGAACACCGCGAAGGCGATACGCGAACTCGGGGTGATCGACCCCGCGTGTACGGCCGGGCAGCAGCGTGACGCAGTACACCAGCGCATCGGGCGCCACGGTTCGAATATTGCGCAGCATGGTGCGGTATGCGTTGCCGAACTGCTCGGCGGCATCGGCGGGCGCAGCGCCGGCAACCTGCTCGGGCACGCTTGCCAAGTCGATGCATTTCGGCATAGCGTGGCTGTGACCTGCGGCTTGAGCAGCCGCGCCGCCCCAACCATAATCGTTGATGCCGATGAACGTGATCACCACGTCGGGCGTCTGCCCGCCTTCGCCCAGCAGCGCCGCCGCGCGCTCAGGGCTTTTTGCGGCGGGGAAGCCCGCGCCGTCCACCATGCTGCCCGACCACGCATCATCGGCCAAAACCTCGCCGCCAAGCGCGCGGGCAACGTGCGACCACCACGTATCGCTGGGGCTGGTCACGCCCGAGGTTTCAAGTCGCTCGTCGTTGTAGAACAGCGTGTAGCCGTCGGGAGTGCACCCTTCGAACGTGCTGATGGAGTCGCCCATGATGGAGAACTTCAAACCGGGCATTCCCGACCGCCTTCCGTGTTTGTTACTGCGCACCCGGGTGCGCGCGGCCCCCGGGCTGATTTCCGGCCAACCATGGTATCAAACCCTGGTGGCATCTTCGTGAACAGCATATTACAGTAAAAACCTATAGGAATACCGGTATAACACAGCAAGCGCAACAATTTCGGCATCACGCGGGTAATGCGCAGCCAGCTAATCACCCGATGTAACCTATGAGCCGCAGCATCCATTTCCCCAGGTGAAAAAGGTGAAGAACTCGTGAATCTCACCCAAGAGCATCGCTTCGCATCCTTGACGTTGTACGTAAACAGTTGTACAATATGAAGAACCACGCACTCACACATGGCGCGTCGGCATCGCCCGGCGTGTCGCTGGTAAAAGGAGGCTGCAATGGGCGAGGCAATGGTCACGGGCCGCATGGCCCCTGGCAAAAAACGTCGCGGCGGGCAAATCCTGCACAGGGAGGGCCTGACCGCTTCCCAGGCAATCAACCGCATGTACGACTGCCTCATCGAAAAAGGTGACGCATCGTTTCTCACGGGCAACATCGTTGCGGAAGATGAAGAAGCCTGGTTTCGCGCGGCCGATTTCGTGGACGCGCTTTCCGAAAAGAAGGACATCGCGCCTCTGACCTCGCCTTTTGCCCCAATCCCCGCTGCCGCGCCCGCCGGCGCGCAGCCGCAGGCGCAGGACGCCAATCCTGAAGCCTCACCCGAAGATGCTGCGCGCGCCGCTTGCAGCAAGCTTGCTGCCAAGGCGCAAAGCGGCAGCATCCCAACACCTGTCGGCGCGCCGTCCGAGCGCGCTGTACATTCCGCCGAAGAACAGGGGGCGAACTAAATGGCAGAAGCACGCATGCTGCTCGACACCGAAGTGGTGCTCGACTTCCTATTCGAACGCGAGCCTCACTATCGCCCCACGCGCCTAATCATGATTGCCGGCCGCGTCGGCGAATTCGACCTGTGGATGACGTCCACCCAGATGATGGACCTTGCGTACCGCCTGTCCGACGGCGGCAACCCCGCGCTGATGCCTCGCGCGCTTGAGCGCCTGCGCGGCCTGCGCACGTTCATTCGCGTGCAAGGCGTAGGCGACACCGAAATCGACCGCTTGCTGGCATCGAATTGCGAAGACCCCGCCGCTCAGCTGCTGGTCAACGCCGCGGTGGACATCAAGGCGGACTTCCTGGTCACGCACAACGCGCAGGCGTGCAAAACGAACCTGCTCACCGTCACCGATTGCGAAGGCGTGTTCGACTGGCTGCGCGACAACCGCGAAATCGAATACGAGGATGTTGAAATATCCGAGTAGCTTTTCGCCGTCACCTTTCTGTCACTTGACACCTTCGAGTGCCAGACTACAATTCAAATTAGCACTCAAGCTGTGAGACTGCTAACGCGCCCCGCACCTCGCGGGGCGTTTCATTCGCCGGCTCGCTTGCACGCAAAAGTGGGACAAAGGGACAGTCCCTTTGTCCCACTTTCAACAAGTGAAGCGCGCGAGGCAATCCCACGGCGTCTAGCACGAACGGAAAGGAAGCGCCGCACATGCGCAAATTCAAGACAGAGAGCAAAAAGCTGCTCGACCTCATGATCAACTCCATTTACACCAACCGCGAAATTTTCCTGCGCGAGCTCATCTCCAACGCATCGGACGCGGTTGACAAGCTGTACTTCAAAAGCCTCACCGACACTAGCGTTCAGCTGACGAAAGACCAGCTCGGCATCGACGTCTCCTTCGACAAGGACGCCCGCACCATCACCGTGTCCGACAACGGCATCGGCATGACGCAGGAAGACCTCGACCGCAACCTCGGCACCATCGCGCACTCCGACTCCATGGCGTTCAAACAGGAAAACGCCGAGCAGCAGGGCGACGACGTTGACATCATCGGCCAGTTCGGCGTGGGCTTCTACAGCGCGTTCATGGTCGCGAAGTCCGTGCGCGTCGTGTCGAAGGCGTACGGCGAAGAGCAGGCTTGGGCCTGGGAATCCGACGGCGTTGAGGGCTACACCATCGAGGCGGCCGAGCGCGAAACGAACGGCACCGACGTTATCCTGACGCTCAAGGACAACACCGAGGAAGAGAACTACGACCAGTTCCTCAGCGAATACGGCCTGAAAGACCTGATCAAACGCTACAGCAACTACGTGCGCTACCCTGTGCGCATGGAAGTGGAGAAGTCGCGCCAGAAGCCAAAGCCCGAGGATGCCGGCGACGATTACAAGCCCGAGTACGAGCAGTACACCGAGGTGGAAACCATCAACTCCATGGTGCCCATCTGGAAGCGCGGCAAGTCCGACGTGAAGCAGGAAGAGTACAACGAGTTCTACAAGCAGACGTTCCACGACTTCACTGACCCGGCCGCCACGTTCGGCATCCACGCCGAGGGCGCGCTGTCCTACGACGCGTTGCTGTTCATCCCCGGTCGCGCTCCCTACGACCTGTACAGCAAGGATTACAAGAAGGGCCTGGAACTGTACGGCTCCAACGTGCTGATCATGGAGAAGTGCGAGGACCTGCTGCCCGACCACTACAACTTCGTGCGTGGCGTTGTGGACAGCCAGGACCTTACGCTGAACATCTCGCGTGAAACGCTGCAGCAGAACAACCAGCTGCGCGCCATCGCCCGCAAGGTGGAGAAGAAGATTACGTCCGAGCTGAAGAAGATGCTCAAGAACGACCGTGCCGGCTACGAAAAATTCTTCGAGAACTTCGGTCGCGGCCTGGAGTATGGCATCTACACCAGCTACGGCATGCTGAAAGACGAGCTGGCCGAGCTGCTGCTGTTCTACAGCGCCAAGGAGCAGAAGCTTGTCACGCTTGACGAGTACCTGGAGGCCATGCCCGCCAACCAGAAGTCCATCTACTACGCCGCCGGCGACAGCATCGACCGTTTGGCGAAGCTGCCGATCGTGAACACGGTGCTGGGCCGTGGTTACGACGTGCTGCTGTGCACGAAGGACGTCGACGAGTTCTGCTTCCAGTCCATGATGAACTACGGCCCCGAGCCGGAGAAGGACGCCGAGGGCAAGGACATCGAGGGCACCGGCCCGAAGGATCTGAAGAACGTGGCGTCCGGCGTCCTGGACTTCGCCACCGAGGACGAGAAGAAGGAAGCCGAAGCCGCCGAGAAGGACAACGAAGCCCTGCTCAAGGCCATGAAGGAGCATCTGGGTGACGTCATCACGAAGGTGGCCGTGTCCACGCGCCTGACCGATGCGCCGTCGGCCGTGACCACCGAAGGCCCCGTGTCGCTGGAGATGGAGCGCCTTATGTCGCAGATGCCCGAGGGCATGGGCGAAGTGAAGTCGCAGCGCGTGCTCGAGCTGAACGCGAAGCATCCGGTGTTCGAGGTGCTGAAGGGTGCGCAGGAAGCCGGCGATGCCGACAAGGTCAACCTGTACACCGACATCCTGTACAACCAGGCGCTCATCGTAGAAGGCATGCCCATCGCCGACCCGGTAGCCTACGCGAACGCGGTAACGAAGCTGATGGCTTAAATGGTTCCGCCGGCCTGCCGGCTGGAAGCGAAATATGAAGCGGCTTGGCCTTGGTCGAGGTCAAGCCGCTTTTGTACTATTATATGTAGTCACTATGCAGAAAAGCATTCACGACATATTCCAGATGGTTGAAACGCCGCTTCTTAGCTTCACGGTGGTGGTGCTGAGCTGTTTGGTGTTCCTTCTGGGGCTGTGGGCCATCATGATCCTCGTAAGGTTCGTGATGGGATGACCGTGCTCGCATTCAACGCGCGCGCCGAGTGGCGGGGGTAGGCACCGCAATGTGGCAGCGCTTCACGTGGTATGACATCAGGGTTATCGGCCATTACCTGGGCATGCTGGTTTTGTTCTCGTCGGTGGCGTTGCTTGCCCCGCTGATTACCGCCATCATTTTCCAGGAATGGATTCCTGCAAGTCATTACCTCTTTTCCATCGGTCTTTCGCTCATCGTCGGTTCGGCGCTTCGTTTCATGCGCATCGAGCCTGGTCGTCTGAACCGCCAGCAGGCGTTGGTGGTCACGGGTCTGGCCTGGGTGGTTCTGGCGTTCATGGCCACCATCCCGCTGTACCTGTCGGGCCATTACGACACGTTCCTTGACGCCATGTTCGACGGCGTGTCCGGCATCACCACCACGGGCGCCAGCATCATCTCCGACCTTGACCACCTTTCCTACGCTGACAGCATGTGGCGCTTCGTCATGATTTTGCTGGGCGGCTTGGGCCTTGTAGTGGTCGCGCTATCGTTTGGCCTGTTCGGGAAGCGTTCGGGCGCCAGCCTGTTCGTGTCCGAAGGCCGCAGCGAGCACGTGGTTCCCAACGTGGTGCAGACGGCGCAGTTCATCGCAAAGCTGTCGTTGGGCTTCATTCTAGTTGCCACCACGGTGCTGGCCATCATGTGCGCGTTTGCGGGCATGGAAGCGTCGCGCGCCGTACTCAACGGCCTGTGGCTTGCCATCTCCAGCTTCTGCACCGGCGGCTTCGCGCCCATGAGCGCGTCCATCATGTACTACCATTCGCTTCCCATCGAAGTGGTGCTTATGGTGCTCATGATCATCGGCAGCGTGAGCTTCGTGTTGCATTCCGAGCTGTGGAAAGGCCACCTGAACGTGTACTTCCGCGACATGGAAATCCGCACGATGTTCATCTGGATTGCCGTCATGACCTTGGTGTTTGCGGCGTCGGTGTCGGCAAGCTCCGACTTCTCGAACCTGACCACCATGCTGCGCCGCGGCGTGTTCATGATCGTGTCGGCGTTCTCCACCACGGGCTTTCAGAACATCACCACGAATCAGCTGACCACGTCGCTGACCTCCGGCGCGTTTCTGGTCATCGCTGCGTTGATGGCCGTCGGCGGCGGCGCGGGGTCAACGTCGGGCGGCATCAAGCTCAACCGCATCGGACTGATCATCAAATCGCTGGTTGCCACGGTGAAAGAAACGCTGGCGCCCGACTCGGCGCGCGTGGTGGTTTCGTACAACCACCTGGGCCGACGCATCCTGTCGCCCGAAATCGCGAAAGAGGCCATGACGGTGTTCGTGCTGTACGTGGTCACGTATGCCGTCGGCTCGTTGGTGGGCATAGCGCACGGTTACGAGGCCACGCAGGCTATTTTCGAATCGGTGGCCATGGCGTCGAACGGCGGCATCTCGTCGGGTTTGTGCGCGCAGGGCATGCCCGTTTCGCTCGAGCTGTTCTACATGCTGGAGATGTGGGCCGGCCGTCTGGAGTTCGTGACGCTGATTGCGCTCATCGTGGAGGTTGTGGTGTCGCTTGACCCGCGCAGGCTGGTGAGGCGCTCATGATGAAGCTGGCGAAGAGCAGGGCGAAGGACGCAAGGGGCGTTTTGACGCGCGCGATGGCGAATGTGCCGGCGGTCGTGCTCGCAAGCAAGAAGAACGTGCTAGCGAAACGCCTGGTCAGCAATGCGTTGCTGGGCATATTCGCAGTCGCTGTCGCAGCCGTGCTTACGTGCGCTGCGCCGACCGCCGCGGCCGGCCCGGCGCCCGCCGGTGAAGGCGCGCTTGCGGTGCCAGGCCCATTCATCGTGCCCGCCGCATGGGCCGACGAGCCCGCAGACGGCAGCAACGCCGTCGACGTCACGCAGCTGCCCGACAGTTCGTTCATCTACGACACGTCCATCACGGACCTCAGCACGGCCGACACGTACTACGACAAGCAAACGGTGCAGGTCACGGGCGAGGTTGTCGGCGACCGCATCGACGCAGGCGACGGCCACCACTGCTGGATCACGCTGGCATCTGCCGTCGATGCGTCAACGGTTTCCGTATACATGACGAACGAGTCAGCCGCGAAGATCGACATGTACGGCGCGTACGATCGCAAGGGAACAACGCTGCAGGTGCGCGGCACGTTCCAGCTGGCGTGTCCCTCGCACGACGGCGTGTCGGACCTGCACGCGCAGGTGGTGTCGGTCACGGAAAAAGGCAAGGCCACGCCCGACGAGTTCAAGTTCGAGGCGTTCATTCCCGGCATTATTACCATCATGATCGGGCTGGTCATGATGGCGGTGTTCTATCTGCTGCGCGAGCGGCAGCGATAAGGAAGCAAGGAGGCGGGCTTGCAAAAAGGGCAGGTCGTGAAGCTGGATCGCGGGTATCCGCTGGTGAAGTGCGCCGATGGGCGCCTTGTGCGTTGCGAACATGCAACGTCCCTGGTCAAAGGCGAGAAACTACGCGCCGTCATCGGCGATTTCGTGGAAGTGAACGCGCCGGAGGGCCACGACAAGGGCATCATCGAGGCCATTTGCCCCCGCCAGCGCGCGTTCGTGCGCAAAGACCCCACCGAGCGCGCCGTGCCGCAGGTGCTTGCCGCAAACTTCGACCGCGTCATCGTGGCGCAGCCGCTGGCCGAGGTGAACCTGCGCCGCCTGGAGCGCGAGCTGGTGCTGGCGTACGAAACGGGCGCGGCCGTAACCGTGGTGCTCACGAAGGCCGACCTTGCCGAAAGCGAAGCGCAGGTCGAAGAGGTGGCCGCCCGCGTGCGCGCGCTGGCGGGCCCCGAGGTGCGCACGCTGGTGGTGTCCGACGGCAATGCCGAAAGCGTGGAGGCCGTGCGCGCGCTTATGCCCGAAAACACCACCACGGTGCTGATTGGCAAATCGGGCGTGGGCAAGTCGAGCCTGGTCAACATGCTGGTTGGCGAAGACGTGCAAGAAACGGGCAGCGTGCGTGAAGGTGACGGCAAGGGCCGCCACACCACGGTAAGCCGCGAGATGGTGGCCGTCCCCGGCGGCGGTTACGTGGTGGACATGCCCGGCGTGCGTGGGCTGGGGCTGTGGGATGCCGACGCCGGCATCGGCGCCGCGTTCGCCGATATCGAGCAAGCGGCCGAAAACTGCCGTTTCCGCGACTGCAAGCACGAGAACGAACCGGGCTGCGCCGTGCGCGCCGCCGTGGAGGCGGGCGACATCGCGCCCGAACGTTTCGCCAGCTACCAGGCGCTCAAGCAGGAAACCGCCACGCTGCGCACGCGCCGCGAAGAGGCCCGCCGCATGCGCGGCGAAAAGGCCAGCGACAAAAAGCGCGCCGCTCGCCCCGCAAAATCCCGCGGCAAAAAGCGCCGATAAGGGCCGGTTACGGGGCTGTTTCGCGTTCGTAAGGCAAAAACGCTACAATAATAGGGTTAACCGTAAGCAACGCACGCGCGGGCGCGAAGGCGCCGGCGTAAACGAACTCAAACCAAAGGACGTGCATGAACCCGGTCATCGTTATCCCTACGTACGTTTCCTCGCGCCGTCGCAAGGAACCTACCAGCGTGACGGCAACGTACGATCACACCACTCCACTGAAAAACCCTGGTGAGCTGCCTCGTTTGCTCACGTCGCTGCAAAAGGTGCGCGGCATCGGCCAGATCATCGTGCTGGTTGCCGCCGACCAATCCACCGAAGCGCAAGCCGCCGACAAGGTGCAGGACATCGTCTCCCGGTTCCCCTCGCTCAACGTCGCCGTCATCGGCGCGGCGGAATACGGCCTGGTGCAGCAGCGCATGGAGCAGCTGGGCCTGGGCAAGCTGCAGAAAGAAATCGGCCTTTCGGGCTACGGCGCCATCCGCAACCTGGGGCTGGTGCTCGCCAACGTTATGGGCTTTGATTCCGTGGTGTTCCTGGACGACGACGAGGTTATCGACGACGCGGAATTCCTGCAAAAAGGCGTGTATGGCCTGGGAAAACTTACGCGCAAAGGTGTGCCTATCCTTGCGAAATCCGGCTTCTACTTCAACTCTGAGGGCTCGTTTCTGTCGAAAAGCCAAGACAAGTGGTACAACCATTTCTGGCAGCAGGGCAAGGCGTTCAACGCGTGGATCACGAAGGCCATGCGCGGCCCGCGCCTGTCGCGCAGCAACCACGTGTGCGGCGGCTGCCTGGCGCTGCACAAGGAAGCGTTCAAACGCCTGTCGTTCGACCCGTGGATCGCGCGCGGCGAAGACCTCGACTACATGCTGAACCTGCGCATGTATGGCAGTGACATCTGGTTCGACAACCAGTGGTGCCTGCGCCACCTGCCGCCGGCGTCCGCCAGCGAGGGCACGCGTTTCCGCCAGGACATCTTCCGCTGGCTGTACGAGTACCGCAAGATGGAGTACAGCCGCACGCAAATCGACTTGATGCAGGTCAAGCCGCAGTCGCTTGAGCCGTATCCCGGGCCGTTTTTGGAGCCGGGCATCACGAAGCGCATCCGCATCACGGCCATCCTGCGCAGCTTCGCGCGCAAGGACAAGAAGGCGTATCGCCAGGCGGCGAAGGCGGCGCGAGCCGAGGCCGTCATGTACGCGCAGCGCAACTGCTCGAAGTATTTCGAGTTTCAGTTCGTGTGGCCCGAGCTGATGGCCCGCATGGAGAACGACCAGATTCTGCACACGGCCATCGTGCAGTCGGTTGCGCGTCGCCAGGCGGAAACGAATCCGTCGGTCGCATTCCCGGTTGCCGGACCCGCGGCGGGCGTCGACCCGGGCGTGACCAGCGAAATTCGCCTGAACATCGCGGAATAGGGAAGGCGAAGCGAACTGATGGGTCTTTTCTTGCAGTTTGCCGCTCCGGCGTTGGCGGGTATCTTCGTGGGCGTTATGTCGGGCCTGCTCGGCGTGGGCGGCGGCACCATCATGGTGCCCATTTTCCGCCTGGCGTTCGGCATGAGCCCGCTTGCCAGCACGGCCACCAGCCTGTTCGCCATCATCCCCACGTCCATCTCGGGCGTGGCATCGCATATGCGCGCGAAAACCTGCGTGCCGAAGTTGGGCGTGGCTCTGGGCGTCGGCGGCGCGCTGACGTCGCCCGTGGGCGTGTGGCTGGCAAGCGTTTCGCCTGGTTGGCTGGTTATCGTGGTGGCCGCGCTGGTGGTCGGCCTGAGCGCTTACAAAATGTTCAAGAAGGCGATAAAGGCCCCACGTGTTGCGCTGTCCTGCCGGAAAGCGCATACTGCCGACGCTGCGGCCACCTGTGGCAGCGCATCCCGCGGTGAAGCCGAAGACTTGCGTACCGAAGTACGCGGCGCCTCCGCCTTCCCTACGGGTTGCACTACCACAGGCGCCCTCGCTGACGCTTCCGAACCTGCGAGCTCTAACCCCATTCCCGCCCAGCCCGACCTTACGCGCAAGCACTACTTGCAGGGCGCGGGCATCGGCCTTGTTGCGGGCCTGGCCTCGGGATACGTTGGCGTGGGCGGCGGCTTCATCATGGTGCCCATGATGCTGGCCATCCTCAGCATCCCCATGAGCTTGGCGTCGGGCACGTCGCTTATCGCCATCATGATTTTGGCCATCCCCGGCGTCATCGAGCAGGCCATCCTGGGCAACATCAACTACTTCGCTGGCATCTCCATCGTGGTCGGCACCATTCCCGGCGCGGTGATCGGCGCGCGTTTGGTGCGCGTGATCCCCGAGCGGCAGCTGCGTTTCGCGTTCGGCGGCTTTTTGCTGGTGGCGGCCGTGCTGCTCATGCTCAACGAGTTCGGTATACTGGGCTAGAACGTCTTTCGGGCAGGTGCGGCGCTGCGGGTTTGGGCGCTGTACCTGCCTTTTTCGCGGAAAGGAGCTGACGTAATGAACGTCGACATCGAAGATCGTCGCGGAAACTTGCCGCGTTTCTTCACGTTGGAAATGCTTATGTCGGTGCTGGTGGCGCTTGCCGGCCTGGTGATTATTTGGAACCTGGTCACGCCCGAGGCGAACGTGCTGGTGCTGTTCATTGCCGGCGTGGTGTTCACGTTGGCCATCACCGTGCTTATTCGCTTGCTTATGGACCCCGATTCGGTGCGCGCGCGCCAATCGAACGCGGTGCTGCAGCTGGCCAGCCAAACGCTTGAGGCCATGGGCGAGGGGCTTGACGCGAAATCTTCGCAGCGCATCTGCAGCTTGCTGCTGCCTTCGACGGCAGCCATTGCGGTTGCCATTACCGACGACCACTCCATCTTGGGGTATGCCGGCTACGAGGAGTCCCATAACCCCACGGGTGCCATCATCCGCACGCAGGCCACGTACGCTACGCTGGCCGATGGCAAAACGCGCGTGCTGTTCACGCCCGAAGAAATCGGCTTCCCGAACGGCGCGCACGGCATCAACGCCGCCATCATCGTGCCGCTGGCGGTGGGCAAGGACGTGAAAGGCACGCTGAAGTTCTACTACCGCAGCGCCAACCACATCAGCGAAACGCAGAAGTCCATTGCCGTGGGCTTCGGACAGCTGCTGTCCACGCAGATGGCCGCATCGGCACTTGAAGAGCAAACGGCCCTGGCCACGAAGATGGAGCTCAAAATGCTCCAAAGCCAGATCAACCCGCATTTCCTGTTCAACACCATCAACACCATCGCGTCGCTGACGCGCACCGACCCTGCGCAGGCGCGCACGCTGCTGCGCGAATTCGCGAAGTTCTACCGCAGCACGCTTGAAGACTCCCGCGATCTGATCGAGTTCCAGCGCGAGGTCGAGCAGACGCAGCGCTACTTCATGTTCGAGCTGGCGCGCTTCGGCGAAGACCGCCTTGAGCTGATCTGCGACATCCAGTCCGAGGTCAACGAGATGATGGTGCCGCCGTTCTTGCTGCAGCCGCTGGTGGAGAACGCCGTGCGCCACGCCATGCCGTCCGAGGGCAAGCTGACCATCCGCGTCACGGGCATGCGCACGGGCGACGACGTGATCGTGTCCGTCATCGACGACGGTAACGGCATGACGCAGGAAGCGTGCCAGAACATCTTGCACCCCAGCTCAACGCAGGGAATGGGCATTGCCGTGGGCAACGTGCACGACCGCATTTGCGGCTACTTCGGCCCCGGCACGCGCCTGGAAGTGGAAAGCGAGCTTGGCAAGGGCACCACGGTGCGCCTGGTGCTGGTCGATGGCGCCATTCGCCAGTGGCGCGAATAGGCTTGGAAAACGAAAGCGGCCCCGCGTGTGCGGGGCCGTTGGTTTTGAATGGTGCCCGAGGCGAGAGTCGAACTCGCACGTCGTGAGACAACGGTTTTTGAGACCGCCGCGTCTGCCATTCCGCCACTCGGGCATGTAGCTCTAGCATTATATCGGAACATTGCTGAACGCACAACAAGAAATGGAGATACCCCATGGAAAACGAAAGCGCGCAGGTTCAGATGCCCGCAGAATCGCTGCTTGAACAGCGCATTCAGGAATATCTTGATGCGCATTGGGAAGAAATCGTCGCCGACATCGACGCGCTGGTGCGCATTCCCAGCTTCGAGGACCGCAGCGCCGCTGCCGAAAGCGCACCGTACGGCCCCGGGCCGCGTGCGGCGCTGTCTGCGGCACTTGACCTGGCAAAACGTATGGGCTTCGAAACGCACGACGACGAAGGCTATGTTGGCTACGCCGATTTCGCCGGCAAAACGGACACGCAGTTGGGCATCATCGGCCACATGGACGTGGTGCCGGCGGGTCCGGGCTGGCATTTCGAGCCGTTCGCCGTCACGCGCAAGGACGGGTATCTGGTCGGGCGCGGCGTCATCGACGACAAGGGCCCGTGCGTGGTGGCGCTGCACGCCATGAACCTGTGGCGCGCGCTGCAGCAGGAGGGCGAGGCGCCGTGGCTGCCGTACACGCTGCGCTTCATTTTCGGCGCGAACGAGGAAACGGGCATGGGCGACGTGCGCTATTACCGCGCGCATCACGCCGACCCGGCGTTCCTGTTCACACCCGATGCGGAATTCCCGGTGTGCTATGGCGAGAAGGGCATCTACAACGGCCTTCTGACCAGCGCAAACCTTCCCGTTGAAACGCGTTCGGTCATCTTGTTCGAAGGTGGCACGGCCATCAACGCCGTGCCGGGCCATGCGCAGGCCGTGGTGTGGGCCGATGCCGAAAAGCTTCCCGCTGCCGAAGGCATTGCGGTCGAGCCCGTGCAGCCGGCTGAGGCCGCGCGCTTGCTGGCCGATGCGGCGTCGCAGGCGGGGGTGCAGCCGGCGCCTGGTTGGTCGGCTGCCGATGCTCACCTAGCGCGCATCGTGGCCACGGGACGCAGCGCGCACGCAAGCTTGCCGGAAAGCGGCGTGAGCGCCATCGGGCTGCTTGCGAACTACCTGCTGAAGAATCGCCTGGTCGAGGGGCAGGAGCGCGCCTATTTCCGCGTGGTCGCCGACATCGCGGCTTCAACGGACGGCACCGCAATCAACCTGGCTTGCGCCGACGAGCATTTCGGGGCGCTGACCATCGTGGCGGGCTTCGCGGCAACGAAGGGCAACCGCTTCACGCAAACCATAGACGTGCGCTACCCCACGTCCATCACGGGCGACCAGCTCAACGGCATGCTTGACGCGCTGGCCCAGGCGTGCGGCGGCTCGTGCGCGAAGACGCGCGACGACGTTCCGTTCCTGGTAGACCCCGAAAGCCCCGAGATCCAGGCGCTGCTTTCGTCGTACAACCTGGCAACGGGCGAGGACGCCAAGCCGTTCACCATGGGCGGCGGCACGTACGCGCGCGAATTCTCCCGCGCGGCAAGCTTCGGCCCTGAAAAGCCGTGGGTGCAGGCGCCCGCCTGGGCCGGCAGCATGCACGGCCCCGACGAGGCGGTCAGCGAAGACCTGCTGAAAGAAGCGTTCCGCATCTACGCGCTCACCATCGGCAAGCTCATGCGGCTTGATTTCTAGGGAACGTGCCTGGCGCAAGGGGGCGCTTGGATGATGGGGCACGGGGCGAGCATCGTCAAGAATAGGGAAAGGGAAATGCTCCCCTTCCTCGATGACGCTCGCCCTGCCCGCGCGCTGTTCGGGCGCTTCCCGCGCATCGCTCCGCCCCTGGTGCCGTTAGCCTTGCCTTCTGCCATTCATCGAACAGCTCCATAATCTGCGCGCGCTGTGGGAAACGGCTGTTGCCGAAGCGTGGACGTTTTGTGATACGCGTATCAAACCAGATGGGCAAATTCGCCAGACTGTTGCCAGACATCCGCATGCTTTGCGGATGCCTTTCTTGGTGCATCTGATGCGCACCCGTCATCCCCGCCGCGCGCCTTGCCTGCGCTCATCAAGCCCTTTTCGTCGCGCAATACCCCGAAAGGGGTGGTGTTTGCCTGTCAATGCTGCTCACCGAAAACACCGCCCACCGCCAAAAGCGGCCTTCTGAAGTCTGATTGCTACCGTTCGCGCCGCTTGCGCCGAAGAAAATCACTCCGCCGCCGCAGTGGAAATCCCCCTCACCCATGCTCTATAATGTGACCCGTTACAGTGCATTTTTCTTCACAACAGGAAAGCAAGGAGGCCCCAAAACATGCTGAAAGCGATGATCGTCGACGACGAGGCCCCTGCGCGCTCCGAACTAAAGTTCCTGCTCGACGAACTGGGTCAGACCGAAGTGGTGGCCGAGGCAGCAAGCGTGCGCGAGGCCATTGAGAAGCTGAAAGAATATCCCTGCGACGTCATGTTCCTTGACGTGAACATGCCCGAGGCAACGGGCCTGCAGCTGGCGGAAGCCCTGCAGCACCTGAAGTACCCGCCGGCGGTCGTGTTCGTTACCGCCTACAGCGAATTCGCGCTGGACGCGTTCAAAGTCAACGCCATCGATTACCTGGTGAAGCCGGTCGAAACCGATCGCCTGGCGCAGGCCATCGCCCGCGTGCGCGAGCACGTGCAGCTGCATGCGCAGGCCCAGAAGTCCGAGCGCATCCCGGTCGAGAAGGCCGGCAAGAAAATCCTCATCAGCATCGACAAGATCCGCTTCGTCATGGCGCGCGACGATTACGCGTACCTGCAAACGGATACCGATCGCTACTTCAGCACCGTCAGCCTGGCGCAGCTGGAGAAGCGCCTGGACGGCCACGGGTTCTTCCGCGTGCATCGCGGCTACCTGGTGAACCTGTCCATGGTCGAGGAGATCGAGCCCGTTGCCGGCGGCACGCTGCTGCTTACGCTCAACGGCGTCGAGGAGAAAATCCCGGTCAGCCGCCGTCGCGTGTCCGCGCTGAAGAAGGCGCTGGGGCTGTAAAGCTTACGGTAATAGCGAAGCGCAAGGGTCGGTGCCACAAAAGGCGCCGGCCCTTTCTGCATGTGCGGGTGATCGGGGTCCACGCGGAAACCAAGCAGGGCGATTGGGGAAGGGCGAGTGCGGATGGCGGCGTTTCGGCTTTGCTTTTCCGCATTGTCGATGGCGGTCGCATTGCCTTCCTCCTTGCTGGTCGCAGCATTTGATCGTTGCGCCGCGAGGACTGATGGCGGTGGCGTGCTGTTGCTTTCTTTTGGGTGGCGAGCAGAAGATGCCATGCGCCCAACAGTGTATGGATGCATGGGTTGCGGAAGCGCGTGAAGGAGGTGCGAGGTGAATAGCGGGAAGACGCTGACGGCATTCGTTGTTGTGCTGGTGGTTTCGTTTGCGGTGATGAGCGTGCTGCCGGACGATGGGCTGTCGCGTGCGTGTTTGCAAGAAGCGTTGCTTGCTGCCGTTGCGATTGGCGCCGTGGCGTTCGCGTGCCCTCGTGCGATCCGTCGTATTCGTTGTACGAATAGTGTGCAACATGGAATGGCTGTTGGCGTTGCCGTGGTGTTTGCGGGTGTGCTCGGCGGTGTGATAACGCTTGCGGCCTGGGGTTTTGCCGACTTCGCGTTTGCTGGCTCGCTTGTGGGCGAGGCGTTTCCTTCGGTCGGTATATTTGCGCAACGCTTGGTTTTGTTGTTGGTCGTCTGCGCGTTGACGGGCGCATTCGAGGAAGCGTTCATGCGTGTTCTGGCCATCGAAGCGTTTGAGAGCTTGTTGGGCGCCGGCGGCGAAGGTGCGGATTGGGCTGTAAAGCGCGCGGTGCTGCTGTCCGCGGTTTTGTTTGCGCTGTTGCACGTGGGAGCGCCTGATGCAGCCGCAAGCGCCACCGTGATATTGCAAATGCTGGTGAAGTTTGGTCAAGCGTTCTTGTTCGGCCTGGTAATGGGCGTGCTGTACGCGCGGTCGCGCAGTTTGTGGCCGTGTGCGGTGGCGCATGCGGGCTTCGATGCGCTTTACTTGGGGCCGGGCGTGGTGCTGACGGGCGTGCTGCCAACAACGTATGCCTCTGGCCTGCCGATCGATACCGCACTGCTTTGCGCCACCACGGCGTTGCTGGCGATTGTTGCCGTTGCGACCTGGAAATCGTGGGCAAAGGGCCTCGTATAGCGCGGATTTGGAAAAAATTCCGGTTCGCGAAATCTTTTTTAAATTTAGGCTTGCATACCCGGGATAAGTAGCGTAATATACATTCTCGCCTTGAGAGACAGGCGCCAATTCGCGGGCGTGGCGGAATTGGCAGACGCGTACGGTTCAGGTCCGTATGGGGGCAACCCCATGGAGGTTCAAGTCCTCTCGCCCGCACCATTAAAACTTAAAAGACCCGCTTCGGCGGGTCTTTTGCTATCCAGGGGCATCCTCGATCTCCCCATCACATCGCAGGCTCATCAACCACCATGGACGCAATCATCACATCGCCGAGGTAACATTTTCGGTCCCCTTAATGGCGCTGCAGGCTCATCAACCGGCCGTACTTGGTAGGCGGCTTCTGAGCTCGCGCTTGACGGCAATTGAGTCAAGACAATTAAAGCCACGGTAATTGAAGCCGCGATCGGAAGGCGCCTAAAGCTGCTTGCCGCTATAGACGTGGCACGAAATCGAAGTTTCCGTATGCGAAAACATCGAGAGCCTTCGTTTTGTCACGATTTCGAACTTTCCGAGCCTCGTCTGCTAACTGTATGCTCGTTTTTGGCACGATTTGCAACTTTCTGTAGCTGCGAGCGTTTTTCGGACTGTATTGAGATTCGGAAAGTTCAAAATCGTGACAAAATAGACGCGGTTCACGTAATGGCGGAGCCTATCGCCATGTAGGCCTTCCGCACATCCCCGCAACTTACCACTTAACTTCCCACGTGGTAAGTTAAGTGGTAAGTAGGTAGTAAGTTTGCCAGGGCACGGTTGGGTTGTTTAGCTGTTTGGTGACGTTTGACGGGCGCGCTGGTTTGGCGTGGCGTGCGCTTGATAGCATGGGAGTTCACTAACGTTGGGGGACGCATAGCTGAAGGATGAATGCCCATGGAAATGCTTGAGTTCGTATTGCTGCTATTGGCCGCGGTGCTGGTGTCGGCGGTGCTTGACCAGATGATGCCGCGCGTGTCGTTGCCGCTGGTGCAGATCGCGATTGGCGCAATCGTCATCTTGCTGGTAGGCACGCCGGTTGATGTGGCAATCGATCCCGAGCTGTTCTTGGTGCTGTTCATCGCGCCGCTGCTGTTCGACGAATCGCGGCACGCAAGCAAACGCGGGTTGTGGGACAACAAGGGCTCCATCGTGTCGCTTGCCATCGGGCTTGTTATCGTGACCGTGTTGGTAGTCGGCTTCGTGCTCAACTGGATCGAGCCGTCCATTCCGCTGGCCGCCGCCTTCGCGCTGGGCGCGGCGCTTGGCCCCACCGATGCTGTGGCCGTTACGGCGTTGGGCAAGGACATCCGCCTGACAGGGCGCCAGAAATCGCTGCTGTCGGGCGAGGCGCTTATCAACGACGCATCGGGCGTCGTGTCGTTCCAGTTCGCCATCGCAGCCGCGGTCACAGGTGCGTTTTCCCTGGTGGACGCCGCGCAAAGCTTCGCTATCAGCTTTTTCGGCGGCATTGCCATCGGCTTGATCGCGGGCTTTTTGGCGTTGCTTGCTATGAAGGCCATCCGCGGGTACGGCTACGAAAGCATCACGGTGCACGTGGTGTTCGAGGTGTTCACGCCGTTCATCGTATTTCTGGCGGCCGAACATTTCGGCACCAGCGGCATCTTGGCGGTAGTGGCCGCCGGTCTGCTTATCACGCTGCTTCCGCAGAAGCCCACGCCGGTGGCCGCGCGCCTGAAAATCGCGTCGAACAGCGTGTGGGAGACGCTGGTGTTCGTCATCAACGGCGTTGTGTTCGTGATGTTGGGTATGCAGCTGCCGAAGGCCATTATGCCGTCGTGGCGCAGCGACGAGGTGAGCTCGCTTTTGCTGTGCGGCCTGGTGCTGCTGGTAACGGCCCTGGTGGTGGGCGTGCGCTTCATCTGGGTGCTGGTGATGGAACGCTGCGACAGCAGCGCGAAGCGCCACACGGGTAAGCAGCTGGTGCGCGACGCGCTGGTCACCACGCTGTCCGGCCCGAAGGGCGCCGTCACGCTGTCCATTATCATGACCATCCCGTTCACGCTGTCCACAGGCGAGGCGTTCCCGCAGCGCGACACGCTCATCTTCCTGGCGTCCGGCGTCATTTTGTGCACGTTGCTGCTGGCGAACTTCGTGGTGCCGGTGCTGGCGCCGAAGGATGATTCGCCTGATGAAACGGAAGAGCAGGACGTCAACGCCGTCACCATCGACATTTTGAAGCGCGTCATTCGCCAACTGCGCGAGCAAAAAACGCCGCAGAACGAGTCGTCCACGCAGATCGTCATTCGCCAGTACAGCGAGCGCATCAAGCGCTTGCGCCGTCAGAACACGTCGGCGCCGCGCCTGATTGAACTGCGTGCGGGCGCGCTGGCTGCGCAAACGCGCATGGTCGAGGCGCGCATGCAGTCGGGCGACCTGACGCGTGAAGAGGGCTCGCGGGAACTTGAGCGCCTGAACAGTGCCCGTCGCCTGCTGATGCGCGCCCATACGCGCCGCGAGAAGCTTGGCGAGGTGTGGAGCCGCGTGAAGGTTGGCGTGATGCACACGTGCCGCAACCTTGACCGCATGGTTCGCCACGTGGTGGACGATGAGCTGCAGCTTGAGCGTAGCCGTCAGCTGCGCATCGAACTTGAGGAGTGCGCGCTCAACTACTACCTGGGTCGCATGGACGACGCCGATCTGGAAGTGGCCGATGGCGCGGGCGTGCTGGCGGCGGAGTGCCGCTCCACGCTGTCGTTTTTGCGTGCGGCAAACGAGCCGGCGGTGCTGGCGCGGGCGAACGTGGCAGGCAGCGTGATCGGCGTGGACGCCGGCGGCATGCGCGGGGCGCTGCAAAGCATGGACACGCAGAAAATCCAGGTCATCAAGGCGCGCGTCACCGACGTCGAGGCCGAGGCACTGCGCTTGGAGCTTGAGGAAATCCAGGCCATGCGCGATGAGGGCCGCCTGACGCGCGACGCAGCGCGCGAGCTGCGCGAGGAAGTGTATCTGCTGCAAATGGCAACAGGAGAGTAGCAACATGAGCTCATATACCACCATCGAAGGTCGCGCGGTCGCGGAAATCGAGGAGAAGAAAAGCCGCTTCATCGCCAGCTTGGCGCATGTGGAAACCGAAGAGGAAGCGCTGGCGTTTTTGGAAGAGATTCGCGC
This sequence comes from Senegalimassilia faecalis, assembly GCF_004135645.1. Classification (NCBI taxonomy): domain Bacteria; kingdom Bacillati; phylum Actinomycetota; class Coriobacteriia; order Coriobacteriales; family Coriobacteriaceae; genus Senegalimassilia; species Senegalimassilia faecalis. The sequence continues at coordinate 1,120,724 of NZ_SDPW01000001.1, forward strand.
GGCGAACCGCATGGCGCGGCACAACGTGTACGCGTACATCTTGCGCGAAGGTGGTGCGGGCGCGGCGGGCCGCGTGCGCTACTCCGACGACGGCGAACCGCAGAAAACGGCGGGCCTGCCCACGCTTGAGGTGCTGCAGCATGCGGGACTGACCGACGTCGCGTGCGTGGTGACGCGCTACTTCGGCGGTGTGCTGCTGGGCACGGGCGGCTTGGTGCGTGCTTACACCCAGGCAACGCAAGCGGGTATCGATGCCGCGCAGTTGGTGGTGGTGTCGCGCTGCGTGGATTTGCGTATCCGCATAGCGTACCCGCGTTACGAGCAGCTGATGCGCCTGGCGGAAGACCACGGCGCCAAGGTGCTATCGACCGACTTCGCCGATGCAGTCACCATGAATCTGCGCATGCTCGACGGCACGCAGCAGCCTCTGCTCGATGCGCTGACGGCGCTAGAGCGAGGTCAAGAGGACGTGGAGATAAGCGACCCCATAGACGCCGCGTTTTAACTTGCCGCCTCGGAAGCAGCGCCTTTAGCGCGCCGCCTTCTAGCGTGACGTTTTCCAACGGGTGGCGTACGGCTCCTTTTGACGCGGCGCTTACCGGAAACGTCATCTTTCCCGACCCCTAGGACGTGTACTGGTCCATGAAATCCAGGATCTCTTGGCGGGAGTGCAGGCCCGTTTTCGCGTAGATGCGCTTGATGTGGGCGTGTGCGGTGCTGGGGCTGATGTAAAGCTCCTCGGCTACGCGCTTCTGCGTCCAACCCAGCGCGTACAGCGCAAGTACCTCGATTTCGCGGTCGGAGAGCAGAAACTGCTTGCCCATCTGTTCGGCATTGTTTCGCATGGTGGCCTTGCGGATATCGGCGATGGAATCGCCCTCGTCAAGGCCCATCAGCCGCACCAGCCGCATCCCGCGTTTGGAACCGGGCTGCGCGTTGCGGCTCTTGTCCGCCGTTTCGCCCTGATCGACGCTTTCGATGGGCATTACCCCTGCGCATTGCAAGGGGTTCGGGGTACCGACCGCACCGGCGGCACCGGCGCCCATAGGCGCCGCATTTGCGCAAGCGGCGCACTCGCTGTATTCGCCAGCGTTGTTTTTCAAGATCGTGAGCGCTTCCACATTCGCTTGCGCCCGCGACAGCTGCTTCTCCAGGCGCTCCATGCGGCGTACGTGCAGATCGTGGCGCTCATCGGCTTCCATCTGGGAGACCTTGAGGAACTGGCCGAGCGCCACCTGCGTGGAGATGACCACGCAGGTGCCCATGATGGCGTTGATGAGCAGGTCGTTCGTGGAAAGCGACTGCACGTTTATCAGCGTCACGCGCGCGATGGCGCGGCAGCCGAGCCACACGATCCAGCCGCCCAGCGCGTAGTAATACGGGTCGCGCCAGCCGAAGCTCATAAATGCGATGATGATATACCAGGTGAACGCTACCAGCAACGCATTGAGCGTGGTGGTGAATACCGCGCCGATGTCCGGCATATCGGGGAAGGCCGCATACAGCACCAGTGCGGCGCACGCGAACAGCTCCAAGAGGATGAACATGCCCACGGTCATGACGCTCTTGCGCTTGTGCATCATCAAGGAAATGACGATGACGCAAATGGCTATGGTGAGCAGGCCATATGCAACCCGGGTGGCGGGCTGGAACGCGATGGGCGTACCGTCGGGGTAGCCGCGCAAGAAGCCGTCCACGATGGAGAGCACGCCGATGCTCGTTGCCGTCGCCGTGAGGAAGCGTTTGCTCGACAGCAACGTGGTGGCGAATCCGAAGAAGTCGTCGTTGGGCGTGAACGACTCGATATCGTTCGCCAGCTTGTTCTTGCGCGCGCTCAGCATGCAGGGGAACTGCAGGAGGGAGAGAGCGGCGGCAACGTAGAAGCCGTAGGTGCCGATGAGCGAGCAAACGTAAATCTCCACCTCACTGATGGCAAGGGCGCTGAACACATACAGCACGGCGGTGGTGCTGCCGCATCCGCGTGCGCGGCGCAGCCAATAGAAGATGGCGAACGATGCGAAGAACGTGACGGCCGCGCATAGCCAGAAATGCACGTTCGGCCAGAAGGCGCCTGCAATGTGGGTCAGGGGAAGCAGTAGCACGCACAGCGCCTCCAATGCAACGCACGTGCGCATGATGCGGTTGGTGGTGCGCTTCTTCAGGCGGATCTTCCGCGTTCCGATGACAAGCAGAATAACGGCCATGAAGGAAAGCGCCACGAGCATGCTGCCATCGGTGAATATCCCCTCATCGGTGTGGGTATAGCTGCCGTAGCCGGCAACGATAAGCCCCGTGCGCGCGAAGCACAGGCCCAAGATGGAGGGGAGGAGCGGGACGTACAGGCTGAGCAGCTTCATGCCGGTTGGCATAGGGTGAGCGGCGTCGTCGGGCGCAAGGCGGCCTGTGCGCGTTCGAGCGCTCGGCTTCGCACCGACGGCGCTTGAAGCACTTGCCGGTTGTCCGGAGGCAGATGCCCCTCCCCGCCCTTGTGCGCGCTGAGCGATCGAATTGCCCGCTTCGTTGATCCTCACTGATCCTCCTGGTATATGCGGCGCGATTTGCCAGGTGGCCGTCCCTCTCCCTAAAAGGCCGGCTTACTTGTTCGCAAATTCCCTCAAAGAGGGTATGCGCGAAACGCCATGTTCGCCATCATAACATAAGGGAAATAATGCATAGTAACAGCAACGTTAACTGTAGGGGGTATCGATATGGCGAACGAGCAGGAAATCACGTTCGATGAGCCGGATGAGGGCCGTGACATCTATCACGAGCCGGACGACCGTGCGCTGATCCGCACGAAGGACGTGTATCAGACCGAGCTGGACAACGGCGTGGAAGGCTACTCGGAAACGATGCTCGCCATCGTGGCGAACTTCAAGAACGCCGGCAAGCCCGAGGGCTTCAACGTGCAGAGCATGGTGGGCAAGTCGAAGCGCGGCGAGGTGGCGTTGCGCCTGTTCGCAGTGGTCGACGACTCCGTTGCCGACCCGGTGTTCGTGAAGGTGGGCTTCAAGAGCCGCGGGTGCCTGGCCATGACCGGTTGCGCAAGCGCCATCTGCTCCATGATCGAGGGCAAGACGTTCTCGCAGGCGTTGGAGCTGACGCCCAAGGACGTGGAGCTTGCGGTAGACGGCGTGCCGAAGGGCAAGGGCCATACCACCTTGTTCGCCATCGAGGCCGTGCGCGGCCTGGTGGGCGACTGGATGTACCGTTGCGGTATGTCGCTCGCGGAGATGGACGAGAAGCTGCCCTGCGACGAGATGTCGGTGGCGTGCCTGATGTGCGAGCATTGCAGCCTGCGCGACACGCGCGTCGAGATGAGGGTTAACGAGGCCATCGCGAAGCAGAAGGCCGGCGAGGCGAAATGAGCGAGCAGATGAAGACGGCCGGAGAACCTCTGGGTCAGGATGTCGTTTCGGAAGACGTGGAATCGGCGGTGGGGGAGGTTGCCGCCAACCAGGGCGTCGCAGCCGCTGGGAATGCGGAAGCTGCCGCAGCCGGCGTCGATGAGACGCTTGAAGGGGAGGCGGCCGACGAGCCCACGGAGGAGGAGCTTGCGGCCGCACGCGAGCTGGCGGAGAACAACGCGCTTGCCGATGTGTTCGATGACGTGCGCAAACAGTCTGCCGACAGCCACCTGGTCACGCCCGAGCGTTGGCCAGAGATCGGTTTGGTGCCCGAGCATATGACGGCCGAGGACTTCGAGATGTTCGTGTACGAATGGCTCGAGGATTACCAGGCGGAACACAAGGACGAGATCGAGGCGGAGCGCGCCGCCGAGCGCGCGAAAGCCGCCGCGGTGCGTTCTGCTACTCGTGCGGTGGGCGTGCCCCCGAAGATCCCGAACCGCCGCTTGGCGCAGATCGAGGCCGACAACGAGGCGAAGGCGGCCGAGGCCGCCGATAAGGCGCCGAAAGCCGTTGGGGATTCCGCTGAAGCCGAGTCCGCCGCGGGCGTCAATGCTTCCGTGCAGGTTGATAACGCTGCGGAATCCGCCGAAAGCGCCGCCGTCGCCGCAACGCCTGCGGTTTCCGAGCCTGCCCCGGGTTCCCCTGATAGCGCAGCCGAAGATGAGCAGCCTGCCGAGGACGACAGGAGCCCCTTCGCCGGCTTGCGCATCCCCGAGGGCTACCGCCTTGAGCAGATCGAGGGCGAATGGGTGCTCGTGGAGGACGAGAACGCCGCGCCTGTGCGCAAGGAGATCAAGTGCAACCGCATCAAGGTGCTCATGGGTATGCACAGCTACTATCTCTACGACGAGACGCTCATGACTGCCAGCTACGCTCGCTGGGCATTCCTGGCAGCCGAGGATAACCCGGTGGTCACGTTCGTCGAGTGTGTGCGCGAGGATTCGCGCGTGTATCCTCGCCCCTATGCCGCCGAGTGCCTGAAGAACCCGCCCTTCCGCATGACCGACGAGCAGATCGAGGAAACGTGGCAGGCTGTGCGCGATTCCGGCAACTATCCGGACATTGAGCGCACCGAGGCATCCAACGGCGACGTGTACTACTATTCCACGCAGTACCTCGAGTCCGGCTATGCGGCATCGCTGGCCGAATACGATGCGGTGGAGCGCCCTGCCGACGTGTAATGCCCGATGAGGGTCTAGCGCGCAGCGGCAGTGCGCAATGCAATGCGCCCCGAGCAGTCTCGCTCGGGGCGCATTTTTTTGCTAACCCTAGAACGCAAAAACGCCCCCCGCTGTCTGCGCAACGGGGGGCGTTTGCGATTCAAGCTTGCTTTGCCGGTCTAGCTTGCCAGCTTAGCGTTTACGGCAGCAGGTTCAGGCTCTGCAGCTCGGCCTTGACGTCGTCCATGCCGTAGTAGTCCAGGCAGTCGGCCGTCGGGCAGCCCTTCTCGGAATCCCAACCAAACTTCTCGTACAGCATGGTCAGGCCCTTCTGGAAGTCTTCCTTCTCCATCTTGTCGGTGCCTTGCGTGAACGGCTGCTTGTCGGGGTCCTTCGTGAACGGCCACTCGGTGATCACGTCGTGGATGGTGCGGCAGTCGTTGCAGCCGATCTTGCCGTCCTTGTCGGTCATGCCACGCACGGTGTTGGCGCGTTGCAGCGTCATGATCTTGGCGGCGCGCTTGTACAGCTCGTCGGTGGTGACATCCTCGCCGGTGACGGCCTTGTAGAACTTGGCCTCCAGGTCGAGGTCGCCGCGGTAGTTGCGGTCCTTCGACGGGCTCTGGGCCATCGGCCACACCCAGTTGCACAGCGTCAGCGAGTCATGCAGCACGTCGGTGACGATCGACCACCAGCAGAAGTTTGCCTTGTGCTCGTTCATCGGCGTGTAGTTCTTCTCGGGGTCAAGCGCGTCCTCGCCGCCCCACAGCTCGGCAGCGATCTGCTGCTTCAGCTCGTGCGGAAGGCCGCACTGCAGCATGTTCTGATGCGAGTGAATCATGGGGTCGCGGTTGAACACCATGTTCAGCAGACCGCCGACCTGGCCATACGACTCAATGGCGTGGTGCACCGGCCAGCCGCGGTAGTTGATCAGGCAGCTTGCGGTGGTGTCGAACCACTCCATGTCGTCCCAACGCGGGCACCACACGAGCGGGCCGTGGCCCAGATAGGACATCTCGTTGTCGTTCTGCGCGATGTGCTTGAGCAGCTCGACCATAATGGTGGGGTCGTTGTTCTCGAACTTCTGCCAGTCGAACATGTTGTACTCGTCTTCGGGCAGCACCTTCTTGAAGATGCCCTTGGACACGCAATGCGCGATGTCGCGGTAAATCTGAGCGTAGTTGCACCACATGCCCAAATCGTCCATCGTGCCGCCAACAACCTGGTCCCAGATCAGGCCGTCCTCGGTGCCGAACTTCACCGACGTGTGATTGCCCAGGATCTTCACCATGTAAATGGAGAACGGGAAGTTCGGCACGCAGGTGTTGCCGGTGATCTCGAAGCCGCCGTTCTTCTTGGCGTTCGGCACGCGCATGTCGGAGTAGCAGTGAATCGGGCAGCTGTGGCAGCCGTTCATCTTGATGGTGTACTTCTCGGCCTCGGGACCCTCGTCCTTGGTGGTCTTCATGCAGCGGTAGCCGACGGTGTTGATCTCGCCCGGCTTCGGCTCGCCGGTCTCGATCGGCTCGCCCTCGGCGTCGGCCCAGTACAGGCCCTTGCGAGCGGTCCAACGGGTGCCCTTGTCGTAGTACTCTGCCCATTCCTGCTGGGTGGACGGCACGACATGGTTGTTGTTGGAGCCGACGATCTCGCGCAGCATGTAGTCGGACAGATCGGCCAGGGCCTTCGGGTCCTTGACGTTCACGCTGCCGTTGCCCTCGACGACCAGTGCCTTGAGCTTCTTGGAGCCCATGATGCAGCCCAGGCCGGCGCCGGCGGAGTGGTTACGGGAGTTCATCATGACGGCGTAGGGCAGCAGGTTCTCACCGGCAGGGCCGATGGTGGCCACGCAGGCGCGGTTGCCCTCGAGACGGTTCAGGGCCTCGGTGGTGGAACGGGTGCCCATGCCCCAGACGAAGGAGGCGTCCTTGATCTCGACCTGATCGTCCTTGATGTGCAGGTACACCGGCTTGTCGGACTTGCCCTCGACGATGATGGCATCGTAACCGGCCAGCTTGATGCGGGCGCCGATCATGCCGCCGCAGTGTGCGTCGACGACCAGATGGTCCTTGCTGAACGTGGACAGGAAGCTAATGGTGGTACGGCCAGCCAGCGGCACGCCGGAAGCGGTCAGCGGGCCGACGGCGTAAACGATCTTGGACTCCTCGGAAAGAGGATCGGTGCCAGCCGGTACCTCGTCGTACATGATCTTGTTGGCAAGGCCCATGCCGCCGATGTATTCCTTATAAGGTGCGGTGGACTCGGTGGTGATGCTGCCCGTCGTCAGATTGACGCGCAGGATCTTGCCGGCCCAGCCGTATGACTTCTCGTCAGCCATGTTGCATCTCCAAATCTCTTCTCGATACATGCGTTGCGTGACATGTCGGGCGATTCGGGTGCAGACGACAATTCGTCACTGGGCAGTGTTGCGCACCGTATGAACCGGGTATCCCCTCTTTGAGGGTAATTTATGGAAATAGCCTGGTAAACGGCGAGCGGATTCGATTTTTCGGCGAATGAGGGGACAAATTCGATCGCATTGACCCCCAAAGAGGGGATACCGAAAAAGCGGTGAGCCGCATACTGCTTTTTGTTGCGTGACCCGGAAAGGGCGAAGAGTGTGCGCCGGAAATCAGAAGGGACGAGGCGGACGAGGCCTCGGCTGAGGGAGGAACCGGCGCAAGGTAGCGACTCACCAATATATGTGAGGGGGAGTACTGAGAATGTCAGATACGAATACAAGCGGCAGCGCCCCGGTCAAGAAGAACATCACCCGCCGCGACGTGCTGGCCATGGCCGGCTGCGGCGTTGCGGGTTTGGTCGTCGGCGGCGCGCTGGCCAGCTGGGGCGTCACCCAGGAGTCCATCGCATCCGGCCGCATCGAGCTGCGCACCACGCCCACCAAGATGATCGTCACCGATCGCGCCCGTTGCTCGGGTTGCCAGCGCTGCGAGATGATGTGCACGCTGAAGAACGACGGCCGCGTGTGCCAGCACATCGCCCGCGTGCGTGTGTGGGATAACTATTACTGGGGCAAGTCCGCCGACACCGGCGACGGCTCCTTCGGCGACGGCAAGGGTGCTTGCGAGTTCACCGTCGAGCACTGCAAGCAGTGCGCCGACGCGCAGTGCGTGAAGTACTGCCCGGTCCACGCCATCTACGCCGACGAGAAGACCGGCGCCCGCACGGTCGACACCAAGAAGTGCATCGGCTGCGGCATGTGCAGCCAGGCTTGCCCCTGGAACATGCCCCGCGTCGACACCGAGACCGGCGTGTCCACGAAGTGCATCTCCTGCGGCCGCTGCGCCGAGCAGTGCCCCAACGGCGCCATCCAGTTCATCGATTGGCAGGATATCGCGCAGAAGATCATCGACGAGGGCATCGTTCGCACGACGACCGCGGTCACCGCGTAATCGTTTCGGGGCGATATACCCCGCATGATGCGAACGCCCGCGCGGCAAGCGCGGGATGTGAAAGGTCGATGACCTTATAACCGCGACCAAGGAAAGGAGTGAGCGCGAGATGATGGACGACGCAGCGGTGTTCTCGGTGCTTTCGAAGTGCTTCGGTTCCGTTGAAAAGGACGAATGGAAGCAGATGACGCACAGCGCAGCCTGGGCCGAGTTCATGGACGGTGTTCGCCGTCTTTTGCAAGACGACACGCGTTTCGGCAAGCAGGCAAGCCCCATCGAGCGCATGCAGGTGCGCGCGCCCATGCAGGAATTCCTTTCCGACAACGAGGTCGACGAGCTGTTCTGCCCTCCGCTTTTCGAGGAGAAGCAGGGGTTTGCGGCGCGTCACTTCACCGGAGGGCTTCCCCAGTCGGCGATTCCCGTGGAGTCGCTGTACACGGATTGGAGCACCCCCGGCAACGTGAATCCGCTTATCGGCAAGCAGAAGGGCCTGTATCTGGGCGCTTCGGCGCGTTATATGCGGGCATTGATCGAGCAGCTGGGCCTGGAGGTGCCGGCGGAATATGCCGACTGCCCCGATCACCTGGCGTTGGAGCTCGACCTGGTGGCGGTGCTGCTGCGAAGCGGCATGGACGCCGAGGCCCGTCAGTTTGTGGCCGAGCGCTTCGATTGGCTGACCGATTACCGGTTGAAGCTGCTGAAGCTTGACGATGACGCGCGGTTCTACATCAGCCTGGTCGACGTGATCTTGGGCATCTGCGCGGAACAGCGCGCCGAGTCCGAATCCGGCCAGACGGCTTGATGGCGGTTCGCATCATGGATGAAACGATGACGCAGGATGCATATAGAGAGGAATCAGCAATGTCAGAAAACGCTATTACCAGGCGAAGCTTTCTGGCCGGCAGCGCCGGGGTCGCAGCAGTTGCGGCCGGTGCGGGCTTCATGAGCTTTGGCGCCTGGGAGCAGGCTGACGCGAGCGGGACGAAGGATGTGGAATCCCACACCGCTTACTCGCTGTGCAACTCCTGCTCTTCCAAGTGCGGGTTCAAGGGGTACGTGGTCGACGGCAAGCTCACCAAGATGATCGGCGAGCCCAGCCATCCCCACTGCGAGGGCACGCTGTGCGGCCGCGCATACGGCTACGCGTCCATCGCCTACTCCGAGGACCGCTTGACCGACCCCTTGAAGAAGAACGCCAAGGGCGAGTTCGAGAAGATCAGCTGGGACCAGGCCTACTCCGAGATCGCGGAGAAGGTCAAGTCCATCATCGGCTCCGACGGCCCCGAGGCCCTGGCCATGATCCAGGACCCGCGCCCGTCCGGCTCCTACTACACCAAGCGCTTCATGCAGGCGCTCGGCAGCGCCAACGTGTACACGCACGGCGCCGCCTGCAACATGTCGAAGAACGCGGGCTTCACGCAGGTCATCGGCGCGAGCGACTACCTGGCCGACGTCGAGAACGCCAAGGCCTGCATGTTCATCGGCCGCAGCTACGCCGATGCCATCCGCCCGAGCCAGCTGCACGCCCTGGAGAAGGCGCACGAGAGGGGCGCGTACATCGTGCTGGTCGACCCGCGCCTGAACAACTCCATCGCCTTCGCCGACGAGTGGCTGCCCATCAACCCGGGCACCGACCTGGCGCTGGTGCTTGCCATGAGCCACGTGCTCGTCAACCGCGGCCTGTACGACAAGAAGTTCGTGTCCGAGCAGGCAGTCGGCTTCGACGAGTGGGTCGCCACCCTGGGCCAGTACACGCCCGAGTGGGCAGCTAAGATCACCGGCCTGAAGGCCATCGACATCGAGCGCATCGCGGTGAAGTTCGCCGAGTGCGCCCCTGCCGCCTGCATCGAGCCGAGCTGGCGCGGCGCCTATGGCTGCAGCTACGCCAATTCCGGCGAGACGGCACGTGCCGTCGCTTGCTTCAACGGCCTTTTGGGCTGCTGGAACCAGAAGGGCGGCGCCCTGTTCAGCGCGTCGGTCAAGGCCGGCGACGTGGACAAGGCCAAGTTCCCGTCCGTGCCCAAGGTCGAGGCGAAGATCGCGGGTCAGTCCGAGTACCCGCTGTCCCTGTCCGGCATGGGCGTCAACGTCTACGCCGCGCAGCTTGCCAAGGAAGGCAAGATGAAGGGCATGTTCTTCTACAACTCCAACATGGTGGCGGGCTATTCCAACCCGGCCTACCTGCAGGAGTGCCTGGCCAACCTGGAGCTGTCGGTGTGCATCGACGTCCAGATGACCGAGACGTGCCACGCGTGCGACTACGTCCTGCCCGACACCAGCTACCTCGAGCGCCTCGAGCTCCCCGAGTTCTACGGCGGCAAGATCCCGGCCGTGGCTATCCGCGACCAGGTCATCGAGAAGGTGCATCCCAATACCCGCCCGGTCGACCAGATCTTCTCCGAGCTGGCAGAGGCGTGCGGCGTGGGCCAGTACTTCGACTTCACCGTCGAGGAGCTTGCCGATGCGCAGCTCAAGACCGTGGGCCTGTCCCTCGACGGCCTGCGCGCCTGCGGCGTGAGCACCTTCCCCGAGAAGGCGTTCAAGTACGGCTCGTACCCGAAGTGGAAGACGCCCTCCGGCAAGTTCCAGTTCGCCTCCGAGGCGTGCGAGAAGGCGGGCCTGCCCCGCACCCCGCAGTGGCTCGAGCCTGCGGTGGCCGTGCCCGAGGATGGCAAGTCCTTCCGTCTGATCGGCGGCAAGCAGGCCATCCACACCCATACGCAGACCGCCAACAGCGAGCCGCTCATGGCCATCACGAAGCAGTACGGCCTGGAGCGCGTGTGGATGAACGCGAGCCGCGCTAAGGAGCTCGGCATCTCCGACGGCGACACCGTCGAGGTCTCCAACGAGCAGCACACGGGCAAGGTCCAGGTGAAGGTCACCCAGCGCATCAACCCCGACGCGCTGTACATGCCCAGCCACTACGGCTGCTCCTCGAAGGAGGAGAAGACGGCGTATGGCGTCGGCCTGAGCCAGATGGACTACGTGCCCTTCCGCATCGAGCCCGGTTACGGCGGAATCTGCTCCCAGGAGGCCGTCGTCACCGTCAAGAAAGTAGGTGCATAGCATATGGCACGCTATGGAATGCTTATCAACACCAAGAAGTGCATCGGCTGCTACGCCTGCCGCACCGCGTGCCAGCGCCAGAACGGCTTGGACCCGACCGATTCGTTCATCCGCTTCGAGGAGCGCGAGGTCGGCGAGTACCCGAGCGTGAGCGTCGAGCACGTGCCTCTGCAGTGCATGCACTGCGAGGACGCGCCGTGCGCCAGCGTCTGCCCGACCGGCGCCGCCCACATCGGCCCCGACGGCATCGTCGAGGTCGACCAGGGCCGCTGCATCGGCTGCCTTTACTGCATGGCCGCCTGCCCCTACCAGGTGCGCAACCGCAACGAGAAGACCGGCGCCGTCGACAAGTGCCGCTTCTGCAACGTGTCCAACTACACGAGCGGCACCGAGATGTGCAGCTGCGTGACGGCCTGCCCGACCGGCGCGCGCATCTTCGGCGACCTGGACGACCCGGACTGCGAGCTGGTGAAGGAGATCGCCGCCACGCACGCGGCCCCCATCGCCGGCGACCTTACCAAGTCCAAAGTCTATTACGTGAGGTGATGCTGAGATGGAGTACACACCTATTTGGAGCGGCATCATCGCCTGCTATCTGTTCCTAGGCGGCCTGGGCGGCGGCGCGTTCGCCACCTCGGCCTTCCTGGCCTGGCGTCATCCTGAAGCGGTCACCATGCGCAAGCTCGGCCACTGGATCGCGCCGATCGTCGTCATCGTCGGCCTCGTGCTGCTGATGTTCGACGCCAAGGCGGGCCTGCACAACCCGCTACGCTTCGCGCTACTGCTGACCAACTTCGGGTCCGTGATGACCTGGGGCGTCGTCATCCTGGCCGCGTTCGTGATCGTCGCGCTGGTCGCGTTGGTCATGGACCTGACGAAGCGCCGCGTGCCCATGGCCCTCGAGATCGTCGGCGCCGTGCTCGGCATCTGCGTGGCCATCTACACCGGCTGCCTGCTGGGCGTGTGCAAGACGTTCCCGCTGTGGAACAACGCACTGCTGCCCATCCTGTTCCTGGTGTCTGCGGTGTCCACGGGCATGGCCGCCGTGCTGCTGGCCGGCGTGTTCAAGTGCCCCGAGGAGTTCAACCGCGTGGGCGTGCTCAAGAAGTTCCACTACTGCTTCCCGTGCATCGAGATGCTGCTGGTGGCGGCGCTGCTGTTCATCACGGCGACCAACTCCACCGCGGGCCTGGCCTCGGTGCAGGCGCTGGTGTGCGGCAAGTACGCCGTGGTCTTCTGGGTGCTGTTCATCGCCGTGGGCCTGGTGATCCCGACGGTGCTGGAGACCAAGATGCTGTTCTTCAGCCCCAAGGAGTTTGAGGAGTCCCGCAAGGCGCACATGATCAGCGCCTGCTCCGACATCGGCGTGCTGATCGGCGGCTTCGTGCTGCGCCTGCTGGTGCTGCTGGCCGCGCTGCCGGTGACCATGACGGTCGCTTGGGTCCTGTAACCTGCCCGAAAAGTGGGACAAGGGGACAGTCCCTTTGTCCCACTTTGAACCTGGCAAGGGGATAGGTCGTTTGTCATGCGCTGACCGTCCAGGCAAAAATGGGGCGAGGGCTGTTACCTTGCTTCCCCGCTTTGGACCTTGGCGGCAACGACCCGTTCTCCGTGCTTTTGCTTGATCACGCTTGGGGCGAAGGCGATGTTCCTTTCGCCCCGCTTTCGTGTGGCGAATCTGGGCCGGGAGGCCTGTTTTCCTGGCTCGTTTCGTGTAGCGCGGCAGCATATTCGCCCGCTGCCGCGCAGGCGTCTGCCGCAAGGCGCCGTCATCCCCAATTAAGGCGCGGGCCTTCCCTCCCGCGCCGCCTTGCGGGGCCGGCCTCTTCCAACGCTGGCCCCGCCTTTCCCTTCTGGCCGCCGCCCAAACCCTTCCGGGCAGCGGCCTTTCTGCGTCTGGCGCTCTTTGACGGTGCCAGCCCCGCCTCCGCCAGCCTCGCGCTTTCGCGAAAAGGCGAGCTCCTTTGCCGGGCGCCAGCGGCCGCGGCGGTTATCGTTTGGGCGTCGTCAGCGGACGTGTCAAGCGTCCCTGAGTGCTTGGAGCCGGGGTTGGGCCTGATGCTGTGTCAAGAAAAGCGAATTCCTGTAGCTTCTGGCCCGAGAAACGAACCCTGTGGCAAGAATCTCGGCTTTCTGTAGCCTTGGAAAGGCTTGAGCGGTGCAGGAGTCCCGGATTCTTGCCAATTCCAGGCTCCAAGGGTGGTTTGCCGCTACAGAAACCCAAGATTTTTGCCAAAACGAAGGTCATGGGGGCGCAGGCATGCAGGAATCCCGGATTCTTGCCAAAACTGCACCCGTTTTCAACAACCTGCTAGGGAATAAGACAACGTGAGCTTCCGCGAAAAGGTGCTGCAATCTGTCTCGGATATAATGAATGCGTTGCTGGTCGAAATCGCGGGGAAGGTTCCCATGGGGGGCTGCTGAACTCAATCAATACGCTTTCTGCGTTTAGCGTGGGTATGGAGCTGTTCGCTGCCTTGGTGGCGGGCTTGCTGCTGATCGCATGCTTCCTGGAAGCGGGCCATCGCCATCGTGCGACGCTCTACTTCATGGGCATCCTGGCGCTTCACGTCGTGCTGCTTGTCTGCGACGCGACGCTGTGGGCGGTAAGCGGAACTCCCGGCAGCGAAGCGCCGGTGGCTGCCTTGGCGTTGCATCGGGCGCGCAGCTGCTTGACGTATCAGCGAAGCACGGCTGGTGCGGCGGCTTGATGCGTCATTGGGACGCCACCCTCATGGCGCTCCTGCCGATGCCGCTCGTGCTGCCGGGGCGTTTCCTTCGCGTACCCCGCCCATGCGCCCTGCGCCTTACCCCGCCAAGCGATGGAAATGTGAAGATGCTTGCATTGCGGTGCTACTATGAGGGTGTTCGAAACCCGGCGCCTGCCGGCTTTGTCCCCAAAGGAGGATTCGCAATGGATGCAAAGGTGTACGAGCTGATTAACGACCAAATTCGCAAGGAGCTGTACTCGGCGTACCTGTACCTGTCGTTCGCCGATTACTATCAGGAAGAGGGCCTGGAGGGTTTCGCCCATTGGTACGAGATCCAGACGCAGGAGGAGCGCGACCATGCACTCATCTTCCGCAAGTACCTGCATGAGAACGGCTGCAAGGTGAAGCTGCAGGCCATCGACCAGCCCGACAAGACCTTCAGCAACCACCTGGAGCCGCTGGAGGCCGCGCTGGAGCATGAGAAGTACATCACCAGCACCATCAACGACATCTACACCGCCGCCCTTGAGGCGAAGGACTACCGCACCATGAAGTTCCTCGACTGGTTCATCGAGGAGCAGCAGGAGGAAGAAGACAACGCCGAGAAGCAGGTGTCGCGCATGAGGCTGTTCGGCAGCGATGCCAAGGCGCTGTACGACCTCGACCAGGAAAACGCCGCTCGCGTCTACGCCGTTCCCACCCCGCTGGCGAATGCGTAGGGCGTGACCGGTGAAGCGAGGCGTGAAAGTTAAGCTATAGGTGCATTTTCCGAATGGCGGGCAAGAGATTATCCCTTGCCCGCCGCTTAGTATTGAGAGAGATCGACGCGTAAGGTTTGGCTCTCGAAAGGTGCTGTGATGCACCGTAATCACAAGTGGCCGGGGCGCTTTTTGGGTGCTCGCGATTCTTGTGGTGAGCACTGCGCGTATGCGATGGAGGGTTCTACTCCGTCAAAGAATAATACTGGCGAGGGTCGTTTGGAGAGGTGCCATGCCATTCGAGAAGGCTTTTTTAACGAGTCCTCTCAAGACCTTGGAGCAGAGCGTAGAGCCCCTGTCAATTTCTTCGGCAAGTTCTTTTGTTGTGACGCGTCCGCTGGCGAAAGCTAGGCGAATAGCGGGTCGTTCTCATATTGTCCAGTGTGACGATGTTGGGAAGTTTCCCGGGGCTCGTAATTTCAAGACGGTCATCGAACATAGAGATGCGAATGTAGTCGCCCCGAAAAGAGTAATCTCGGTGCGTTACGGCATTAACGAGACCTTCAAACCAAGCGAACTCGGGGTATTCGGGAACTGTTTGAAATGTGCCATCGGGTCCTAAAAATTGAAACTCTCGCAGCATGCTTGAGATAAGCAGGTGCACATCTTGGATGACTTTGGGCAAAGGGCCGCAGAACGTTCGCTCTTTCGTGATGTTGAGTCGTTTGCCCGTTTCCATCTTTACGCCGTCGTATCGCAAGACTCGGACGCGTGCCTGCGGCATCATGACGGAGGGGTCTTGCACGAACAGAAGAGCGCCAGCAACGGTCAGTTTCCCATCGCGCATGAACCGCCTGCTTTTAAGCACCTGCTCGTCTGACGATTCAGTGCCGAGCAGCGACTTGTAACGGTCGAGAACATCGTGATCGATGTCGTCAATTGATGAATCTTGAATAAGTTCATCTTCGAAAATGCGCTGGCCTTTATCGTATTCAAGGGCAAGAACCTGCTCGCGTGGTGATGGGGCATGGTAACAAAAAAGCCACCCGAAGGTGGCTTGAACATTTGGTCGCGGGGGCTGGATTTGAACCAACGACCTCCGGGTTATGAGCCCTAGTTTTCAGAAAGTTGTTCTTGGTTGGTATTGTCTATTGTAGCTTGAAAACCCCAGGTCAGCAAGTTGGTATAGTTTGGCGTCTCTTGGGGGTATTTGGAGGGTGGGACCACTTCGGGACCACCTATGGGACCACTTGATGCTATGCTCTGCCCAACGCAAAACCGTGACAGTTGGGAGAAACATTGAACCAAGAGCGCATCGTCATAGATGGCGAGGGATCCATCGTCGAAGTCGAGCGCGGAAAGCTGTATCGCATCCGCCTTCGCCTTCCACCGGAGTCCCCAGGCGGAAAGCGCAAATGGTCTCCACAGCGCACAGTTCACGGCAATAAGGCCAAAGCGCGCATTGAGATGGAGAAGTACCGCTCGGAGCTTGAGGAAGAGCTGAACAACGAGCATTCCATGCTCAAGATGGGAGCTTACGCGCGCGAGTTCCACGAACGCCGCAAGGCAATAGCCAGCCTGTCTCCCCTCTCGCTTGAGCGCGATGAGATTGAAATCAAGCGCATCGAGACCATCTTCAGGAGCACGCCGATACAGAAGATAGATGCAGCGACTATCAACAAGACGTATGCGCGACTGCGCAAGGACGGCATGACCCCCAGCGCTCTGCACAAGCTGCACCAGAAACTTAGCCAGGTTTTAAAGCAGGCGGTGAAAGAGGAGATCATTCAGCGCAACCCTTGCGATCTCATCGACGACGTCAAGCGCCCAAAGGCCAAGGAGCGCCGCTCCCTTACCCAGGAGCAGGCGATGCAGCTTGCGCATGACCTCAAAACATCAGGCCGCAACGGGCGAATCGTGGCCGTATGGCTTGCCTTGGCCACGGGCGTTCGCCGAGGCGAGGCTCTTGGGCTTATCTGGGATGACGTCGATCTTGTTCGCAAGCGCATTTACATTCATAAGCAGCTTGATAGCAAGGGCGTGCGCCGAGACCCCAAGAGCGAAAAATCGAAGCGCAACCTGGCCATCGACGACGGCACCGTTCAATTTCTCACCGAATGGATGATCATGCAGTCCGATTTGTTCTTCGGAGGTGGGGATGTTCCCGGCACGACGCCGGTCTGCACGAACGAGACCGGCGGGTTCATATCACCAGCGGCGTTCGACAAATGGCGCCGTAACTTCTTCGTAGAGCATGAGCTGGGCTCGTTCGACAAGGAGGAAGTCTGGTACGACCGTCAGGGAATCAAACGATACACGCGTAGCGGGTTCCACGGCTTCAATTTGCATGAGCTGCGCCATACGCAGGCGACGCTGCTTATCGGCCAAGGTGCCGACATCAAGACGATCCAAAACCGCCTGGGCCACTCGACCGCATCGCTCACGATGGACATCTACGCCCATGCAATCGAGCAGAACGACCGGACTGCAGCCGACACCATAGGCGGGCTGCTGGAACTGTAGCGTGGCGGCTGTTGCAGATGTGGCAGCTGTGAGGGGATGCCCGCAGCACGCAACACCTGCAACCAACCTATTTGCCAAAGAAGCTACAGAGGAAACTGATGGCCGCATCGAAAAGCCCCGGCTCCTCTTCCTTCGGCTGCATTTCCGGTCCCATATACGACGTCATGCCGATATGCACCGCCTCTTCAGACTCGGCGAACGCGAAGAATTCTCGCCGGATTCTCTCTCGCTCGCTTTCGACGCCTTTCGCCTTGCGCTTGCGGAGCTGACTCCGGCAGCTACTATCGCAGACGTTGCGGGTATTGCCCCTTTCACGCGCGACGTTCATCAACTTCCCGCAGAATTCGCAGCGAGCGAGCTCAAACGGGATCTTTCCCCTGTTGATCAGGTCCATTACGTTCCAAAGCGTGCAAACGAGGTCAACGCCGAAATCGTTGACCTTCACCAACGGCCTCTCGGGGTTAATTCTGCCGGCCTCTGCGAATAAGCCTTTGTAATTGAGCGAAACGCCCTCCTCGATCAACCCATCGAGGAAGTCTTTCAGGTATTTGCGAGCAATATCTTTGAAATCATCAGGGGTCTCGCCTGGGAAGCAAAGGATGTGAACGGCCCTGCCGCAACCGTAATCCTCCTGTTTCGTAATGCCCCAATACTCTTTTCGAGAAAGGCTCAAGCGGCAGTGGGAAAGCTCTACTTGATAAGAGTCACGGGTCTTGTTGGAACCCGGATTATCCCAGTCCGAGCCGCATGATTCGAACCAAATGGTGTAGCAACCCTCAACCTTCGTTTTCACGGCGGAAGGGTCAAAGCATCCGTCCCCGGGATCGACCGACTCCACATCGAATAACTCCATGTGGATCTTGCCGAGAACGCGGTTGAACGCAGCATCATCACCATTGATCGCCATGTAAAGTTCCATCGCATCACGGAACAGAAGCGCGATCTGGTATACCCCCCAAGCGTCGAGCGTGATGTACCCATCATGCGACAAGCTGTCACGTTCTTCTTCGCTGAAAAGCCTATATGCGCACTCGCATGCATGGAGCAGGTCGCCCTTGTCGAGGTGGAGATGACGAATCTCGTTCATGCAGCGGTTTTCTTCTTCGAGATAGCGATCGAAGATAGACTCGTCGATCGAACCGTCGGGGAGTGCGCTCTCTCGGTATTTCCTCTTAATAGCGATCTTCTCTTCGGCCTCAAGCTCTTTCTTCTTTTCTTCGAGAAGGTCGATCTTTTTCTCGATTCCGCTGAGGCCGGAGAAGTCTTTGGCGAAGCGCTTCATTCCGTGGAAGAAGATTCTCTCGGCCGTGAGCTCCTTGTCGCCTTCGACCAATAGGCCGCTACGTTTAAGGCGGTGTTGAAGAAACCCGATTTCAAGACCGTTGCGTGCGTTTTTCAGCCTGGAATTCTCTGAAGCGATAAGATCTTCGAAATCCTTTTCGTAATCCTCGGAAAAGGAAAGGCGTCTCGGTTCCAGCAGGTTTCTCCTCGTTCCCGGGCCCCAGCCATCCGAACTCATATGAGGCAGCCCGAACTGGTTCACGAAGTTGCTTGCTTCTTTTCTGAGGACCTTTTCTCCCTTCTTCCCGAATGAGCCACATTCGGGACTCAATGGGCGAGGGTCGTTCGCCCAACAATACGGAGCTGTTATCTCTGCAATGTTTGCAAAGGCCAAAAGGGCATCGACGGCATTCTGCCAGACGAAGTCGGACCGTTCCGACTTCTTCGTCCTGGCATCGGGGGCGCCTTCTTTCCTTGTGCCCTGGAACCAAAAGATTGGCGCGCCATCAAACGTCGAGCCGAGACCGTTGTCGCTGGCGTGAAAACAACTGTTTCCGCTCAACTTGGGGCATGAGTGCAAGCTTTCGAAGAGGGCTTGCCTTCTTGCTTTCTCCTTGGCTTGTTCCGCTTCCCAAATCGCTCGCGATTCCTCTGGGCTCATGTTTACGCTCCTATCTATTTGGGTCACGACAATTTTAGCCCATTCCAACTTAATCCAAGTGAAATTAGACTTAAAATTTGTCGTGTCAAAACAAAACCCCAGCGTGTCATGAGATTTTTCTAGCGCGTCTGCCATCTGATTTTAGATTCTTAATCGGTTTATCGTGTCACTTATGCGAAGCTTCACCTGCCAACCGGTTGGCATCGGCGCATGGATCCGCGCCGGCAGTATCCACATCGACCGAGCGGTCAATACGACCGCCTGAAAGGAGACGAGAGCGATGACGGATCGGGAAATAAGGAATCAAACCAAGCCATTCCTGGGGTGGCAGGACTTCGCCAGGCTTTTCGATTGCGGCCGAAGCAAGGCGCTGCTACTCATGCATGAGGTGGGCGTCGTCTATATCGGTCATGCGGTGTTCGTTCCGGCGAGCAAGCTGGACGACTACCTTGCCGAGCACGGCTCCATCGACATCACCTGGCCGCTCAGCGAGAAACGCCGAAAGGAAGCCCGCCATGAACGCCGCTAGCTTCTATCAGCAATTAGCAGCCGAGAGCCAGATGCTCGAGGAACACGGCTTCGAATGCTGGCCCGACAACGTGGAGCTCGCCCGCAAGGTATGCGACCTCGAGGACGGCCTTCACGCATTGGCCCGCTCCCTTGAGCGCGAGATCGTCAAAGACTACCGCGGCCGCTGGATCGTGTTCCCCGCGGCGAAGGGCAATGGTCGCAATGGGTAGGCTTGAGACGTTCTCACTCGCGGAAGTGTTGCAAGAGCCCCAGGAGGAAACCGACTGGGTCATCGAGGACTTCGTCACCACGGGCCTCCACCTGCTCGTCGGCCCGCCAAAAGTGGGCAAGTCGTGGATGTCGCTCGATATGGCCATCTGCGTCGCCCAGGGCGATCAGTTTCTGGGCTTCGCCGCCGTGAAGTGCGATGTTCTATACCTTGCGCTCGAAGACCCGCGCCGCCGAATCAAAACCCGAGCGTGGAAGCTGCTCGACGAGACCAGCGGAAATGTCGACTTCGCGGTCGCTGCGGAGAAGGTTACCAGCGGGCTCATCCCCCAGATCGAGGACTACCTGGCCGAACACCCAGCCACCAAGCTCGTAATCATCGACACATTTCAGATGGTTCGCGACTCCAAGAATGACAACGCCTACGCCGCAGACTATAACGACCTCACACCCCTCAAGCAGCTGGCCGACAGGTCGCACATCGCCATCGTCGTCGTGCATCACACCAGAAAGCAAGGCGACTCCGACGTGTTCAACACTGTGAGCGGCACGAATGGCATCACCGGCTGCGCCGACAGCACCATGGTGCTGTCCAACGTCAACCGCGCAGACGGCAACGCGACCCTCTCGCTGACAGGGCGCGACCGCGAGTTCTTGGAGCTCAAGATCCGCTTCCGCCAATGCCGTTGGCTCTTGATCGAAAAGACCAGCCAGGAAGAGTTAGAAGAGCGCGATGTCCCCGACGACGTGCTGCGCACCATCGACTTCATGGCGGGATACCCGTCTCAGTGGCAGGGCACCCCCACCAAGCTGCTCGGCGAGATCGGCGCCGAGGGCGTGAGCGTCGCGGCGTTCGGCAAGCACCTCGCCGAGCATTCCGCCTTCATGGCCGGTCGCGGCATCTCCTACCAGCGCGCACGTACCCGCGAGGGCACCGTGCTCACGCTAAGCCACATCAGGACGGAGGCCGCGAGCGATGACCAGTAAGCGCGCCAAGCGCCTGAACGTCCGCATGTCGCAGTCCGATTACGAGGCTCTGGCCCGCGCGGCCGGGGCCTCCGGGCTCACCATTTCGGATTTCGTGCGTTTCCGCTGCCTCGAGGATGACGGCCGACCTCGCATCGTCGTCGATGCCGAAGCCCTCAGGGCCCTCTATTCGAACGAGCGCAGAATCGGCGGGCTGCTCAACCAGCTCCTGCGCCATGCGAACACCCGCCACCAGGACTTTCCGCAACTCGCAGCGCAGGCGCAGACCGCGCTCGCTCAGCTCGAGGAAAGCACAAGGCAAGTAAGCGAACTGATCGCAGAAGCGCGAATTTCCGCGTAGGGACACAGAAAGGAACTTATGGACAACTTCGGCACCAAGAAAGCCATCGCGGCGGTTGCGTTTGCCATCGGCAGCGTTACCATCGCAGTCATCGCCGCGCCCGTCGGCGTGCCGATGGCCGGCAACATCCTGTTTAAGGACGGGACGAACTTCAAGCCGCTATGGACGATCCTCGTCAGCGGTGACCCGATGGGCGGCTTGGGCCGGTACATCGCACAGCTCTTCGCGAGCGAGCACGGGGTCCCCGCATTCATGCTCTGGCTGAGCTTCGTCATGCTCATCTTCGGCCTGCTGCTGCTCATGCAGCATTACAAAAAGGATGAGCAGCGCAACGTCTCCGGCGGCATTCTAGGCGACGCCAAGCTCATCACGTCAATGCAGGAACTTCACAAGAAGAACGACTTCTGGAATGGCAAGGGCACTCCCCAGAAAGCCGGCCTGGTAATCGGCAATTCGAAGAAGGGCTATCTATTCGACAGCTCGATCCCGCATTGGGCCATCACGGGCAAGACCGGCTCAGGTAAATCATGGCTCGTCTACCTGCAGACACTGCATCTTTGCATGGCCGCCGGGTGGAACCTCATCGTAACCGGCAAGAACGAGATGCTGGAGCTCACGGGCGACAAAGCGCTCGAGCTCGGCTACCGTCGCATCGTGTTCGACCTAAGGGGCTACCCCGGCGCCAGCCGCTTCAACCCGATCGACCTCATCTCGGAGTTCGCAGAGGCCGGCAACGTGGGCGATGCGCAGCTGACCGCCCGCCAAACCGCGGCCGACCTCGTGCCCATCGGCGGCGAGAGCAACACCTACTTCCCCAAGGCGGCCCGTTCCGCGCTGACGGCGTGCCTGCTCATCGTGGCCTTCGCCAACATCCCGCGTTCGCAGAAGAACATGGCAACCGTATGCGACATGTTCAACCGCGGCACCACCGGCGACGGCAAGGACCCCTCCGCGCCGCTTAAGGACTTCATCCGCAGTAGCGAGGTCGGCCCCGATCACCCGGCCTACGCCGCGGCGGTCGACTTCCTTTCCGACGGCGGCGTAACCACGGCCGGCAAGAACGTGCTGTCCACGTTGAAGGAGGCCTTGAGCATCTTCAACGACGAAGGCATCCGCCGCATCACTGCGGCAAGCGACGTCTCTATTCGCGACATGGTGCGCGAGAAGACCGTCGTGTACATGCACCTGCTGGAGGAGAACGCGCCGTACATGGTGCTCATGACGGCGTTTCTTAACCAGTGGTGGCGCATCGCGCAAACCGAAGCCGACAAGAACGGCGGCCGCCTGCCGCACGAGACCGCGATCCTCGGCGACGAATGGGGGAACCTGCCCAAAGTGGATGCCATGGCCGAGATCGTCACCCTTGGACGCTCGTACCGCCTGCACGCCTACTGCGCCACGCAGGACCTGAAGCAGTGGCAGAAGTACAGCAAGCGCGGCGACCAAAACGCCGGCCGCGACAAGATCTTGGGGTCCATGGGCGGCAAGGTGGCGCTGGCGCTGGCCAACCCCGACGACTGCCAGTACTTCACCCGCCTTGCCGGCAAGCGCACCGTGCGTACGCAGAACACCGGCACCTCGAAGCAGGGTTGCGGCGTAGCCGCAAGCGTCGGCAGCAGTGAAGCCTACACCGAGCGTGCCGACGACCTCATCCATGAATGGGAGTGGGCGAACCGCGCGCCCGTAAAGGACGGCGCCATCGTGATCAAGGGTGCGGAGAACTCCAAGCCTGGGCGCGAGGGAGTGTTCCAGATGCCCGTCACCTATGCGAGCAACACGCCGGCAGGCGAGTTCTTCGGTCTGGGCAACGAGCAGGAATGCGACGCCAAGCGCATGCTGTTCCGCCAAAACGCCGAGAACCAGGCAGCCGTTTGCAAGCAGGACGTCGAGATCTGGCGCGTCGATTTCGACGCTTGCAAATCCGAGCAGACCGCCCATGCCGAGGTCGTTGACGACGAGTGGCAAGCCTGGGACGGCATGTAGCCGTGAGCGCCATCAAGCAGGTGGCGGTCACCTCGGCCGCTCACGCGGGCTCATTGGGCAAGTACCTCAACGACGAGCGGGCCCTGATGCGCGATTCCCAGCACATCGCGAACGAGGACCGGTGGTTCGAGGAGATGGACGCCACCCGCGAGGCCTACGGGCACAACGCCCCGGGTCGCGCGGGCGCGTCCACGACCTACATGTACCACCAAGTCATCGCATTCAACCCCGATGAATGCAGCTGCAACGGCGGCAAGATGACGCCGCAGAAGTGCATGGAATTCGCGAAGGACTGGGTGCAGGCCCGCTACCCGGCGCAAGAGGCGCTTTGGGTGCTGCACAAAGAGCACTGCGCAGCCGACGGCACCGACCGATTCGCTGTGCACATCGGCATCAACCGCACGAACCTGGAGACCGGCAACCGGCTCTGCGAGGGGCGCGGGCAGAAGGCGAAGGTGGACCGCGCGAACGCGATGCGCGCACTGGATGCCAAATGGGGCTTGCGTCAGATGGAAAAGGGCGAGCGAAACTCACGCGTCCACGCCATGCAGCCCACGCGTGCCGAGAAGGAGATGCACGCCCGCGGCGTGCAGCCCGACAAGGCCTGCATCCGGCAGCACGTGCGCCAGCGCGTGGCCGAGATCTCGCGCGAGGCGCCCGCCGGCAACCGCATGCGCGAGCTTGCCTCCAGGCTCAAGGCCGACGGCATAGAGATGTCCGTCAGCAAGGGCGGCAAGCAAGTAATGTTCCAGCGCGAGGGCAGCGGCTTCAAGGTGGGCGGCAGCCGCCTTGGCCGCGGCTTTTCCATACAGGGCATCGCCAAGGGGCTCGGCATGGAAACGGGGATGCAGCTTGGCAGGGCGGCATCCCAGGAAATGGACCGCTAGCGGGTTATTTCCGTTGCAGGGGCGTTCGGGCTCAGGGACCCGGCGCCCCTTCTTGTTTCGAGGGGGCCGGCCTGCCGAAGGCTAGCCGCAAACCCCGAGAACGGCGCAGCCGGGACTCACGTGCCGGAGGCGCGCGGAAGCCCGGCGAGCAGGCCCCGCAGGGCAAGATCATCGCCGCGAGCGCGCCAAGGATTTGGCGTGTGAGTAGCGATGTACATCTTGCATCCACTGGACGCAGCGACTCGACCCGTTGAGCGGAGTCCGGTGGATCGTGAGCGCGGTTGAGCCGCCGCGAGCAAAGCCCGCGCCGATATGGCATGGGCGAGCGATGCGTGCGGCGACCCGCGCGAGAGGCGGACGGCCGGCGAAAGGTGCCAGTGGCACGTTTCGCCCGTGGCCGCCGGCGTGAGCGGAGCGCGCAGTGAAGAAGCCGGTGGCTTCTTCGAACGGAGCGCGCAGCGAGAGCGAAGGCGAAGCGATGGCGACCCAGGGGAGCCATCGAGCGCAGCCGGAGCGGGCTTTGCCGCCCATAAGCGGCGAAGCGTCGGGCGCAAGGCCGACATCGCGCAGAGCGATAGCGAAGCGCATCGGGCGCGAGCCCGATATACGCGGGCGGCATCGGTTTGCGAGCATGCGAAAAGCGGGACCGCCTTTCGGCGGCCCCGCTGCCCTTGGAGGGCTAGGAGGTCTGGTTAGCCCTCCAAGGTGCCAAGTGCGTTGACGTGATATCTGTAGGTTGTTTTGTTCATGACGTTCACCTTGTCTTTCTGATTCATATGCCCAGCTCAGGGCATGTTTCAAACGTGTTTTTATTAATACCTTCGAGCGGCGGCTCCCGCTCTTATCTTCTAGATTGTGTCCGAGGCGCAAGGCCGCGGTCACCCCAGCTCCAACCTGGGCAAACGGACGGGCCAGCGTCGAAGACACCCGTACGACAGGAAGGAGCAACATGGAGCTGCACACAGTCGCCGTGCACGGAAGCCCGCGCGTCATCCTCTTGGACGACCGCATGGCCCCCGTGCGGCCCGTCTTCAGGTACCTCGAGTTCCTGAGGCTGAAGAACCGGGCCCCCAGCACTCTCGCGTCCTACGCCCAGGACCTCAAAACCTACTGGGTCTTCCTTTCCCAGAAGGGCTACGCCTACGACGAGGCCACGCCCTCCACCATCAACGAGTACAAGGCCTATTTGCAGTCAAATGACCCCGACGCCCTCGTCCTCTACCTGGAGAGCGTGCGCTGCGGGTCGACCATCAACAGGATGCTCAGCACGCTCAAGGGCTTCTACGGCTGGTGCGAGCTACTGGGGGCCGTCGAACTCAACCCCGTTCTCTCCCAGGCGGTGGCTATGCCGCCCGGCATGCACAAGGGCATGCTCCACCACGCTCGCAGAGACAGCAGGACCGTCCAGGGCGTCTTCAAGGTCAAAGAGAGCCCCAGGCGCGTCCGCATCGTCACCGACGAGGAGATGTCCACCATACTGGACGCCGCCAATAGCGAACGCGACAAGCTCCTGCTCTCGCTGCTGTACATGACCGGCGCCAGGATCCAGGAGGCCCTCGACCTCCAGATCGGCTCCATACCCATTCCCGACCAGTTCGCCCCCGTCTCCGTCGTAGAAAACATCAAGTCAAAGGGGAAGCGGCGCGACCTGTACGTCCCGCTCAGGTGCCTGGAGCTCATCGACGCCTACATAATCGGCGGGAGAGCCGACATCGCTACCGACCACGACTTCCTGTTCGTGGCCGACCACGGGCCGTGGCGCGGGCGCAAGCTTACCTACAACGCCGCCTACGACTCCCTGACCCGCATACGCGAGAAGACGGGCATATCGTTCGGCTTCCACGATCTGAGGCACACGTTCAACACGAACCTAGCCGAGGCGGGCGTCGACGTCGCGGTGAGGCAGCTCCTCTTGGGGCATGCCCACGCGTCCACCACCGATCGCTACACCCACCTCTCCAGCAAGCGCGCCTGCGAGGCGTTGGAATCCTACTGGGAGAGGAGCG
Source organism: Senegalimassilia faecalis (assembly GCF_004135645.1). Classification (NCBI taxonomy): domain Bacteria; kingdom Bacillati; phylum Actinomycetota; class Coriobacteriia; order Coriobacteriales; family Coriobacteriaceae; genus Senegalimassilia; species Senegalimassilia faecalis. Next base: position 1,146,588 of record NZ_SDPW01000001.1, read on the forward strand.
TGATGTCATGCCCGCAGAGCTGACCCCCTCGAGGACCAGGCCGAGGAGCGGCCAATGGGTTCTCGTCGAGACGAGGCCGGAATCCGCGTCCTGCGGCAAGAGGTTCGGGTTCACCCTTGACCAGCTGCCCGACCAGGTCAGGCGCGCCGTCGGAGACTATGCATGGACGTGCTACACGGCCAGGACCGTGAGCGCGAGAAGCGTAGCCACTCACTGCAGGAACGCCCGCTACTTCGCAGACTACCTGAAGTCGAGCGGCGTCGACGACCTGCGCGACCTAACCCCCCAGCTAATGGATGGCTTCCGCTCCTACCTTGCGTCCGCGATTTCCTACAGGGAGGGCAGGCCCCTGGGCTACAGGAGCCAATACAGCATATTCAAGGACATCAGGAGCATCGTCTGCTGGCTCCAGGTGAACAGGCCCGAGAGCATCGCGCAGACGGCCCTGTACGAGGGCTGCGAGTTCCTCGGCATCAACCAGACCCGCGACATCGATTACCTGTCCGACGACGTGGTCGCCCAAGTCAACACAGCCCTTCCGAACGAGAAGAACGAGATCTTGCGCAACGCCATACTCATCCTCGAGAGCACAGGCATGCGCGCCAGCGAGCTCGAGAATCTCAGGGTAGACTGCGTGAGCAAGCACCCCGTCAACGGGCACATGATCGAGTGGTTCGACCTCAAGAACGGCGTTCAGAGGAAGCCGATCCCGGCGTCCCCGCAGTGCGTCGCAGCCGTCTCCCGGATCGCCGAGCTGACCGAGGAGGCCCGCAGGGAGATGCCGGAGAAGGACCGTGGCTTCCTGATGGTCTTCAAGGACCCCCACCGCTCGTACGCATGCAAGCGCATACGGTCCCATCTCATGCGGGCCTGGCTCAAGAAGTTCGCGGAGAGGCACGAGATCAGGGAGCAAGACGGCAGCATCGCCAGCCTCACCGTTCACTCCTTCAGACGCACGCTCGCCACCGACATGGTTTCCAAGGGTGTCGACCTAGTCGTCGTGAAGGAGGTTATGGGCCACGCCTTCGCCTCCACCACCAAGGGCTACTACGCCAAAGTGAAGGACCCCGCCATGGCGAAGGCCTTCTCCGAGCTGCGGCCGGTGGGCGCGAGGCAGACCGATGCCCTGACGGCGGATGAGCGTGCGTGGCTCGCCGAGAACGGCGACACGAAGGCCCTCCTCTCGGATGGGTACTGCGCGAAGCCGTTTAGCGACGGCGAGGTCTGCAGCAGGCTCATGCAGTCAGGCCGATGCCTGACCTGCGCGAGGTTCGTTACCACGCCGGAGTTTCTGGATGCCCACAGGGAGCGGTTGGCCGGCATCAGGGCCGACATGGAAGCGGGCGCCGCCTACGGCGAGCACTACCGCCAGCACCTCCAGGCGACAGCCGATCTGCTAGAGGCCCTGATAAGGCAACTGGAGGCGATGTAGATGGAGGCCATCGCAATTGACATCCTGCCGGCGCAGAAGAACGAGCGAGCCGAGACCGAGTGGAACCCGGAGGTCGGGAGATCTCGGTTCCGCGACGACGTATGGGACCTGACGGACCTTACGCCCGACTGGGTCCAAGGCCATCGCAGGAAGATAGACTTCACCGCCGTTGCCGAGCCCGGGCTCCGGGAAGTATGGCGGCACTACGCCTACTGGAAGCTCGGACGCGTCAAGGCATCAACCGTGACGTCGATGAGGAGCAACATCTTGAGGCTCTTCGGATACTGCACCGTGATGGGTGCGGACAGGCTATCGGACCTCGACGAGCACGACATACTTGGCCTGCCCCTCTGGCTTTCCTCCTGCGGAATCGAGCCAGCCACCCAGGTTCACGTTCTCCAAGTGGCAGACGAGATCATAAGAATCGGCCAGTTGCGGGGCTGGGACGTTCCCGAAAGCGTCAACATGGCCGCAGTAAAGGCCCGGCCCGAGTGGCCAAAGGGGGACCCGCCCCACAAGAAGACCAAGGTGATACCGGACGACACCATGGAGCGCGTTCTCGAGTGCGCCCTCATGGAGGAAGACACGATAAGCAAATCCTTGATAATCATCCTCAGCCAGACAGGGCTAAGAGCCAGCGAGGTCGTCACGATAGAGAGGGGCTGCATAGAGCAGGCGCCCGCCGGCATGCACACCATGGAGGTGTTGATCTCAAAGACCGTCAAGCAGGGCCCAACCCCGCACAGGATACTGGTCAACAGCCTTGTCGTCGACGCGGTGAGGGAGCTCGAGAAGCGAAATCCCGCTTCCGAGGGCCCGCTGTTCGTGCGGCCCGTCAGGGGCAAGGTAAAGAGAATGACGGCGTCCGACGTCGCGAACAGGTTGAAGCGCTTCTGCCTGCGCTGGTCGATAACCGATGCCGGCGGCAAGCCCGCCATACACCCCCACATGTTCAGGACCACGTTCGTGCGGTCGCTGGTCATGCAGGGCATCCCTCTGGCGTTCATCATGGAACACTACGCCCACGTCTCCATAGACATGACGGCGCACTACCTTCAGCTCAGCCGAGAGGACCTGCGCAGCGCATGGGGCAAAGCGATACTGTCGCCCGACTCCACGATTGCGGGCAAGCGGGCGAGGCAGATAAGGGCCGCGGTGGCCAAAGAGCTCAAGGCCAGGGCCGAGGAGAGCGTCGAGGACGTCATTGCCTCCCTTGCGGACTCCATGAGCTTCAACCCTCTGCCGACGGGCGTCTGCCTATACGACCTGCGCCGCGGCCCCTGCTCGAAGGGTGAGAGCTGCTTCTTCTACAATTGCCCGAACTACGTGACCGAGAAGCGCTTCTACCCCGTCCTCAAGCGAGAGCTCGACCTCATCGAAGAGGAGATGTCTCGCCTGAAGGCGCTGGGGCGGGAGCGCGAATGGCAACGCCAGTACGCGAAGCGCGCTCATCTTGAGCCCCTCGTCAGAGATTTGGAGGAGCAGGTCAATGAACAATAGGAACACCGAGGGCATCAGGGCGCACGCCGCATCGAGGGCCGAAGAGACCAGGACCAGAGCCGAAGCCGCCATAGAGACCCTCAAAGGCCGAGGCGAGAGGATAACCTTCGCCGCCGTTGCCAGGGAGTCGGGCCTGAGCAGGTCGTCTTTGTACGGCAATGATTATGTCAAGGTGCGTATCCAGAGTCTTCAGGCACTCGAAGCCGTCCCCGACCGAGCATCAAAGAAATCCCGAGGAGACGGCTCACGGCGGCTGACCGAGCTCGCGGACAGAGTCAGAGAGCTGGAGGAGCAGAAGCTGATGCTCGTGGCCCAGCTGGCCGAGATGGAGCTTCTCAGGATGGAGAACGAGGAACTCAAGCGAGTTGCGAAATCGAGGTCGACTCCACAGGCCCCGAATGTGGTCACAATGCGCTAGGGCGGCACGTGCTGGACGCTTTCGAGCGTCCAGCACGTGTTTGCGCAAATGGCAAACGTCTTAGACACATGAACCCCAAGCGTTGATGTGATGGCGGAGGATCGCGCGAGACCCGCTCACGATCATCAGCGCGATGTCGTCGAAACGGACGGCCGTGTCGACCAGGTCGTCGCCGTTGGCTGCAAGCCATTGCGCCGCAGCCGACTCGCGCTGCTCGCGGGTTATCGTCGGGTCCTCGAAGCGCTGGGTGCCGACATTGGCCGAGACGTTCACGAATGCGATGCCGTCGTCGTCTTTGGCGATGATGTCGATGGCCTGGCCGTCGGCTGCCGTCCAGCTGCGGTCGAGAATCTCGTAACCCTTGCTGGTGAGGAATCTCTCGCTTGCCTCGACTGCGCGTTTGTTGATGACTTCCATGATAGACCTCCTGTGTTCTTAGGCCGCCCCGCTGGCTGCCTTGCGGCACGAAGGCCGCATGGTTTGGCGGTGTGTGCAAGGACGGAAGCGAAAACGTGGAACGCCATGAGTTTTGCGCAGCGAAAGTTTTTCGCGCCTTGCGCATGCCATCGGGCCATGCGAACGTGCGGGACTCAAGGAAGCGACGTGTCGGGCTAGGTTCTGGATGGTCGTTTGGATTGCCAACGACGCGCCGCCGTCGCGTCGGCTGACCGCCATATCGCCCGCATCTCCGCGCAGGCTCGATCGCAGCAGGTCGGCGACCGCGCTGGCGTATAATGTCGGAAAGCGAATGTATTGCATTCCGAGTGAACGGAGTTCCGATGCCGGGCTACAAGGACCTCATCACGGAGAATCCCAGCGAAACCGCCATCCGCAGTTATTTGGTGCAGGGCGACCAGGTTTCGGTGACCCTGCGCATCCCGAACGCCCTGCGCGACGCGGCCAAGGAGGAAGCGGCCCTGCGCGGCATGAGCTTCAGCGCCTTCGTCCGCACCTGCATGATCGAAGAGCTCGCAAAGAAAGGCCGATAACGACCATGGGCGCCAGCACCTATTCCTATACGGTGGTCCCCGGAGGATTCAACGAGGACTTCTACGAGCAATGCGTTATCGAGCATATGGCCGAAGAGCTCGGCTATACGCATCTATACGGCCCGGACGTCATCCGCACCTCCGACGAGTACCGCGACGTATTCCTGCCGGGCGTCCTTGAGGACTCCCTCGCGCGCATAAACAAGGGCCTCCCCGCCGCTGCAATCGACGAGGCGATTCTCAAAATCCAGAACGTTGAGGGCGGAACGCTTGAACAGCGCAACGAGACCTTCAACGATTACCTGCAGTCTGGCGTCGAGGTGCGCTTCTTCGATGGCAAGCAAGAGCGCGACGACATCGTTCGCCTGCTCGACTTCGACGACCCCGAGAACAACGACTTTCACGTTGTGAACCAGTGGACGTTCGTGGAGTACTCCGAGAAGCGCCCCGACGTCATCGCGTTCGTGAACGGCATGCCGCTCGTAATGTTCGAGCTGAAGTCGCCCTCGCGCGAAGAAACCGATGCATCCGACGCCTATTTGCAGCTTCGCAACTACATGCACCACATACCCAGCATGTTCGTACCGAACGTCTTCTGCGTGATGAGCGACATGTCCGAGACTCGCGTTGGCACCATCACCGCCGACGAAGACCGCTACGTTGCGTGGAAATCAACCGACGGAGATTACTCCGAGACCAAGGCGGCCACTTGGCAGACCATGCTCGACGGCATGATGCCCAAGGCGCGCCTGCTCGACCTCATCCGTAATTTCGTCTGCTTCAATGACAGCAACGATAAAGTCGTCAAGATCCTTGCCGCCTACCACCAGTACTTCGGCGTGCGCAAGGCAATCGAGCGCGCAGAAGAAGCCGTCGCGGGAGACGGCAAGATAGGCGTCTTCTGGCATACGCAAGGCTCCGGCAAATCCCTTTCCATGGTGTTCTTCGCGCACTTGCTTCAACGCCACTTGGACAGCCCCACCATCGTCGTTATCACCGACCGCAACGACCTGGACGACCAGCTGTTCGGGCAATTTGGGCGTTGCTCGGCATTCCTGCGCCAAAATCCCGTTCAGGCAACAAGCCGCGAGGACCTGAAAAACCTCCTAGAGGGACGCGAGGCCAACGGCATCATATTCACCACCATGCAGAAATTCACCGACGGCGACGAACCGCTATGCGACCGCAGCAATGTCGTGGTGATGGTGGATGAGGCGCATCGCGGCCAGTACGGCCTCACCGAGAAGATGGACGCTAGCGGCAAGGTGTCCGTTGGGGCGGCGCGCGTAGTGCGCAAAGCGCTGCCCAACGCGTCCTACATCGGATTCACCGGCACGCCCATCGCCCTTGAAGACCGCAACACCCGCGAGATCTTTGGCGATTACATCGACGTCTACGACATGACTCAATCCGTGGAAGACGAGTCGACTAAGCCCGTCTACTACGAAAGTCGCGTGGTAGCGCTGCATCTGGACAACGACGCACTAGGCAAAATCGATGCCGCCTATCGGGAGTTCGCCGACCAGGCCGACGAGGCAAGCATCGAGAAATCAAAGCGCGACCTGGGCGGCCTGAACGCCATCTTCGACACGCCCGAAACCATTGACGCGCTGTGCCAAGACATCGTTGAGCACTACGAGAACAACCGCGCCGACGTGCTCGCCGGCAAGGCGCTCATCGTGGCCTACAGCCGGCCCATCGCCATGAAGATCTACAAACGAATCATGGAGCTTCGCCCCTCTTGGAAGGAAAAGGTGGGCGTGGTCATGACCATGTCCAACCAGGACCCAGAAGAATGGTTCGAGGTCTGCGGCGGCACCAAGCACAAGAAGGACATGGAGCAGCGCTTCAAGAACGACGACGACCCGCTGAAGATCGCCATCGTCGTCGACATGTGGCTCACCGGCTTCGACGTGCCGAGCCTGGCCACCATGTACGTGTTCAAGCCCATGAAGGGCTACAATCTGATGCAGGCCATTGCTCGCGTGAACCGCGTCTGCCGCGGCAAAGAGGGCGGCCTGGTGGTGGACTACATCGGCATCGCCCGTGCGCTCAAGCAAGCCATGAAGGACTACACCCAGCGCGACCAGGGCAACTACGGCAACATGGACGTCGCCGCCACGGCATATCCCAAGTTCTTGGAAAAGCTGGACGTGTGCCGCGACCTCCTTTATGGATTTGACTACAGGAAGCTTATCTTCACCGACAAGAAATCCCAGCTGGCTGCCGCCATCGCCGAAGGCACCGACTGGCTACTCGACCCCACGCGCCACGAGGACTGCGAAGAGTTCTTAAAACAGTGCCAGCTGATGAACCAGGCCCTCAGCCTATGCAAAAGCCTGATCTCCCAAGAAGACCAGCACGAGGCAGCCTACCTCTCAGTCCTGCGCGTCCAGGTATTGCGCCTTACGGGCCGCAAGCCGAGCGGCGGCGGGGGCATGACTTACGAAGAATTCAACAAACGCGTGACCGAGATTATGGAGCAAACGGTTCACGCCGACGGAGTGCTCAACCTGTTTGACAGCAAAGACGTCGAAATCTCGCTTTTCGACGAGGCCTTCCTTACGGAAGTTGCCAACATGAAGGAAAAGAACATCGCCGTCGAAAGCCTAAAGCGGCTTATCAAAGAACGCGTGAGCACCTACCAGAAAACCAGCGTGGTGAAGGCGCAGAAGTTCTCGGACATGCTGCAGGGCACGCTCAACAGCTATCTAAACGGCATGCTCACCAACGCGCAGGTCATCGAAGAGCTAGTCGAGATGGCCAAGGAGATGATGAGGGACCGCACCGACGCCGAAGAAATGGGGCTCACAGACGAGGAGATGGCTTTTTACGATGCCATCACCAAGCCCCAAGCGGTCCATGACTTTTACAACAACGACCAGTTGGTCGCAATAGCCCGAGAGCTTACCGAGACGTTGCAAAAGAGCGCCACCATCGACTGGCAGAAGAAGGAAAGCGCCCGCGCCGGAATGCGCCGCGCCATCAAGCGTCTTCTGCGAAAATACAAGTACCCACCCGAGGGCGTCGACGACGCGATGGAGACGGTCATGAAGCAATGCGAGCTCTGGGCCGACAGCAAGACATTCGATTAGGAGTAAGACGTGGCGAAAAAGAAAGCCGACAACACCGCTGAAATCGGATTCGAACAGCAGATCTGGAGCGCAGCAGACAAGCTTCGCGGCAATATTGACGCATCTGAGTACAAGAACGTAGTTCTGGGACTCATCTTTCTGAAGTATATTTCCGACAAGTTCGACCAGCGCCATCAGGAGCTTGTCGAAGAGGGCGAAGGTTTCGAAGAAGACCGCGACGAATACTTGGCCGAGAACATCTTCTTCGTGCCGGAGAGCGCGCGTTGGGCAACGATCGCCGCGGCAGCCCATACACCCGAAGTCGGCAAGGTCATCGACGAAGCCATGCGCCAAATCGAAGCTGAAAACGACAAACTGAAGAACATCCTCCCCAAGAACTTCGCGCGCCAAGAGCTGGATAAGCGCCGCCTTGGCGAGGTTGTAGACTTGTTCACCAATGTGCAAATGGCCGAGAAGGGCGACACACGCGACATCCTTGGCCGCACTTACGAATATTGCCTGGCGAAGTTCGCCGAAGCAGAAGGCAAGAACGCGGGAGAATTCTACACGCCGGCCTGTATCGTAAAGACCTTGGTTGAAATCATCGAACCCTATCATGGGCGCGTGTACGACCCCTGTTGCGGTAGCGGCGGCATGTTCGTGCAGTCGGCCGAGTTCGTAAAACGCCATCAGGGAAACATTGACGACTTGTCTATCTACGGCCAGGAAAGCAACCCCACTACATGGAAAATGGCCACGATGAACTTGGCTATCCGCGGCATCGACGCAAACCTTGGAAAGCAGAACGCCGACACGTTCTTCAACGACTTGCACCGCACCGAGAAGTTCGACTTCGTCCTGGCAAACCCGCCGTTCAACATGAAGGACTGGGGCGGCGACAAGCTGAAAGAGGATCCGCGCTGGGAGTACGGCGTGCCGCCCGAGGGCAACGCCAACTTCGCTTGGGTGCAGCATATGGTGCACCACCTAAATCGCAGCGGCCGCATGGGTATGGTGCTGGCCAATGGCTCGCTTTCGAGCCAAACCAACAACGAGGGCGATATCCGCGCCAAACTGATTGAAGCCGACCTGATAGAGGGCGTTGTCGCCATGCCCGGCCAGCTTTTCTACAGCACGCAAATCCCCGTGTGCCTGTGGATTATCACCAAGAAGAAGGCTCAACCCGGCAAGACGCTATTCATCGACGCGCGGAATATGGGCACCATGGTAAGCCGCAAACTGCGCGAGTTCACCGATGAAGACATCGCCAAGGTTGCCGGTGCGTTCGATGCATTCCGCGAGGGTAAGCTGGATGAAGAGAAGGGCTTCAGCGCCGCCGCGAGCATCGAAGACATCGCAAAGCAGGATTACATCATCACTCCCGGCCGCTATGTTGGCATCGCCGACGTCGAGGAGGACGATGAGCCCTTTGAGGAAAAAATGGCCCGCCTGACTAGTGAGATATCCAAATGCTTCGAAGAGTCAAACCGACTGCAAGAGCAGATCAAGAAGAATTTGGAGGCGATCGGGTATGGGCTGTAGGGTTGCGTTAGGCGATATTTGCGACATTAATACTTCTCAATATTCAACCAAGGAGGCTTGGCCTCGTATTCAGTATCTTGACACCGGCAATGTGACTCGCGGTGTGATTTCTGAGCTGCAACAGCTCGATCCTTTGACTGGCAAAGTTCCAAGTCGGGCTCGTCGGAAGGTTAAACCCAATAGCATCGTGTACTCAATGGTTCGCCCTAATCAAGGGCATTATGCCTTACTTAAAAACCCACCAGTAAACATGCTTGTTTCAACAGGTTTCAGCGTCATAGATGCAGACGAAAGCCAGGTGCTTCCCAGTTATCTCTACTACGCTTTAACTACGAAAGAGGCGACGGAAGGCTTTCAGGCGCTCGCGGAGCAAAGTGTGTCAACATACCCGACTCTAAGCTCCGCTGATTTGCTAGCGTTCGAGGTCGCGCTTCCGCCGCTCAAATGCCAACAACAAGTCGCTGCGGTACTTGAGCGCATTGACGAAAAAATGGCTGCCAACGCTAAGCTAAATGGCTATTTAGAAGAACTGGCACGCGCCATGTATGTGAACGCAATGCAAGAACATGCAGATAGTGCCGCGCTGCGCGATTTAGCAGAATTCAATCCGGAAACGTATTCGCCTAAAGAAAACTGGAGTGCTGTAAGCTACATTGATACCAGCGCCCTTATGCTAAACGATCTGGCAGGGCTTCAGCACTTCAATCTCGCCGAAGAAAAGCTTCCAGCCAGAGCTCGTCGCAAGGTCTCCGACGGTGACATTCTCTACTCAACCGTTAGGCCCAATCAAAACCATTATGGATTGCTGTACGGTCCGGTGCCGCATATGTTGGCCTCTACAGCTTTCGCAGTAATACGACCAAACGATACGATCATGTCCCCGCTTGTCTACCTCGCACTTACAGATGCGAGAATTACCAAGACGCTCCAACAGCTTGCCGAAACAAGCACTTCAACCATTCCGTCGATTAGACCAGTAGACCTTGAGCAAATTGCTGTACTAGTACCTTCGGATGAATGCGGGAATGAAATTGCCGCTCAAATTGGAACAGCTTTCAAACAGATCGATTGCAATAAACGAGAAAATCGTAAGCTTGCCGCTCTCCGTGACGCTCTTCTCCCCAAACTCATGTCGGGTGAAATCGACGTTTCGAAAGTAGACCTCACGCAGCTAAATAGCCATTTATCCGATTGTTGAGCTCGATTTTGCTGGTAATGCTATCGAGTAGGTAAGCAATGCGGTCTTGGGTTATCTTGTCGGGAATAGTCACTTTGTGCAAATTGACGTGATTTCTATTGACGCCAGGAACCGCGCTTGCCGTTGTGTATTCGCTCCAGGGAATAGTCTGAAGAAGGTAATATACAAATCTCGGATTGTTCCCTTTGAAATCGCACGAATAGAGGGAAGTGTTAAGAGGCCAACAGCTAATGCTCGAATAAAAAACTTTCCCGATGGTTCCGTATCTTCCCGTGATTACGCAAGGGCCCTCAACCATATATTTATCATGGGTGCCGGTTTTACCGGAAGACGAATAAACGGGGTACTTTCCGCTCACTCGCTTGCTTGCTGGAAGGTCGAATCCTCTTTTTAAATCGGTAACTTCGCCGAGAGTCGTTGTCGTCCAGCTCATTCCAAATACTTCCTATGCGATGCCTTCACATTGTTCTGGTTCACCATGGCGTAGCGCATGGTGGTATCTATTTTCGCATGTCCGAGAAGCTTTTGCACTTGTTCGATGGGCATTCCCTTGTCGATGGCGTGGGTGGCTAGCGTGCGGCGGAATTTATGAGGATGAACTCTGCCCGCATTGCATGATTCTCCAATGGAGCGAAGCTGCGATTCTATGGCGTCAATGGTTGCGCGCCTTGGCTCTCCGGAAAGCGTTGTGAAAAGTGCGGGGTTGGAATCGTGGCGCGTTTTCAGGTAAGTGATAAGACTTTGCTTCGTGCGTGCGTCGAAATATACAGGGCGTTGCTTGTTACCTTTGCCTGTGACAACGCATTCCCGTTCCCGAAAATCAATATCACTGCGATTGAGATTGACAAGTTCGCCGATGCGCATGCCGCTTGATGCAAGCATGTCGACAATGGCTGAATCGCGTGCGGAATGACACGCAGTGCGTACTGCTTCTAACTGCTCATCGGTGAACGTCTCCTTGGCGACAACGGCAGTCTTAACGCGCTTAATGCGGCGAACAGGGCTTTTAACGATGTAGTCTTCGTCTTCGAGCCAAGAAAAGAAACTCGACATAATACGTCGAATATTGTCGATGGTGACTTTGCTTGCATGTCGTTTACGTTCGTAGTCATTCAGATATGAGCGCAGGTCGTCGCTTTCGATTTGGGGCACAGGCTTGTCGATCGCGTCTTGCATCATGGTAAGGGTGTTTCGATAGTATTCAACCGTTTTAGGCGAGCAACCTTCGACAGTTTTAGCGGTGAGGAATAGAGGGAGTAAATCAGCGTCCGATTGGTTGTGCTGGGGTTGCTTCAGGGCTGTTGCTAGCACTTCCTTAAGGCGTTTGAGTTGAGATGCGTTGAGGGTTGTTTTCATCTGCTCAAGAATTACGTTGATGGTGGAGTTCATGGTATTCCCCTTTGTCCGTTGCTGAACTCCAATAATTAGCGCAGAGCGAGATAAATGGCTATTTAGAAGAACTGGCACGCGCCATGTATGTGAACGCAATGCAAGAACATGCAGATAGTGCCGCGCTGCGCGATTTAGCAGAATTCAATCCGGAAACGTATTCGCCTAAAGAAAACTGGAGTGCTGTAAGCTACATTGATACCAGCGCCCTTATGCTAAACGATCTGGCAGGGCTTCAGCACTTCAATCTCGCCGAAGAAAAGCTTCCAGCCAGAGCTCGTCGCAAGGTCTCCGACGGTGACATTCTCTACTCAACCGTTAGGCCCAATCAAAACCATTATGGATTGCTGTACGGTCCGGTGCCGCATATGTTGGCCTCTACAGCTTTCGCAGTAATACGACCAAACGATACGATCATGTCCCCGCTTGTCTACCTCGCACTTACAGATGCGAGAATTACCAAGACGCTCCAACAGCTTGCCGAAACAAGCACTTCAACCATTCCGTCGATTAGACCAGTAGACCTTGAGCAAATTGCTGTACTAGTACCTTCGGATGAATGCGGGAATGAAATTGCCGCTCAAATTGGAACAGCTTTCAAACAGATCGATTGCAATAAACGAGAAAATCGTAAGCTTGCCGCTCTCCGTGACGCTCTTCTCCCCAAACTCATGTCGGGTGAAATCGACGTTTCGAAAGTAGACCTCACGCAGCTAAATAGCCATTTACCAAAGTGGCGGGCGATCTGTTGCAAATTCAGGGGCATCCCTACATACCTGCCACAACTGCAACTGCTGTCACGCAAGCATGTGTTGGAACCATGAAAGTTTGGTACTTCTTGGAGTTTGGGACCACTTTGGGACCACTTGGGGGTCCAGACAAAGAAAAAGGTCACAAGCTTGAGCCTGTGACCTGGTGTTTCTGGTCGCGGGGGCAGGATTTGAACCTACGGCCTCCGGGTTATGAGCCCGGCGAGCTACCAGACTGCTCCACCCCGCATCGTGCGACCCGCTTTCCAGAAGTTGTAAGCGCTTCGGAAAAGCTGCAAGAAAGAACTATACGCGCGGTTTCGCGTATGTGCAAGTAAAACCTTGCTCATCACAAAACCGTCACAATTAAGTTGCCTGCGTTCGCCGTTTGCCGCATGCTGCGGTTGGCGTACAATCGCACGAAACGGCAGCAAGCCGTGCTGGTATCGCGAAAAGAGGGACCTATGCAAATCATCACCGATCAGGTTTACGCATTCTCGAAGGACAACAAACCCTGCGCCACCGCCAAGCCGGGCGAGGTGCTGCAGTTCAACACGCTCGACTGCTTCAGCAACCGCATCCCCGACGAGAGCACCACCATGGCCGATCTCGATTACACGTACGGCTTCGCGAACCCCGCCGCCGGCCCTGTGTACATCGAAGGCGCCGAGCCGGGCGACGTGCTGGTGGTGGACATTTACGACGTGAAAGTTGCCGACGAGGGCACCATCGCCACCGACGACCATTGCGGCCCGCTGTTCGAAACGACGGGCTACCGCACGAAGAAAATCCCCATCAAGGACGGCATGGCCACGTTTAACCAGGTCAGCTTCCCGATTGACCCCATGATCGGCGTCATCGGCATCGCGCCTTCGGGCCCCGACGTCATCGACGGCTTCGTGGGCAGTCACGGCGGCAACATGGACAACAAGAAAATCACGAAGGGCACGCGCCTGTATTTCCCCGTGCGCGTCCCCGGCGCGTTGCTGCAGATGGGCGACGTGCACGCCACCATGGGCGATGCCGAGCTGTGCGGCACCGGCATCGAGATTCCGGCCGAAATCACCGTGCGTGTGCAGCTGGTGAAAGACTTCGAGCTGAACTGGCCCGTGCTGGAAACGTTCGGCGCGCAGGGCAAGTGGTATGTGAACGCCTGCGCCCCGCATTACGAAGAAGCCCTGATGAACGCCTCGAAGGAGCTGCAACGCCTGCTCATGCGCATCACCGGCTGGGACGCGGTGGAAACCTACATGTATATGTCGGTGCAAAGCGACGTGGAGATCAGCCAGGGCTGCGAGCCGTGCGAAGTCGAGCTGTCCCTGCGCATCGGTACGCCGAAGCTGCCGCAGTTCCCCTCGCTCGTGCCGCAGCCGTAAGGTTTGCGTGGGCGCTGGCGGGCGAGCGCGTTGCGGGGCTGCCGGTGAGCGCCGGCGCGAATCGCTGGCGGGCGGCGGCGCGGTTCGCCGTAGCGCGAATCACGGGGGGCAGCTTGCCTGCCCGCGTGCGAACACAGCTTGCCGGTGCGGCTCGTTGTCTTCGCAAGCACCTGCAACGCTTGCGTTCGCGTAACCGTTCGCAACGCAAAAAACGCCGTTCGCCAAGCGCGAGCAAGAAAACTTCTCCGGTACGCGCACGAAGCACATATGTCGAACCAAAGCGAAAAGAGGCCCGTTTTCCCACAAAAATGGGCCTCTTTCCATCTTCGCAAGCCGCCGATTTCGCCCATATCGGCCAAAAGCAGCACTCATACGTGACTTTTACGGTCACATTTGCAAAAACGCGTATTCGCTTTACTGCGTCAAAGTGGTAAAGTACCCGCATATTGCGCAGAGCCGGGGGACCAGCTTCCGGCCCTGCGCAATGTTCATTTTCCCAAGAAGAAAGAGAGGACAGGGAAATGGCAGCAGGAAACGCCCCCGCAAAAGGTGGCGCGGGGGACAACATCGAGCAGTTCGGCTATAAGCAAGAGCTGCGCCGCGGGATGGGCCTGTGGGACGTCGTGATGTATGGCGTTCTGTTCATGGTTATCATCGCGCCGCAATCCATCTTCGGTTCCATTCAGCAGAACAGCCATGGCATGACGCCGCTGGTGTACATCATCGGCTTCGTGGCCATCATGTTCACCGCCATGAGCTACATGCGCATGTCTGGCCGGTTCCCCATCGCGGGTTCCGTGTACTCGTACGTGCAGCGCGGCATCAACCCGCACGTCGGCTTCATTGCCGGCTGGCTGATCCTGCTGGACTACATTCTGGTTCCGTCCCTGCTCATCGTCATGGTCATGAACTGGGGCACCGCATTGATCCCCAACAGCCCGGCATGGTTGTGGGCCGTGGTGTTCATTGCGTTCAACACGTTCGTGAACATCCGCGGTATCCAGATGAGCCGCGGCGTTGACTGGGTCATCTTCGTCATCGAGGTGCTGGCCGTTATCGCGTTCATCGCGTTGGGCTGCAACTTCGTTATGGGCGGCGGCGGCGCGGGCGGCTTCGTGCTTGACCCGATTTACCAGGAAGGCCAGGTCGACGCGCACTTCATCGCTTCCGGCATCTCCCTGGCGGCGCTTTCGTTCCTCGGCTTCGACGGCATGTCCACGCTGGCTGAGGAAACCCGCGAGCCCGAGAAGAACATCGGTCGCGGCATCCTGATTGCGCTGTGCGCCATCATCGTCGTGTTCGTTGCGCAGACCTACATCGCCGCTATCGTGCAGCCCGACTGGGCGAACACCGACCCCGACATGGGCTTCTTCGATTCCGTCATGCTGGTGGGCGGCCCGGTCTTCTACAAGATCATGCTCGTCATCAACATCGTGGCCATCGGCATCGCTAACATCATGAACGCTCAGATGGCGTCCTCGCGCCTGCTGTTCTCCATGGGCCGCGACGGCGTTATCCCGAAGGTGTTCGGCAAGGTGCATCCGAAGTATCAGACGCCTTGGTTCTCCGCGGTGTTCCTGGGCGTGGTGACGCTGTGCCTGTCCATCCCCATGGGCGACAAGATGACCGAGCTGGCCGGCCTGGTGAACTTCGGCGCGCTGGCTTCGTTCATCCTGCTGAACTTCGCCGTGTTCCTGTTCTTCTTCATCCGCGAGAAGAAGCGCAACACGCTCGGCGACATCGTGAAGTACCTCATCTGCCCCTGGATCGGCATCGCCATTCTGGTGTACGTGTTCACCGGCTTCGAGACGATGACGTACGTCGTCGGTATCGTGTGGCTGGTCATCGGCCTGATCATCGGTGCAGTGAAGTCGAAGGGCTACAGGGAAGTGCCCGAGGCGTTCAAGCACCTGGAGGTGTAGCGGCGCGGCCGGCAGGCTTTCGACTGGGAAAGCGTCCGGCGTGTTGCGAACGTGACAACATGGTAACGCTGTCTGCGTAGGCGGCGCTTTGAGGGGTTCTGCGGCTGCGCGCTGCGGGACCCCTTGCTATACTGGAGAAGAGCCTGATGAGCGCGCAGTTTACGCACGTGGTGAATCCGGCGAAGCGTAGGTTTTCGCACGAGCTGCGTTGGCAGGCTTGCTGCTTTGCGTGGCTGGTGGGGAGCTGACTTCTGCTTCGCTGGGCGCGTGATGCGCTTGGCATGGTGTTGAGCTGCGGGTTATGCGTTGCGTGCTGAAAACCCGCCGGAAAAAGGAGGGATTGCCATGTTGTACGATGCGATTGTCGTTCCGTTCGACGGTTCCGCGTCCGCTCGCGCGGCGCTTGACGAGGCCGTGCGTTTCGCAAAGGAAGACCCGGGCCTGGTTCTGCACGTCATTCAGATTGCGGACTTGGAGCAGGCTGCTGTGGCGCTGCTGGAGTCCAAGGGCGTCGACCTGTCCGAAAGCGCGGTGCCCATGGGCATGCGCGACGCGGTCGAGGCGGTTACGCAGCAGGCGTCGGAGCGCTTGCGCACGCAGGTCGATGGCGTGCTGCGCAGCCTGATGAACGAGAAGCGCGTCAGCTTGCTGCCCGAGGTGCATCCGGGCGACCAGATCGTGCAATACGCGAAAGACAACAGCTGCGACCTTATCATCATGGGTAGCCGCGGACTTGGTGCGCTGCGCGGGATGCTGGGCAGCGTCAGCAGCTACGTGCTGCGTGAGGCTACGGTTCCCGTGCTGGTGGTGAAAGCGGGCGAGTAGCGGCCTGGTTGCAACCTGTGGAGAAATGGCGAAGGCAGGCGGTTTGGCCCGAAAAGTTACAATTGCCCCTTGCGAATGCGACAGGTCTTCGGTATAGTTCATATTCGCGCTTCGGAAGAAGCCGTGTGCCAACGTGGCTCAGCTGGTAGAGCAGCGCTCTCGTAAAGCGCAGGTCACCGGTTCGAATCCGGTCGTTGGCTCCACGAATGTACGAGGGTTCCGCAAGGGGCCCTCTTTTCGTGTATGGGGTGACAGGGCCGCTGAGCGCTTCGCGTTTGAGGTATGTGACGCGCCCTTCGGGCGCTTCCTATGAGGTGCGGAGCTTTCGCTTCGCGCTACAAGTTCTTGCTGCAAGCCTGATTTGCTTGCTGGGCATATTTCGCAGCAACCGCAATTCGTGGCCTCGAGCGAAAGCTCGACACTAAATAGAAAGCGCCGTAGGTGCGCCACTGTCTTTGCCGAACGCTTGCAGGCCCAAAAGTATGTGAGCGCTTCTCGCGTAAAAAGGGGGTCGAGCGTTCGCTCGACCCCCTTTTTTTGCTTCGTCCTACTTCGCTCCTAGCTTTCCGCACATGAAGGCGTTTGCTGCTTGCTCGGGCGCGTCGTCAAGCGGCGTCAGCGTCAACGGCTCTTTGCCGGTGCGCTTCGCGTGGCGCTCGAGTGCGCGTTCAAGCAGCCAATCGGCAATCTGCGGGTTCTTCGCCAGCAGCGGTCCGTGCAGGTACGTGCCCAGCACGTTTTTGTAACGCACGCCGTCCTGCTTCGTTTCCTCGTTGTTGCCCAGGCCCGTGTTCGAAACCACGGTGCCGAACGGTTCCACACCCTCGTCCAGGTACGTGCGGCCGGCGTGGTTCTCGTAGCCTACCACCGGCGTATCGGAAAGCGGGCTGCGCAGGGCGATATTGCTGACCAAGCGGTCGGCTGACGTGCCGGGGCGCCCGGTGGTCATGCCGACAAGCCCCAGGCCAGGCACCTTTTCGCCGTCGACCAGCCATTCGCGTCCCAACATCTGATAGCTGCCGCAAATGGCCAGAAGCGGGCCGCCGTCCTGCACGTATGCGTCCAGGTCATCGCGCATGGCCACGATATCGGCGCTTGCCAGTTTCTGTTCGCGGTCGGGGCTGCCGCCCATCATGATCAGGTCGACGCCGGCAAGGTCCACGCTGTCGCCGTGGCACACGCGGCGAACCTCAACGGGAATGCCGCGCCAAGCCAGGCGCTGTTCAAGCACGCGCACGTTGCCGCCGTCGCCGTACAGGTTCAGCAGGTCGGGGAACAGATGCGCGATAACCACGGGCGCGCCCTTGACGCTTTCGCCATCGGCGCTTGCCGCCTCTGGCCCCGCCTGCTCGCCAGTTGCCTTCGCGCCGTAATCGCGTGGCCGCGGCGCATCGCCAGGCGCGGGTACAACCTCTCCACCTGCGGAAACGACTGCATCAAGTGCGGCCTTGCATCCCGGCAGCGACGTGTAGTTCGCGATGATGTACGCGCTTACCTCGCGCGGCTGCTGCGCAATGCGCGCTAGCAGGTCGTCCGCGTCCTCCACCACTTCGGCGGCAATGCCGGCGTACTTCAGGCGCACGGCCATGTCGCGACCGCGGATGCCGCCGGCGTACGCTACCAGCGGGCCGGCCTGCGCCAGCTCCTCGAAGTCGATGTCCCACAGCCACGACACGTCGTGCCCGTCGGCCTCCTTGTCGTTGATGAAGAACGCCATCACCTTCGGCGTGGGGTCCTGCGCCACGATTTTCAGGTTCTGATTGAAGCCGGTGGGGTTTTTGGCGAGGTTCAAAAGTACGCGACGCCCCGCCAAATCGTAGGTTTGCAGGCGCCCGTTTTGTGGGTCGAACGCATCGATGGCGCCCTGCAACGCCTCGTTCGTGCAGCCCAGCAAGCTTGCCGCCACGCCTACGGCCGCCAGATTGTACACCATGTACGCTCCGGAAAACGGCGCGGAAACAGAAAACGCGCCCGCGCGCCCGCCGTCTGCAGCACCCGGTTTCACCAGGGAA
The DNA here is from genome assembly GCF_004135645.1 of Senegalimassilia faecalis. Taxonomy (NCBI): domain Bacteria; kingdom Bacillati; phylum Actinomycetota; class Coriobacteriia; order Coriobacteriales; family Coriobacteriaceae; genus Senegalimassilia; species Senegalimassilia faecalis. Next base: position 1,165,014 of record NZ_SDPW01000001.1, read on the forward strand.
AACGCCAGCCCTGTAGCGTCAAGCTTCACGTTTTCGGCCGCAAAGTCCAGTGTCGGCCGCGCGAACCCGCACTTCGGGCAGTGCCACTTGCCCAGCTGTCCGTACTGGCGCCAGTCATACTCGAACATGGCGGAGCAGCGCTGGCACATGGTGGCGTCGGTGACGGTGTTTTGCGCCAGCCCCATGCTCTCGCTCACGCCGAACGCGATGGAGCGCGTGTGCTCGCGCCCGGGCAGCTGCGCGGCGCGGTCGGCAATCGACGCGCACAGCGGATCGTCGGCGTTGTACACCAGCACGGTTTTCGGTGAGCTTCCCAGCGCGCCCACGATGCTGTCCTGGATGCGGTCGATTTCGCCGCAGCGGTCCAGCTGATCGCGGAACAGGTTCAGCAGCAGCACGTAATCGGCCTGCAGCTGCGGCAGAATCTTCGCCAACCACAGCTCGTCGGACTCGAAGATGCCCCAATCGGCCGCGCCGGCATGCAGCAGCGCCGTGGACACGCCCGAGTCCAGGTTCGCGCCCGTACGGTTGCAAACAACATGTTGACCTGCGCGTTCGAGCACGTCGGCCAGCAAGTTCGTCACCGTGGTCTTGCCGTTGGTGCCCACAATGCACACGCTTCCGCGCCCCAGCTTTCCGCGCAGGTGCGCAATAAGCTGCGGGTCCACGTACAGGGCAACCTTGCCGGGGAAGTTCGCGGCGGGCCGGCGGAACACGTTTTTCAATCCCCACGTGGACACGGCGCTCACGGCGCGCGCGGCGGTGAATTTCAAGCCCATGGTTTCCTCGCTTAAACTCGGTTTCGTTGCTGCCAGTATATCGCCCGCGCCGCCTGCCGCCTGCCGCCTGCGCTGTTCAACGTTAAAAGACCGAGAAGTTTTCTTACAGCTTGCCGGGTGCAAAACCAGTTTTGCTATAGTTACCACTTGCGCGCAAAAGTGAGGAACGCGCCAAGAAGAAAGAAGGATCCGTGGAAAACAACGCAATAAAGGCGGTGGGACGTGGATACTAGCCAAATCATCTCCGTCGCCGTTTTCGTGGTGGCCATGATCGCCATCATGACCGAGAAGGTGCACCGTGCGCTCGTGGCCATCACCGGCGCCATGCTGCTGCTCATCCTGCACATCATGCCGTTCGAAACGGCCATCGGCCACATCGACTTCAACACGCTCGGTGTGCTGTTCGGTATGATGTTGTTCGTGGCCGTGGTGAAGCAATCGGGCGTGTTCGAGTTTCTAGCCATTAAGTGCGCGCGCCTGGCCAAGGGCAACCCCTGGACCATCATGGTGCTGTTTGTCCTGCTCACTGCCGTGCTTTCCGCGTTCTTGGATAACGTCACCACCGTGCTGCTTATCGGCCCCATGACCATCACCGTGTGCCGCTTGCTCGACATCGACCCCGTGCCGTTCTTCATGACGCAAATCTTGGCGTCGAACATCGGCGGCACGGCAACGCTTATCGGCGACCCGCCGAACATCATGATCGGCTCCGCCGCCGGCTACACGTTCGCCGACTTCATCGCGTACGACGCCCCGGCCGTAATCATCATTTTGGCCGCTGTCATCGGCGTGTTCTACGTGATGTATGGGCGCAAGATTTCCGCGAACGAAGAGCATCGCAAGGCCATCATGGAACTTGACGAGAACGACTACATCAAGGACCGCCGCCTGCTGCACATCAGCGTTGCCATGGTAGCGCTGGTGGTCATCGGCTTCATGACCCACGGCTCGCTTGGCCTGGAGTCCTGCGTCATCGCGCTTGCCGCCGCCGGCCTGATCCTGCTGATTTCCGGCGAAAGCATCGAGGAAGCGCTGCACGGCGTTGAATGGACCACGCTGTGCTTCTTCGCTGGCCTGTTTATCATCGTTGGCGCCATGTCCGAAACGGGCGTCATCGGCATGCTGGCCCAGGGCCTCATCGACGTGACGGGCGGCAACCTCATGATCACCATGCTTGCGGTGCTGTTCGGCTCGGCTGTCATCTCCAGCTTCCTGGACAACATTCCGTTCGTGGCCACCATGATCCCGATTATCCTGACGCTTGAGGCCGACGGCCTCGACGGCACGGCGCTGTGGTGGGCCCTGTCGCTGGGCGCTTGCCTGGGCGGCAACGGTACGCTCATCGGCGCGTCGGCTAACGTGGTGCTGTCCGATATCAGCAAGAAGTTCGGGCATGAGATCACGTTCATGCAGTTCTTCAAGCGCGGTTTCCCGATCATGTTGTTCACGGTGGCCATCGCCGCCATCTACATGGTCATCCGCTTCCCGGGCGGCTAGCGAAGCCGTTAACCTTGCATGCTGATCGAACGGCGGGTCGTCTGCGACGGCCCGCCGTTTTTGCACTCTACGACAAGGGGACAGGTCGTTTGTCAGGCGGATAGCCCTTTGGGACCGACTTCGCAGGGAAGAGCGAAAGCTCTTCCCCGAATAGAAAGCGCCGAAGGCGCGCCTTCCGGCTTTGGACACTTCGCGTTCCTGTGGTCATTTCCCGCAGAGGATGTGGGCTGGCTTGCACCTGGCTCTGGCGCCGTCAAAATGGCCCTATGGAAAACAAACGCACACGCAACGGGCGCGACCGTCAAGGCGCGGGCCGTGCAACAACAAACCAACCCTCTTCTACCCGTCGCGCAACGGCTTCCGAAGTTCGCGCGCAGGACCGCTACGCGCGCAGCCGCTACGGCGCACAGCCCGCAAACCCCACGAAGCGCACGGCTACCAGCCAGCCCGCCGCAGACGACGCCGCGGCGCAGCGCCTTTCGCGCGACGAATACGCGAAAACCCACAAGCACAAAAAGCACGGCAAGCTGTTCTACGCCGGCATCGCAGCGCTTGCCGTCGTGCTCATCGGCGCGGGCGCAGCGTTCGCGTACGTGCAGGTGCTTTCCGGGAATCTGCATGCCGGCCTGGGCAACGTGGGGCAGTACCTCGTGAAAACGAACATGACGAAAGAGCCGTTCTACATGCTGCTTATGGGCACCGACGGCTCGGCCGAGCGCGACGAGTCCGGCGATTTCGGCGACAGTTACCGCACGGACAGCATCATGCTTGCGCGCATCGACCCGGTGGGCAAGAAGGTCACGCTGGTGTCGCTGCATCGCGATACCATGGTTGACATGGGCGAATACGGCGTGAACAAGCTGAACGCCGCGCACGTGTTCGGCGGCCCGGCGCTGTCCGTGCAAACGGTTTCCCGGCTGGCGGGCGTGGACATCTCGCATTACGCGGAAATCAACTTCGACGGCTTCCACGAAATCGTCGACGCGCTTGGCGGCATCGAGGTTGACGTCCCCATGACCATCGATGACGAAGACGCGGGCGGCCATCTTGATGCCGGCTTGCAAACGCTCAACGGCGACCAGGCGCTTATCCTGTGCCGCGCGCGCCATGCGTACGACGAAATCGGCCCGGGCGACGAATATCGCGCCGCCAACCAGCGCCTTGTCATATCGGCCATCGCGAAGAAGCTGCTTTCGGCCGACGCGGCGTCCATGGCCTCGACGGTCCAGGCTCTTTCGAAATACGTCACCACTGACCTGGGCGTCACCGACATCATCGGCCTTGCGCAGGCCATGCAGGGCCTTGACCCGTCCACGGACATCTACTCGGCCATGGAGCCTACCACCTCGGAATACATCGACGGCGTGTGGTACGAAATCAACAACACTGCCGAGTGGAAGGCCATGATGAAGCGCGTTGATTCGGGCCTGCCGCCTACGGACGGCGACGTCGTCGACAAAACATCGGGTACCATCCTGGCCACCACGGGCGACGGCGGGGCCACAAGCGCGGGCACGGCGGGCGACGGCACGGGCGCGGTCAAGCGCGGCGGTACCGTGGCCATCCGCAACGGCAACGGCGTTTCAGGTGCCGGCTTCGACGCCACCGAGCGCATCCAGGGCCTTGGCTACAGCGTGAACACCAGCAATGCCGACAACTTCGACTACCGGGAAACACTGGTCGTCTACAACGACCCGGCAGATAAGGAAGCGGCCGAAGCCATCGTGAAGGCCCTCGGCGTAGGAAAAGCAGAGCAAAACGCCAACACCTACCTCTTCGAAGAAGACTTCCTCATCGTTTTAGGCGCGGACTGGCAGTAGGTGGGTTTCGCCGTTCTGTCGAACGGCGAATTGACTCGACGCTGCGGGACCCTGTGGCACGCCGTCTTGCACCTCAACTGCGCAGGTGGGTTACACGCTCGCGATGCTCCAATCGCCGAGCAGCAGGCCCTTCGCCAGCCCTAGAACCGCGATGTGGGCGGGGTAGTACGCGTAGAAGAACCACTTCATGGGCCGCCCGCGGCCGCCGTTGTAGGCCCACAGCAGCGGGATGGTCGCCGTGCACCCTGCCAGCGGATACAGCGCGAACGCAAGGTTTTGCAGCAACGGCACGGCAAGAAGCTGCTCAAGCGCGGGCAGGCCGTTTGCCGCAATGGGCAGCAGCGCCGAATACGCGATGCGCCGCCGCTGGTCGGCAACTACGCGCAGCACCATGACCATGCACGGCGCCAAAATGCCCCAATCGCACGTAACGGTCAGGGCCGTGACCAGCACAAACACCATCCAAAACCGCATGCGCGACGCCATATGGTCGTACGCGTACAAAAGCCCCAGGCACACAAGCAGCGTGAACAGCACGTTGAGCCCCGGGCTCAGAAACATCCCGAACGGCACCTGCGCTACCAGCGCGAACACCAGCAGCCGCCGTGCATAGCGCGCAACGTTCGACGTGTGCCGATAGCCCTCTACCAGTAGAAACGCCATGATGGGAAACGTTAGCCCACCGAAACCGAACAGCACGCACAAAACCTCGGGCGGCAGATAATCCCAATATATGTAGCAGGCATGGTTGCACGTCATGCCGACGATGGCCAGCACTTTGAGCGGAAACGCGGTAAGCCCTCGGTTTTGTGGGGCGTTCGCGGGAGAAGTTGTGGATGCGTGTTGTATCATGCGGCAAGTATACTCGACCTTCCTCGCGCCGCGCCAAGATGCGGCGCGGTCATCATGCGGCCTGCACGCCGCGCAAGGAGGAACCTATGGCAGCAATCATCAACCCGCGCAAGGTGGCCATCGTCGGCTGCGGCTTCGTCGGCTCGGCAAGCGCCTTCGCGCTCATGCAGTCCGGCCTGTTCGCCGAGATGGTGCTCATCGACGTCGACCGCGATCGCGCCGAGGGCGAGGCGCTCGACATCGCCCACGGCATGCCGTTCGCCAGCCCCATGAACATCTACGCCGGCGACTACACCGACATCGACGACGCGGCCATCACCGTCATCACCGCCGGCGCGAACCAGGCGCCTGGCGAAACGCGTCTTGACCTGGTGAACAAGAACGTCGCCATCTTCAAATCCATCATCCCGCAGATCGCCGAGCGTGACTACCAGGGCATCCTGCTGGTGGTGTCCAACCCCGTCGACATCCTCACGTACGTCACGCTCAAGCTCTCAGGCATGCCGGCCAACCGCGTGCTCGGTAGCGGCACCACGCTCGACACCGCACGCTTCAAGTGCGCCCTCGGCGAGCACCTTGGCGTCGACCCGCGCAACGTGCACGCGCGCATCATCGGCGAGCACGGCGACAGCGAAATCGCCGCATGGAGCCTGGCGAACATCTCGGGCATCCCGCTGGACACGTTCTGCGAGCTGCGCGGCCGCACCAATCGCCAAGAGGACATGGACCGCATCGCCGAGGACGTGAAGAACGCCGCGTACGAGATCATCAAGAAGAAGCGCGCCACGTACTACGGCATCGCCATGACGGTCAAGCGCATCTGCGAGGCCATCACCCGAGATGAGAAGCCGATTCTGCCCGTGTCGAACTACCTTGACGGCGACTACGGCCTGCACGACATCGTGCTGTCCATGCCCGCCGTCGTCGGCAAAGACGGCATCGAGTACAAAGTGCCCATCACCTTGAATGAGAAGGAAACCGCCCAGCTCAAAGAGTCGGCGGCAACTCTGCGCGCCGTCATCGACAAGCTGGACCTGTAGCGCTCGCGCACAATGCACCCGCAACCGCGCCTGCACGCCGACAACCCGCCGGAGCGCGGGCGCTTGCTTTTCTGCATGAGTCATCAACCGGCCCCTTTTCGCCCCGAACGCCCACCGGTTTACTTCTCGGTTCACAACTCCATCACACAGAAATGCCCATTTGGGGCGCCACGGAGTGGGTTTGCTAAAATGTTCGTTACTTACGCAGAAAGAAGGTGCTCATGCTGTCTGGAGATATGGAAAAGCTTTATCCCTCCGCCAAAACGTTGGTGAAGGACTGCGTTGCCAGCCGCCTTCACGCAAAAGACGCGACGCTGTACAACTTTTCCGACGAAGCGCAGGAGTGCGCACAGAATTATATGGGCTGGGCTGACCTTGCAAGCAACCCGCCGTACCCCTTGCACGAAATTCAAAACTTCGCTGATTCCATTATTGCCCAGGGCTTGAAATCGGTGGTCCTCATCGGCCAAGGCGGCTCCACGCAGGCGCCCATGACCATCACGAAGTACCACAAGCCGGACTCGTCGCTGGTGCAATTCCGCACGCTCGACTCCGATTCGCCGGTGCGCGTGCGCGGCATTCTGTCGGAAATCGACCCCCGCACCACGCTGTTCATCGTATCCTCGAAGTCGGGCGGCACCATCGAGCCGCGTTTGGCTCTGCGCGCCGTGCGCGACGCGTTGGCTGGCCAAATCACGAATGAGGAGCTGGTGCAGCACCTGGTTGCCATCACCGATCCCGGCTCCAAGCTGGAGCAACAGGCTCGCGAAGAGGGTTGGGCTGCCGTATTCTCCGGCGAACCCACCGTTGGCGGCCGCTTCAGCGCGCTGTCCGTGTTCGGCCTGCTGCCCGCCGCGCTTGTTGGCATCAACCTGGAAGAGTTCATGGCGCACGCCCTTGAGGCCGAGCGCGCTTGCAGCGAGGACGCCATCGACAACCCCGCCATCGGCTTGGCGGCTTTCCTGTACGACAACTACCTGCAGGGACGCAACAAGTTCAGCTTCCTCACGCAGAAGCGCGGCCGCGTGCTTGGCCTGTGGATCGAGCAGCTTGTTGCCGAAAGCGTCGGCAAGAACGGCCAGGGCATCCTGCCGAACATCGAAATCGACACGCTGCTGCTCAAGAAAGACCCGGGCGACCGCAGCGTCATCATGTACCAAACGAAGAACGACCTGTGGGACGAGCGCCACAACTTCGAGATGAGCCTGTCCTACATCGATCCCACCATCCCGCGCGCCGCGTTCAAGATTGAATCGGTGTACGAGTTGCCCGAGCACTTCATCATGTGGGAGTACGCCATCGCCATGTGCGGCTACCTCATGAAGGTGTGCCCGTTCGACCAGCCCGACGTGGCGTCGGCGAAGGCTTGCGTGCTCGACATTCTGCGCGACGGCCAGCCCGAGCCCGACTACGTGCAGGACTTCATCGACGACGTGCACATGGGCCAGGTCGAGGTGCGCCAGGCCCCGTGCTTCAAGGACTGCACCGACGTGCGCGCCTCGCTGCGCGCGCTGCTCGGCAGCATCCAGCCGGGCGATTTCTTCGCGCTGAACGCGTTTCTCCCGTTCACGGGCGAGGGTCGTCGCGAGGCACTCGAGTCCATTCGCCACGGCGTTGCCGAGAAGTTCCGCATGGTGTCGTGCCTGGAAGTTGGTCCGCGCTACCTACATTCCACGGGCCAGCTGCAAAAGGGCGGCCCGAACTGCGGCGTGTTCCTCATCTTGTCCGCTGACGAGCTGAAGGACATTCCGCTGAAGGAAGAAGCCGAAAGCCTTGGCTCGCTGGCGAAGGCGCAGGCTTCGGGCGACTTGGTCACGCTTGCCGGTCGCGGTCGCCGCTGCGTGCACCTGCACCTGCCCGACAACTCCGGCGTTACGCTGCGTGCGCTGGCCGAAGTTGTGTGCGACATTCTGGAAGAGCTTCCGCAGGCGTAAAGGGCCGACGCGAAGGCGCGGCGCTATTGGCGCGCGAGGCTCGCTGCTGGATACGAAAAGGCGCGTCGACTTGGTCGATGCGCCTTTTGCTTTACGGTTTTGGCTCGAATGGGCAATTTTTGACAGCAGCGCGCGAAACTCAAGCGAAAAGGCGCTGTCGGAGAATCAGACGTCAATAAAGGGGTTGATCATGGTCGAGGCGCTCGACATTCAGGTGAAAGGCATCGTACAAGGGGTGGGCTTTCGGCCCTTCGTGTATCGCCTTGCGAAGAAATACCTGCTCAACGGCTGGGTTCTCAACGCCACAGAAGGTGTGTTCATCCATGCCGAAGGCGAGGCGAACCTGCTGGACAAGTTCGTCACCGAACTGCATATGAACCCCCCAAGCGCGGCGAAGGTCAAGGAAATCGACCTGAACGAAGTGCCGCTGCAAGGCTTCACCACGTTCGAGATTCGCTTCTCGGACGAGCACGCGGCGCAACAGACCACGCTCGTGTCGCCCGACCTTGCCACGTGCGACGACTGCCTGTCCGAGCTGTTCAACCCCAACGACCGCCGCTTCCGCTACCCGTTCATCAACTGCACGAACTGCGGCCCTCGCTTCACCATCATCGACTCGCTGCCCTACGATCGCCCTGCAACGTCCATGAAGGATTTCCCCATGTGCCCGCGTTGCGCCGCGGAATACGCCGACCCGCTCGACCGCCGTTTCCACGCGCAGCCCGATGCGTGCTGGGAATGCGGCCCGCACATCTCGTGGAGCGTAACGGGGGAGACAAACCAGGAAATCATCTGGGGAAACACGCGCGAAGCATCCGACGCCATCTTCGCTGCGGCCGTGCGCATGCTGCTTGATGGAGGCATCGTTGCGGTGAAGGGGCTTGGCGGGTTCCATCTGGTATGCGATGCCACGAACCCCGAAGCGCTTGCGAAGCTGCGCCAGCGCAAGCGCCGCTGGGGCAAGGCGTTCGCCGTTATGGTGGCCAGCGCCGACGAGGCGCGCCGCGTGTGCCACGTTGACCAGGTGGAGCAGGGCGTGCTGGAGTCGACGAAGCGCCCCATCGTGCTGCTGCGCAAGCGCCAGGAAGCGCATTTCGCCGCCGGCCTTGCCGACAAGCTGCCCGAGCTGGGCGTCATGCTGCCGTGCACGCCCGTGCAGCACCTTTTGCTGCACGATTTCACGCAGGCGCTGCAGGCGCAGCGCGGCGCCGATACGCTGGCCATGCTCGTTATGACTTCGGGCAACCTGCACAACGAGCCTATCGTCACCGATGATGCCCAGGCGCGCCAGAAACTTGCCGGCATAGCCGATGCCGTGCTGGGCAACAACCGCGCCATTCTCTCGCGCTACGACGACTCGGTGGTGCGCGTCATCCAGGCAGGTGGCGAGCAAGCCATCCAGTTCGTGCGCCGCGCGCGCGGCTACGCGCCGCTGCCCCTGCCGTTGGAGTGTCCCGAAGCGCAGCCCAAGCAGGAAACGCTGCTGGCGGTAGGCCCCGAGCAGAAGGCCACGTTCGCGCTGGTGCGCGCCGCCGCGGCCGACGACCAGCAACCCGATGCGTTCGTGTCGCAGCACATCGGCGACGTGGAAAACGCGGAAACCTATGATGCGTGGCTTGAGGCGAAATCGCGCTACGAAAGTCTGTTCCAGGAGCGTCCCGCGCGCCTTGCGTGCGACAAACACCCGGAGTACCTTACGAGCAAATGGGCCCGCGAACAGGCGCAACGTAACAAACTGCCGCTTGTGGAAGTGCAGCACCACCATGCGCACGTCGCCTCGGTGCTGGGGGAGAACAACCTGTTCGGCCCCGTGTGCGGCATCGCGTTCGACGGCACGGGCTACGGCGCCGACGGCAACATCTGGGGCGGCGAGGTGCTGCTGGCCAACCAGCAAACCTACGAGCGCTTCGCGAACTTCGCCTACGTTCCCATGCCCGGAGGCGCGGCGGCCGTCCGCAACCCGCTGCGCATGGCGTATGGCGTGCTGCATGAGTTCGACCTGCTTGAACACGCGGGTGCGGCAGACGTGCTGGAGGCGCTGGGGGAGCAGGCCGACGTGTGCGCCCAAATGATCGAGCGCGGCCTGAACACACCGTACACCTCGTCGGTCGGCCGTCTGTTCGACGCTGCCAGCGCCATCCTGGGCATTTGCCCGCAGCCCACGTACGAAGGCCAGCCCGCCATCGAGCTTGAGGCCGCCATGGGCTTCGCGCCCGCCGAGCTGCCGATAACCGATGCCTACCATATAGATGTCGTGAAGAACACGGCCACGGAAACCAGCACGGCACTTGACACATCGGTGCTGCTGTTCGACGCCGCGCCCGCATTCGCCGCGCTGCTTGACGACAAGGCCGCGGGCGTTCCCGTGCCCGTCATGGCGCGCCGCTTCCACGATGCGTTCGTGCGCGCAGCTGTTATGGCTGCTCAGCTGGTCGAAAGCCTGTACGGTATCACCACGGTGGCGCTGTCGGGCGGCGTGTTCCTCAACCGCTACCTCATCGAGCATGCCGCAGAAGCGCTGCAAAATGCTGGCTTCACCGTGGCGCTCAATCGCGACCTGCCGCCCAGCGACGGCTGCATTTCCTATGGCCAGGCTGTGGTAGCATGGGCAGCGAATAAGACGAGCGAACCTGCCGGCGAATAACCGCAAACGGCGTCGGCAGCGCAACAGAAAGAAAGAAGGCAACGCATGTGCCTAGCAATTCCCGCGCAGATCACGCAGCTTGACGGCGACGGCCTGGCAACCGTCGACATCCTTGGCGTGACGCGCAGCATTTCTCTCGACCTTACGCCGCAGGCCGGCGTCGGCGATTTCGTCCTGGTGCACGCCGGGTTCGCCATCGAGGTGGTGGACCCCGATTACGCGCAAGAAACCATTGATCTCATCAGGGAATTCCCTGATCTTGCCGGCGACGAGCTGCCCGCTGAGGCCAAAGACGTCGCAGCCACCATGGCTGGCTAGTCAGCTGAAAAGCACCCAGGCTACGCAATCGAGGCGCGCAACAACGCCCTCGGCTGCGTAGCCTTCCTTGTTATGTCCACAACGCTGCGCCGCCGCAGGGCGCTGCAGCGCCGTCCGTTCGCGGCGCACTGCCGCCGAAGTTAAAGGCTCCACATGACCGAACTCAACAACATTCACCATTCGCGCACCGTCGACGCACCCACCATGCAGCAGGAGCTGGCGGCGTTCAAAGACCCGAAGCTGGCGCGCGGCCTTATCGATTCCATCAGCAAGCTGACCCCGGCCGGCGGTGCCACGCTTATGGAGGTGTGCGGCACGCATACCGTGGCCATCGCGCGCAACGGCATCCGCAACCTCATGCCCGAAGGTGTGCGCCTGGCGTCTGGCCCCGGCTGCCCCGTGTGCGTCACCTCGAACCGCGACATCGACACGGTTATCGCGCTTGCGCGCATCCCCGGCGTCACCATTGCCACGTTCGGCGACATGACGCGCGTGCCCGGCAGCACATCAAGCCTACTCAAAGAGCAGGCGAACGGCCGCAGCGTCGAAATCTGCTACTCGCCGCTTGATGCGCTGACGTTGGCGAAGCAACGCCCCGACCAGCAAATCGTGTTTGTGGGCGTGGGCTTCGAAACCACCACGCCGCTGGTGGCCATGGCCATCAAGCGCGCCGCGGCTATGGGGCTGGAAAACTTCAGCGTATTCGCCGCTCACAAAAACATGCCCGGCGCGCTGGAAACGCTGGTGAACGACCCCAGCCTGAAAATTGACGCACTCATTTTGCCTGGTCACGTCAGCACCATTATCGGTACAAAGCCCTACGAGTTCCTGGCGAAGAAATACGGCATCCCCGGCGTCGTCACCGGTTTCGAACCTGTTGACGTGTTGCAGGGCATTGCCATGATCATGCGTCAGCTGCACGAAGGTCGCGCCGACATCGAAATCGCATACGCGCGCGGCGTCATGCCGCAGGGCAACCCCGTTGCTATGGCCGCCATCGACGAGGTGTTCGAAACCTGCACGGCAACTTGGCGCGGCATGGGGGAGATTCCCGGCAGCGGCTACCGCATTCGCCCCGAATACGCTCAGTTCGACGCTGTGCGGCGCTTCAGCCCCAGCGTCGAGTCTACCATCGAACCGAAGGGATGCCGCTGCGGCGACGTGCTGCGCGCCCGCATGGCGCCGAACGAGTGCCCGCTGTTCCGCAAGGTGTGCACGCCGGAAAACCCCGTCGGTCCCTGCATGGTCAGCAGCGAAGGCAGCTGCGCCGCCTACTTCCGCTATTACTAAGGCTCGAAAGTGGCGCAGTATCGAAACCATGGATCAGCAAGACAAAAGCCCGGTCGTGTGACCGGGCTTTTTGCAGCGACATTTCGGACCTGTATGAAAAAAATGCATAAAGCGGCAAAAAATTCGAATATTTTGCAATTGTGCATGAAAACAAGGGAAATCAGCGTATAACGGGTCGTTTCGCACCGCCTGCCGGGCAAAATTGCCCGTTCGGACCCAAAACTCAAAAAGCGCAACGCTCGGCTAGAAATTCAAAATTCATCGACTCAGCTTATGAAAACCGCATTTTTGATTGGTTGTGCAAACTATTTCATGTTTTTCGAAGTCGTACTTGACGAAGGAAATGCATGCGACTTCGATTCCATCCTGCGTTTACAGGTGACAAATGGTACAAACGCAAAAAATATCCAATAATCGCGCCAAAACTGCATAACAAAGTATTTCGACTTTGTTACACACTTTTGTGCACCTGCATAATTTACTTGTGCAAAATGTTCAATTTCCTGAATAAATCGCCTATTGCAGCCGCACAACGAAGGTGATATAACTGTCACGTCGGCAAAACCGGAACATGCGAAACGAAACGAACTTAAAGGGTTGCCAAGTGATTTTTCCCTCTCAGTGAATTTCACATCAAATGGCCGGAAAAGCCTAAAGGTACACAATAGGTAGTGTGCATCGTCGAAGGTGTAGGAAGCACCTTCAAAGAAAGGAGACAGTCATGGCGAAGATTGTCAACTCTTGGAACGACTGGGATCCGTTGAAGCGCGTCATCGTTGGCCGCTGCGACAACTCGATGATCCCGCCCGAGGAGCCCGCGACCTCTGAGAAGGTGCCGGTCGACTCCGAGATGCGCGGCATGTGGGGCCTGCGCCCGCTGCGCACCGTCGAGCGCGGCAACGAGTGCCTCGAGAACCTGGTCAAGGCCGTCGAGGAGCGCGGCGTGGTCGTCGACCGCCCGACGCCCCTGCAGTGGAACCAGGCCATCGGCACGCCGGACTTCCGCAACGACTCCATGATGACCTGCATGCCTCCGCGCGACATCCTGCTGACCGTCGGCAACGAGATCATGGCCTCCGCCAACTCCTTCCGCTGCCGCTACTTCGAGTACCTGGCCTACTGGCCGCTCATGAAGCAGTACTTCGACGAGGACCCCGAGTTCCTGTGGACCCAGGCCCCCCGTCCCCGCCTGACCGACGCTTCCTACAAGCACAACTACTACGACGAGAAGATCACCCTCGAGGAGCGCCTCGTCCGCACCGCCAACAAGGACTTCGTGACCACCGAGGTCGAGCCGATGTGGGACGCCGCCGACCTCATGCGCATGGGCAAGGACATCTTCATCCAGCACGGCCTGACCACCAACCGCACGGCCATGGAGTGGTTCCAGCGCTACTATCCCGAGTACCGCATCCATGCGATGAACTTCCCGGGCGACCCCTACCCGATCCACATCGACGCCACGTTCGTGCCGCTGCGCCCGGGCCTGATCATCAACAACCCGCACCGTCACCCGGCCGAGGGCCAGCGCGACATCTTCGAGGCCAACGACTGGCAGATCGTCGACGCCGCCCAGCCCGCCCATGACGAGCCGCCCGCGCTGTGCTACAGCTCCGTGTGGCTGTCCATGAACTGCCTGGTGCTCGACCCCTCCACGGTCATCGTCGAGGCTTCCGAGGTCAACCAGCAGGAGCAGATGGACCAGCTGGGCATGAACGTCATCCCGGTCGACCTGCGCGACGCATACCCCTTCGGCGGCGGCCTGCACTGCTCCACCGCAGACGTCTACCGCGAGGGCGAGTGCCTCGACTACTTCCCGAACCGCGTCAAGGACTGCACGCTCATCCACCCGGAGATGTGGGAGGACTAGGCTATCTGCCTAAACCAGAACCTACTCAAGTAGGGCTCTGAACAAATAATAGAAAGGGGCCTGGCACGACAAGTTCAGCCAGGCCCCTTTTTTAAGTTCGCCATCCAATCAGCCACAAAGGGTTTTCGATTCGACTGGACAAGATTGAGCTTAACAATTGGATATTAATATGAGCACGAAATAGTTTGGTCAGAACCGAAATTGGGTGAATTGGAGGCACCCTGTACATGCTACTGGTTTTTAAGGAGGAACCAATGGCAGAAGAGAACAACACTGTGGGCCAAGGGGACGGCTCCCGGGAATATCAGATGAACCGTAAAATGGGCACTATTTTCATGCTTATTTCCGCTACGGGCATGGGTTTGGTGCCGCTGTTCAGTCGCTGGGCTACGCGTACTGACATGTTTGACGCTACTCAGGGTCTTAACGGCTCCGACTCTGTCGGCGCAATTATGGCGCTTGGTCGTATGGCCATGGGCGTGGTGTTCTTCTTGATTCTGATGGTTGCCACTCATAAGGTTGCCACCTTCAAGAAGCTCAAGCTTACTCCTGCAATCGCACTGGGTGGCTTGATGATTGGCATGTCCTTGGCCTGCTATGTTACCTCCACGCTGATGACCACCGTTGCAAATGCCGTTATGTTCATTTATACGGGTCCCGTTATCTGCGTGCTGCTTGCACGAATCTTCCGCAAAGAGCCGATGAGCCCACTGCAATGGGTTTGCCTTTGCATCGTGTTTGTAGGCATGCTGTTCGGTGAGAGCCTTCTTGGCTTTGGCGTTGGTGGAAACGCATTTGGCCTTGACTTCAACCTGGCTCCTTCCACTCCGGAGTTCCCGCAGAAGATGGTCGGTGACATCTTCGGCCTGCTTTCCGGCGTGTTCTATGGCGCTTCCATGTTCTTCAACGGCTATCGTAAGGATGCGGATACTACCGCTCGCGGCGTGTACAACTTCATCTTCGCTGTTATCGGTGCGGGTGCCGTCGCAATCCTGATGAACATTGTCGGTATGGCCACGGGTCAGACCAACTGGATCACCGAGATCCACTTCACGGCTTTCAACTGGGTGGGCGCTGTCCTTCTGTGGATCGTGTGCGGTCCTATCGCTCTGGGCTGCCTGCTGGTCGCTGGCCGCAACTTGCCGGCTATGGACTACAGCACCATCGCTTACTGGGAGGTCCCTGTTGCTCTGTTCATCGGCCTGGTAGTGTTCAGCGAGCCTGTTACGCTTAACACTGCAATCGGCATTATCTTGATCGTTGGCGGCGGCGCATTCCCGACCGTCAAGGCTATGATTCAGGGTTCGAGGATGGAGAAGCAGCAGAAAGTCGCTGAGCATCTGTCCGAACGTCTTGAAGAAGAGGCTGCCAAGGAAGAGGAGCGCTAGAGCATCTCTAACGCTGACGTAAGGGCCTTTGAAAGGAGGCTGCGTCATGAAGGTTACGAATCGTCTAACCCATATCGCTACGAAGGTCAACTTTGAAGCTGCAATGACCGAGGACCAGCTGAAAGCTGCGTTTGAGTCGAAAGACCTTGCCAGTTTCCCCGCTATGCTCGACATCAAGGAGCGCACGGAAGAGCACGTGCAAATGCTGTCTCTTGATGATCTGCTCTCTTTCGCGAAAGCGTCTGGCGTTGCGGCAGTGACGTTTGATGTGACGTATTTCCCGCATGCTGACGATGCTGAGGTTGCTCGCCAGCTTAGGGGTTTGGCTAGCGATCTGGATATCAGCGCAGACGTTATCAAGGACGTATGCGCAGCCGAAATTCAGGAATACCTGGATCTTGACGCAAAGCGCGACGCTGACGTCCCAGTGCATAGCATCGTTGAATGCTATGTCGGCGGTACGGCGTTCGCGTGGTATGGTTTGAGCGACTACCCGCGCCTGAAGCGCGTGGTGCTCGAAAAGCTTGCGCATGGCGGGCAAAAGGCGAAGCGTGACTTTGTGCTGCGCGCCAGCCGTGCACAGGTAGAATTGATGGATGATGAGGATATGCCTGCAGACATTGTGCTGCGGTAATGTTCGCGTGGTGGATTGCGCCTCTATGAGGGAGGGCGCAATCCACTTTTTTAATCGGAAGCGGAACGTAACTTGAGGGATAGCGTTTCGCCTGATGGGATGCCTATGAAACGGCGAATCATAGGAGGGGCATCCCGGTAAAGGAGGGCTAGCAATGGGGATTTTTGCTGCCATTGGCCTAGGGTCGTGTCCGTGCGATCTGAAGTGGTTCCAAGGTGATTTCCATGACAGATAGCGCTCAGGCAACTGCCGCAGAACAGCGGCGCACCGTCCGCAAAGTCGCAACGGCGTCGTTCTTCTGCAACTTCATCGAGTGGTTCGACTATGCAACTTACTCGTATTTTGCGGTCGTCATCGCGCAGGTTTTCTTCCCGAACGACGACCCGGCTCTCGCGCTGATCCAAACGTTCGCAGTGTTCGCGCTGTCGTTTTTGCTGCGACCCATCGGCGCAATCTTTTGGGGGAACATGGGCGACAAGAAGGGTCGTAAGTGGTCGCTTACCGTGTCCGTGTTCATGATGGCTGGCGCCACGTTCTGCATCGGCCTGTTGCCCGGCTATATGGCGTGGGGCATGGCCGCTCCGGCGCTGCTGCTGTTGCTGCGCATGATTCAAGGCTTTTCCGCATCCGGCGAGTATGCGGGCGCTGCAACGTTTTTGGCAGAATACGCACCCACCGACAAGCGCGGCATGTACTGCTCGATCGTTCCCGCTTCCACCGCCATTGGCTTGCTGGTGGGCAGCGCGTTTGCAACGGTCATGTACACCATCATGCCGGAAGCTTCTGTTAACGAGTGGGGTTGGCGTATTCCGTTCATCTTGGCAGGTCCTTTGGGAATTGGTGCCTACTTCGTGAACATCCAGCTTGAGGATTCCCCCACGTATCAGGCCATGCAGCGTGCACTGAAAGACGCCGAGGCTTCCGGCGCGGCCGGCGCCCCCGAGCGTCCCATCCATTGCTTGTTCACCAAGCATCTGCGTAAACTCATCATTTCCATCGGTGCGGCAATGCTCAACGCCGTCGGCTTCTACGTGGTGCTCACGTACTTGCCCGTGTACCTGGAAACGGCCGTTATGATGCCGAAGAACGAGTCTTCGCTTATCACCACCATTGCGCTGATCACGTATGTGGCGTTCATCTTCGCCAGCGGGCATCTGTCCGATAAGTTCGGTCGCAAAAAGATGCTTATCACCGCATGCGTAGGCTTCATCGTGTTCACCATCCCGGCGTTTATGCTGCTGAACACGGCGAACTTCGTAACGGTGCTCGTGGTGGAACTGATCATGTGTCTCATTCTCACCATCAACGACGGTACGCTTTCCAGCTACTTGAGCGAGACGTTCCCCACGCAGGTGCGCTACTCGGGCTTCGCGCTCAGCTTCAACGTGGCGAACGCCCTATTCGGCGGCACGGCTTCGTTCATCTGCACGTCGCTGATCACGGTGTCGGGCTCGAACATGGCTCCCGCGTTCTATATGGTGGGCGTGTCCTGCATCGCGCTGGTTGCCATGATCTTGTCGCACGAGCACTCAAACAAAGATCTGTCCGAGATCTAGAAATCGGACGTGGCTACAGGCCCGTTTCCTCCTAGCGGGCCCGTAGTCAAAGGCAAGGGTTCTAGGGGTTGCTGCCAGCGCAATCGGCTGGTTCGGGGTGCGAAAGAGAACGTTTCCCCAGGTGGCATATTGCTAAATGGTAACAACCCGGAAACCTGCCGCAAACACACGAGGTGCGCACGGTACTATTTCCTTATCTGTTCAGTATTCGGTTTGCTGATGCTGGCAAGCCTTCAGGTAAGGAGGTTGTGATGCAGCAATTCATCGCTTCCAAAGGGGAAGTCGATGAAGTCCGTGTGCACGCAGCCGGCTTGCGTCATAAGGCTGCTGCAAAGTTATTAGGGGATTATCATGAATGCTGACTCTGGCAGACCTACGAACCAAGAACTGACCATTTCCGAGGCCGAGAAACATAAGACGCTAAAGAAGGTTGTGTTCTCGTCGTTCTTAGGCAACTTCATCGAGTGGTTCGATTATGCAAGCTACTCGTATCTGGCAACGGTTCTGGCCCTGGTGTTCTTCCCGGGCGAGGATAAGATGGTTGCCACCATGATGACGTTCGGCGTGTTCGCGCTGGCGTTTCTGGTGCGCCCGCTTGGCGCAATCTTCTGGGGAAACATGGGCGATAAGAAAGGCCGCAAGTGGGCCTTGTCCACTTCCATCCTGCTCATGTCTGGCGCAACGTTCCTAATTGGCTGCCTTCCCGGCTACGCCATGCTGGGAATCGGTGCTCCGCTTCTGCTGCTGTTGCTGCGCATGGTGCAAAGCTTCTCCGCGTCGGGCGAGTACGCGGGTGCTGCAACGTTCATTGCGGAGTATTCACCGAAGGAGCATCGCGGCTTCTACTGCTCCATGGTGCCGGCGTCTACGGCCGTCGGCCTGTTAATCGGCTCGCTGTTCGCAACGTGGATGTTCAACACGTTCGGCGCAATGTCCGAGTTCGTTGTTGACTGGGGCTGGCGCATCCCGTTCTGGCTGGCTGGTCCGCTCGGCTTCATCACGCACTACATCCGCGAGCATCTGGAAGACTCTCCGGTGTATGCGCAGATGCAGGCTGACCTGGCCGAAAAGGGCATGAAGTCCGAAGATAAGCCCATCCGCATGCTGTTCAAGAAGCATTTCCGCGTGCTGGTCATCTCGTTTGGCGCGTGCGTGCTGAACGCTGTGGGCTTCTACGCCGTGCTGACGTATCTGCCGAACTACCTTGAGGCTACACTGAATTACGACGCCGCTTCCGCGTCTATCATCACCACTATCGTGCTGGTGGTGTACATCGGCTTTATCTTCCTGTCCGGGCGCATTTCCGACAAGTTCGGCCGCAAGAAGATGCTCATCGGCGCGTGCGTGGGCTTCATCGTGTTCACCATCCCGGCATTCTGGTTGCTGAACAGCCTGGACTTCTTCACCATCCTGGTGGTGGAGCTGGTCATGTGCCTGCTGCTTACTATCAACGACGGCACGTTGTCCAGCTACCTGTGCGAAACGTTCCCCACTGACGTTCGCTACTCCGGCTTTGCGCTCAGCTTCAACCTGGCGAACGCCATCTTCGGCGGCTCCGCGTCGTACATCTCGTTCGCGCTCATCGAGCTTACGGGCGACGCCATTGCCCCGGCGTACTACATGGTGTTCATCGCAATCCTGGCGTTGGTTGCCATGATTGCCTCGCACGAGCATACCGGCAAGGATTTGTCTGAAGTATAACGTGAATCGCTCGTAATGATTTGCCTTGCGAATGCCGCCCGAATGCATGAATTCGGGCGGCATTTTCGTATAATGGGCGGTGGTGGTTTTCGCTAAGAGGGGGACGAACATGGGCGAGGCAAACCAAACTCCAAAATCGTTGAAAGCGCAGATTACGCGCACATCTTTGGTGCTTGCCGCGGCGGCGCTACTGCGCGAGCAGGGGCCGAAGGCGGTAACGTATCGCAAAGTTGCCCAGTGGGCTGGTGCGGCGTCGTCGTCGGTGGGTTACTACTTCGAATCTACGAACCAACTGTTGTACGAGGCGGGCCGTTACAACATTCAGCTATGGGCCGAACGCGCCGAGAATTCTGCTACCACGGCCGAATCCATGGACCAGGCCGATTGCCGCAAGCATCTGGTGAACCTGCTTATCAGCGCTAGCCTGCCCGACGACTCCGTGAACCCGGCTGCGCACTACATGCAGCTGCTGGCGGCTTCCGAATCAGAAGACGTTACCGAGGCATACCGCAATGGTCGCGTGCAGCTTGACCAGGCGGTCGGGCGCATCCTGAAGCATGCGGGCGTGGACATGCCGTCGCACATCGTCGGCGCCGTGGTCGACGGCGCGGCGGTTACGGCCGTCTCCGAGGGCCGCGATGTCCGCGAACTGGCGGCCGGGCTGCTGAAAGACGTGCTGGCAGCGTTTGATCGTGACGAATAAAGCAAGCTTGTATTCTATTGCCGCCTGCGCATCTAGTAGGCGGCATGTTGGTTTTACGCCTGGCTAAGCAATGCGGTTTGAAGCTGCATGCTAAAGCGCTCGTGGAAAACCTCTCGTTGGACAACCATCGCGCGTACGAGATTGCAACCCCCAGCGCGAAGCAGCCTATCGACGTTTCTCAACAACCCACGAAAACGCAAAGAAGGCCCGGACCTTTCGGTCCGGGCCTTCTGCTTGCAAGCTTTCAGCAATCCTTGCGCGAGCTAGATGCCGATCACGCCCATGCCCACCAGCACCAGGGCCAGGATGCCCAGGGCGGACACAGCGCCGATGCCAACCTTCTCGCCGCTGGTGATCGCGTGGCCGCGATCCTTGCGGGCCTTCGCATACACGAAGAAGCCGGGGATGTAGCCAACGCAGGTCAGCAGAAGGAACGACCAGCCGTTGTACAGTACGCCGACCACCTGGAAGATCAGGGCCACCACGCCAACGATGATTTGGGCGGTGTTCTTCTCGCCGGCCGAGAACTTGATCTGATACAGCGCGATGAACGACCACGTGATGACGATGGACACGGTGCACATGCTGAACGCGAAGTTGTACGCGTCCTCGCTGAACATCAGCACGATCAGGAACACCTGGATGCAAGCGCCAACCAGCAGCAGGCTCATCTGCGGAGCGCCCTTGCTGTTCAGCTTGCCCCAAGACTCGGGCAGCAGGTGACGCTCGGCCATCTCGGACGTGGTCTCAGCAGGCAGCATGGTGAAGGACAGCCACGCGCCGGCAACGCCCACGATAATGGCGATGCTGATGAACGCGCCGCCCCAACCGGGAGCCATGGAGTCGAACACGTACAGCATGGCGGGGTAGTCCAGCGTGGCGATCTCGGTGTAGCTCATGTAGCCATAGGGGAGCACGGAGCAGCCGATGTAGATAAGCAGCAGGCAGATCAGGCCGATAACGGTAGCCTTGCCAACTTCGCTCTTGTTGCGAGCGCGCGAACTCATAACAGCGGCGCCCTCAATACCAATGAACACCCACATCATGATGATCATGCAGTTCATAACCTGCTCGCCGATGGAGCCCAGGCCCACTGCATCGGCACCCGCTTCGCCAGCGGCAACGGCGTTGTTGTACACGTTGCCCCAGAAGTCGGCGGTAAAGATGCCCGCTTTGAACATAAAGATAGCGAAGATAAGGAAGATGCCCAGCGAGGCCACCTTCGCCACCATAACGATAGCGTTCAGGAACGATGCGCTCTCAACGCCGCGGATAACCAGGAACGTCAGCGCCCACATGAACAGCGACGCCACAATAACGCAGGGCAGGGTGTTGCCCGGCAAGAACGTGGGGAAGAAGTAGCCCAGCGTGGACATCATCATCGTGGCAAATGCGATGTTGCCCAACCATGCGGACAGCCAGTAGCCCCAGCCGGAAATGAAGCCGGCCAGTGGGCCGAAGCCTTCCTCAGCGTACTGGAAAATGCCCTTGAGCTCGGGCTTCTTCGCACCCAGGTTGTTCAGCGACAGCGCCAGGGCGGCAAAACCGATGCCCACCACAAGCCATGCGATCAGCACGGCGCCCGGGCTTGCAACGCCGGCAAGCTGGCCGGTAATGGCGAACACGCCGGAGCCGATGCACGAGCTGACCACCATGCCGATCAGTCCGAATAGACCAATGCCTTTAGCTTTTTCGCTCATGATTTCCCTCCTTAATCGAAACCATGCAGTGGGTGTCGCCCCTGGACTCCGCGCGGTTAGCCGGACATACCGGACCTGCAGCGGCTGCGTTGCCGCACAGGCGCGGGCGGAACGCAGAGGCGAAACCAGACAAACAGTGCAGAAGCGCCGACCCCGTGCAGCCGGCAAGCTTCCAAAGGGATGCCGGCACAAGCCGGCATCCCTTGCAGCAAACGATTAATCCTCGCGCCAAACGGGCATGCTCATGCAGCGCGGGCCGCCACGGCCGCGGGACAGCTCGGCCGACGGAATCTCGATGACGTCGATGTTGTGCTTGCGCAGCACGGCGTTCGTGACGTCGTTGCGCTCGTAAACCACCACGCGACCAGGGGCGATGCACAGCGTGTTCGAGCCGTCGTTCCACTGCTCGCGCTCGGCGGCAATGCGGTCGCCACCGCCGCAGGGGATCAGCGTCACCGGCATGCCGATGTACTTCTCCAGAATCTGCTCAAGCGGAGCGTTGATCTCGTGCACCTTGATGCCATTGCCTTCGGGCGTGATCTCGAACACGGACAGCGGGCCCATGATGCCGGGGTGGATGGTGAACTTGTCCACGTCGATTTGAGTGAACACGGTGTCCAGGTGCATCATGGCGCGGTTGTTCGGGATGTTGAACGCCAGGATGGTGTCCACGGGGCTCGTGGGGTCGTTGAAGATGTTGTGGGCAATGCCGTCGATGGCGTCGGGCTCGGTGCGCTGGGAGATGCCGATGGCCAGCACATGCTCGTTGATGTTCAGGATGTCGCCGCCCTCGATGTGGAACGTGTTGTAGCGGCTGTAGTACTGCGGGGTGCCCTTGAAGTCCGGGTGATACGTGAAGATGTACTCGCCGTAAAACGTCTCGCGGTTGCGCGTGACGGAGTACATGCGGTTGATGGACACGCCGTTGCCGATCATCGCGAACGGGTCGCGGGTGAAGTACAGGTTCGGCATGGGGGCCACCACCATCTTGGAGGCCTCAGACACCAGGTCGACCAGCGAGTTGGACTTGTCGGTGTGCAACTCGGTCAGGTTGATGCCCTCCATGGTCTTCAACACGAAGTCCTTGGCGTCGGGGTAGTTCTCCTGCATGTAATCAAAGATGATCTTGCGATAGCGCTCGGTCTTGATGCCGGCCTCATCGATCCACTGCAGCAGGAACTTCTCGCGAAGCTGCGGGTCGGCGGCCAGAACCTCGGCCGTCAGGTCCTCCAGGTACACGACCTCCACGCCGTTGTCGCGCAGAGCCTGCGCGAAGGCGTCGTGCTCTTCCTGGGCAACCTTCAAAAACGGAATGTCGTCGAACAGCAGCTCTTCAAGCGTGTTCGGGGTAAGGTTCAGCAGCTCCTTACCGGGTCGATGCAGCAGGACTTTCTTCAAGGGCTTGATTTCGCTCTTGACGTTTACGCCAGCCATAACAACCTTCTTTCGTCTCGTTGGGATATAAAACTATCTTCGCCGTGCGAGCCGCGTCGCATACTTGGCTTAGCGGGTTGGCTCGCGGGTGGGGCTTTCCAAGTCGCCCCGTTTCCCTGATTCCACTATGAATTCTTCACAAATAATCCGGAAGGTCTAAGACGGGTTTAACGGCACCCGTTTAGAGGTGG
Source organism: Senegalimassilia faecalis (assembly GCF_004135645.1). NCBI lineage: Bacteria > Bacillati > Actinomycetota > Coriobacteriia > Coriobacteriales > Coriobacteriaceae > Senegalimassilia > Senegalimassilia faecalis. The sequence goes on from NZ_SDPW01000001.1 coordinate 1,188,365, forward strand.
AACCAGGGATTAAACGCAGTATGAAGCAGCTAAACCTCGAATAAACGCCTGATGGCAAGCTTGTTATGGCGGCGTTGCCGAAACGCTCGAAACGTTGTTAAACCGTTTCCGTTTAGAAAATTGACGCCCAACAACTTCTTTGCTTCCGTTGGCTGAACGGCGCGATATGGCGCGCCAGGCTCGTGTATCATGAAGAAAGCGTTTGTGATGGGGATTAATGGACGCGTTCTACGGAGGGGCTTGTGGAGCTAGCTCTGTTTTATTACACGTTGCTCATGTTGCTGCTGTCCATTTTGGTGGCGGCTGTGTGCTTGTCGGCGTATCTGGTGTCGCACAAGAAGACCACGCTGTTCTTAAGCATTGCGTTCGCATTCTATTTCTTCGACGTGGCGCTGGTGTTCCAAGACGAATTCATCATGCGCTCCACGCAGCAGGCGCTGCCTTCGCTGTACATGTTCGTCAGATCGTTGGCGTCCGTGGTCACCGGCGGCGGCTTCATCACGGCGTTTTGGGTGCTGGTGTGCGACTATCTTGGCGAATCGCGCCGCGCGCTTTTGGTGGTGCCCCCGGTGGTGTTCGCCGTTGTTAGCGTGGCTATGCTTGTCGTCATTCCCGATGGCGAAAACCAGCGCTTTTGGTTCTGGGCCATGCACCAGTTCTATATGTACTGGATTCTGCTGTACGCGGGCTATCGCTTCGTGAAGCAGAAAGACGAGGCCGAACGCGCCCGTCTGTGGCGCCACCGGGTCATATACCTTGCGGCCTGGGTGCTGAGCCTGGGCATCCTTGTGGAAGACGCCGCGTTCTTCCTGTTTCTCGACATTCCGTCGTTTACCATCGGGCCGCTTATCTTCACCACGGAGCGCAACTACGCCGAGAATCTGTTGCTGCTGGTCGTCGGCATTGCCGCCGTGCGCGATTGCTTCCGCATGCTCTCGCTGCGTTTCGAGCGCCCGCCGGCGCAAGGCGGCAGCAAGCGTCAGGAACAGCAGATCGTCGAGAACCTCAACGTGTTCGCCACGCGCCACAAGCTGTCGCAGCGCGAGCGCGAGGTGCTGTATCTCATCCTCATCGGCAAGGATAACCAGAACATCGCTTCGGAAATGTCGCTGGCCCTGTCCACGGTGAAGGTGCACGTGCACAACATCCTGAAGAAAACGGGTTCCGCAAGTCGCCAGGAACTTATCCAGGATTTCTGGAAGATGTCGTAGCGGCGCAGGGCTCGGCGCCGCGCACGCATCTTGCAAGCCGCTGCCCGTTGGCTGCAAAGTGTGCGCTTGTGGCTAGCAAGCAGCGTCGCCCCTTACCTTATTATGCTCATTGTCGCGAGACTTCTCTCATTACCGCCCAACCCCCAAAACCTACCCTCTACCGCCGGGGGCGGCGCCGGTGTGTTACAGTCCCGTATCCAATCAACACAGAGGCGCTTTCGTCTGCTAAAGTGTCCCACTAATCCACAAGCTGATGTGGGAAATCAACCAAAAGGAAGGGAGGGACACGATGGCAAGCTCGTTCGTTCAGAAGCTGAAGAACGTCGGCCCCGGCGCATTGGTTGCGGCTGGCTTCGTTGGCCCCGGCACGGTTACCACGTGCACGGTTTCCGGCGCAAGCTATGGCTACACCATGTTGTGGGCGCTGCTGTTCGCCACCGTCGCAACGATCATCTTTCAGGAGATGGCCGCACGAATCGGTATCGTGACGCAGGAAGGCCTGGGTGAGAATATCCGCGATCGCATTTCGCATCCTGTGCTGAAGTGGATTGCAATCGTGATTGTTATCATCGCTATCTTTATTGGTAACACCGCATACGAAACGGGCAACATCACGGGCGGCATCCTGGGCATTCAGGCTGTGGCCGATGTCCCCATGATTCCCATCGTCATCGTGCTGGGCATCCTTGCGTTCGTTGCCATGTGGGCTGGCTCGTACAAGCTGGTCGAGAAGATTCTGACAGGCATCGTCATTTTCATGGGCCTGGTGTTCCTTATCACGGCGTTCGCTTCGCCGGTTGATTGGGGCGCGGTTGTGGCCGGCCTGTTCACGCCTACGCTGCCCGAGGGTCAGGCCGGTGCGAAGGGCATCCTCACCGCCGTTGGCCTGATTGGCACTACCATCGTGCCGTACAACCTGTTCCTGCACGCGTCCGGCGCAGCCGAGCGTTTCAAGGATCCCGAGCAAGTTTCCGACGCGCGCTTCGACTGCGTGCTGTCCATCGGCCTGGGCGGTGTCATCTCCATGGCCATCCTCATCTGCGCTGCTGCGAACATGCATGCGGCCGGCATCACCGTCACGAACGGTAAGGATATGGCTATCGCGCTGCAGCCGCTGCTGGGCAACTGGGCCACGGTGCTCATTGGCATTGGCCTGCTGGCCGCCGGTTTCTCCAGCGCCATCACGGCTCCGCTTTCCGCTGCGTACGCGGTCAACGGCGTGCTGGGCTGGGGCAAAACGCTGAAGGACCTGCAGTTCAAGGTCGTCTGGATGATCGTGCTGGTGGCTGGCTGCCTTATGGCCGTTGTGCTGGGCAAAAGCCCGACCGAGCTCATCCTCGTCGCGCAGGCGGCAAACGCCATCTTGCTGCCCATCATGGCCTTCTTCGTGATGTACGTTGCGAACGGCAAAAGCCTGGGCAAGTGGCGCAACCATGCCTTCGCGAACATCTGCGGTGTAATCTTCATCGGCATCACGCTGTTCATGTGCTGGCGCAACATGTCCAGCTTCCTGGCATCGCTGCAAACGCTCATCGGCGCTTAACAGCAAGAGAAAACCCAAGCATTCAAAAGCGGGCGGGAGCATATCCCGTCCGCTTTTTCGCTGTAAGGGCAGTAAAAAGGCCACCGGCAAATGCCGGTGGCCTGCATGTTCGTGGTGCCCCAGATACGATTCGAACGTACGACACCCGCTTTAGGAGAGCGGTGCTCTATCCCCTGAGCTACTGAGGCGTGTTCGTCATTGTAGCATTAAACGGCGCAAGCGGTCATTCGCCGTGCAGTCACCACGGCTTGTGCGCAATGTTTACGCCGGGGAGAACTGCAAAAACTGCGTGGGGCTGGACAGAATCACGTCGGCGCCCGCCTCTTGCAAGACGTCGACGGGGTTGTAACCCCAGTCTACGCCAATAGCGAACGTGCCGGCATTGCGCGCAACTTTGATGTCTCCGGCGGAATCACCCACATACGCCGTTCGCTCAGGCGCCGAGCCCAGCTCGGCGATGGTGCGCAAAAGCCCCGTGGGGTCGGGTTTGCGCGGAATGCCCTCGCATTCGCCGTGCAGCACGTCGAACAGGCCGGGAAGATGCTTCGGGATAACATCCTTCACGCCACCCTCGTACTTGTTGGAAAGAACGGCCAGCTTGCAACCTTGCTTCTTGAGCTGCGCAAGCGTTTCGGGCATGTGTGCGTACGGCTTGGTGAGTTCAAGGCCAATTTCCGGGTACAACGCTTTCCAGTAGGCAAGCGCTTCGGCGCAGGTCTCGTCGGACGTGCCCTCGGGCATGGCGCGGTAGATAAGCCGTTGCGCACCGTCGCCGACGTAGCTGAGGATCTCCGCGTCGGTGTGCGTAGGCTTGCCGAAATGCTCCAGCGTTTTGTTCGTGACCACAATCAGGTCGGGCATAGTGTCAAGCAGCGTGCCGTCAAGATCGAAGATGAACGTGTCGAATGTGGGATTGCTCTGATTCATGAGGTCCTCCTTGAATCGAAAGCCTTGCAACAAAAACGGCAGCCATAAGGCTGCCGTAGTTATCAATGGAGCGGGTGACGGGACTCGCGATTTTCTGCGAAAATCGCACCCCTCGGCGCAAGCGCCTTCGGGCGTTTTGCTAAAAACATGCCACTGGCATGTTTTTAGCAAAACCACCTCTCGGTTCTCGTCCCTATCAAGGTCCGTTTCCAAAACTGCAGGCAACGTTGCGGCTGCAGGAAAGTTATCAATGGAGCGGGTGACGGGACTCGAACCCGCGAATGCGAGCTTGGGAAGCTCGTGCCTTACCACTTGGCGACACCCGCATACATTCGGTTTGCGCTCCACGCCAAACCGTGTGGGCATTATAGCCTAAAACACGCTTCTGCAAGCGAGCAGAACGAAAACGTTCGGGAATCTTCTACACATAGGGCTCAAGAGGCCAGTTCGGTGAGGTCGGCGGAAACTCGGGGGCGTTCGAAATCCCTTGTGTGCCGAAGAGCAGGAAGTGCGGCGTGGTATCAAGCGCTGATGCAAGTTCTTCCACAAGGGAAAGGCGGACGTTGGCCGTGCCGTTCTCTATTTTGTTCAGCAGGGGCCGGCCGATGCCCACCATCGCTGCAAACCTTGTTTTCGTGATGCGCTCGTCTTTTCGCAAAGCCTTGACGTTCCGCCCAAGCGTTTCCGCAAGTGATGGCGCGTCAAACGTTGCGTCGGTTAGCGGGTCGCTATGTTGGCGGGTCTGCTTCATGGGCTGAGCGTAACGCTGGTGTTACGTACTGCCGTAATAGAGCGGTTACGTTTCGCCGATACTATAAACAATAGTTACTGGGTGGGAAATCGCATTGAATTTGGGGAGGATGCGGTTGTATCGTGAAGGCGTGTGGCCGATGACGTGCCTTTTTTATGGTTCAAGTTCCAGGATGATACAATTGAGAATGGTTTTCCGTGCGTAACTGCGATGGGCGGTTGCTCACAGAACGAAAACGATTGCAAAACGATTCGGGCTGCGTAGGCACCATGTCGGCGGGGAGACCGCATGGGTTCTGGGCGGTGCGACAAGTACAACGTGCTCGAACACAATAGCTGTGAGGAGATTTGCATGGCATTCAAGAAGAACCGCCACCCCCAGGCGAACATGCCGCAGGATTCTCAATCAACTGGATATCGCCCTGCTTATATTCCTGGTTCGCAAGGCCATGATGCCAACAACGCGTTTCGAAACCAAACAGGTGTCACGCAATATTCGCGTTCCAACCCTGTGTATTCGTCGCAAAGGAAGCGAAAGTCGGGTAAAGGCAAAAAGATCGCTATCGGAGTCTGCTGCGCCCTTGTTGTTGCCTTGATTGGCTGCGGCACCGCGTTCGCCGTGTGGCTCAACGGCGTTAATTCTCAGCTGAACACTGGTGACAAAACAAGCGAAGAGCTCGAGAGCATCAACGAACAGCTTGTCACATCTAGCTTTGATGAGCCGTTTTACATGATGCTAATCGGCTCCGATAAGCGCGAGGACGATGAAGAAATGGGTGCCCGATCGGACACGAACATCGTCGTGCGCATCGATCCGGTGAATAACCAGGCAACGCTTGTTTCCATTCCTCGCGATACCATGATCGACATCGACGGGTATGGCACGAACAAATTCAACGCTGCATACAATTATGGTGGCGCTGCGGCAGCTATTCGCGAAGCTTCTCAGCTGACGGGCGTCGACATTTCTCACTATGCTGAAGTGAATTTCGATGCGCTCGTCAGCTTGGTCGATGCGGTTGGCGGCGTTGATGTTGTCGTCGACGAGCGAATCGACGATCCCGATGCCGACAACTCCTGGTCAGGAACCGACCCCGTCATCATCGAGGAGGGCGAGCAACACCTTAACGGAACCCAGGCGCTGGTGTTCGCTCGTAGCCGTGCCTATGTTGATGGCGACTTTACGCGCACGTCCAACCAGCGAAAGCTCATCGAGGCACTGGCGAACAAGGTCCTCTCGCTGCCAGTAACCGAGCTGCCAGGCGTGGTGCAGGCGGCGGCGAAGTGCGTTACGACCGATATGAAAATCGCCGACATCATTTCGCTTGCTCAGCAGTTCCAGGGCAACGGCGATTTGACCATGTATTCCGCCATGCTGCCGTCTATCACGGGGTATGTTGGCGATGTCTCCTACGTCTTTGCCGATGAAGACAAGGTCACGGAGATGATGCAAATCGTAGGTTCCGGCGGGGATCCGAGCGGCATTGTGGGCACTACTAGCAAGCTTGCTCAGCAATACTCTGCAACTTCTTCCGCAAACGGCTTGTCGAGCGGCACCGGCGCGTACGCGGGCAACGATTACGACGCAACGTCTTCAAGCAACGGGTACAGAACGTATTCCGGCAACGATTACGACACCGGCAATTCCTACAGCTCGGGAAGCTATGGAACAAGCACGGGCTATGGCTATGTTGACAACTCGTCGTCGTACGGCGGTTCGACTGGCTCGTCGACTGGTGGAAACTATGGGTATACGGATTCGTCGTATGCACAAACGCCGGCAACAGGCATAGGCGGTTCGGGTACGGGAACCTATTCCGATACCAGTACCAGTGTGTCGGCGGGCGGCTCGTCAGGCTACGGCTATTAGCGATTCGCACTATTGCAGGGGCGGGAGCGCAGCGGCGTTTCCGCCCCTGTTGCGTTTGCGAGAAAGGTCACCGCTTTTAGACTTAAACGAGCGCAAGCAAAATCGCCCCGCAGCCATTGGCTGCGGGGCGATTTGTAAAGTGAACAGCGGTTCGCTACTTCGTGGCGTATCCGTCGGGGTTCATCGACTGCCAGCGCCAGCTGTCGGCGCACATGCGGTCCAGGTCGTACTGGGCAACCCAGCCCAGCTCGGTGCGCGCCTTGTCGCACGCGGCGTAGTTCGTGGCAACGTCGCCTGCGCGGCGCGGCTTGATCTGGTACGGGATCTCGTGGCCGCACGCCTTCTCGAATGCGTGCACCACGTCGAGCACGCTCGAGCCCTTGCCGGTGCCCAGGTTGAAGATGCCCACGCCGCGGCGGCTGCCGTCCTCGGCGGCCTCGCCTTTGATGGAACCCAGGCCCAGCGCCTTGCCGGTGCCAACCTTGCCACCCATCCAGTCCAGGGCCGCCACATGGCCGCGGGCCAGGTCGACCACATGGATGTAGTCGCGCACGCCCGTGCCGTCCGGCGTGTCGTAGTCGTTGCCGAACACGCCCACGCACTCAAGCTTGCCCACGGCAACCTGCGCCACGTAGGGCAGCAGGTTGTTCGGGATGCCCTTCGGGTCCTCGCCGATAAGGCCGCTCTCGTGCGCGCCGATGGGGTTGAAGTAGCGCAGTAGCACGATGTTCCACTCGTTGTCGCCGACGTACAGGTCGGAGAGCACCTGCTCAAGCATGCTCTTCGTCCAGCCGTAGGGGTTCGTGCAGTCGTGCTTCGGGCAGTCTTCGGTGATCGGGATGAACTCGGGCTCGCCGTACACCGTTGCGCTGCTGGAGAACACCAGGTTTTTCACGCCGTGGCTGCGCGCCACGTCGCACAGCACCAGCGTGCCGGCGATGTTGTTCCAGTAGTACTCAAGCGGCTTCTGCACGCTTTCGCCCACGGCCTTGAAGCCGGCGAAGTGGATGATGGCGTCAACGTCGTTCTCGTCGAAGATGGCGGAAAGCGCCTCGCGGTCCAGGATGTTGTTCTCGTAGAAGCGCAGCTGTGCGTCGTCGGCTGCCAAGCCGCAGATCTTGCGGATGCGATCGACCGCCACCTGGCTCGAATTGCTCAGGTCGTCGACGATGATGACGCGGTATCCCTGCTGGATCAGCTCCACGCAGGTGTGGCTGCCGATGAAGCCAGCGCCGCCGGTAACCAGAATGCTCAGGGCGTCGTGACCCTTCGCCAAGCCCTTGTTAGCCATGAAAGCTCCCTTTCCTTCAATGCGATGCATGCCGCATGCGGTACGGCTGCCCGTTGTGATGCGTCTATGGTAACAGCCCAGGTGGCTGGGACGGTAAAGAGCTGGAAAGCAACACGTGACAAGCGTTAAAAGCGCCGTTTTCGAATCGCTCGTATCCGCAAACGAAGCAATCGAAACATCTTTCGAAATTATTCTTGACCCAGAATAGGTAATACCGTATATTATCTCTCGTCGGAGATAAACAAATCCTCACTTATCTCCTCCCCCTCGTTTCACTCGTCTGACGAAAGGCCGCTTCCCCCGCGGCCTTTCGTCATGTTAGGGGCGAAATTGGTTGTCTTCATCCGTACGACCCGGCGGTGCCTTCGCAGTCAGTTGCCGCTTCGTCGCAGGGCGAAGCTCTGGCTCCAAACACGAGGCGAAAACGCTTCGCCGTCGCATGCGAAGCGAAACGCTCTCTAGGTTGCTAGCTATTCAGTTTTGGAAGCTTTTTCAACAACGCCCAGGCAATCTGTTTATCCTGCGGCGTTTGCAGCAACGATTCGAAATCAATGAACGAAACGGCGGTGCGGCCGAACAAACGGCATGCATCACCGGTTGGGACGCTGCATCGGTACGCTTGCCCCAGCAGCGCGGCTGTTTTACCGTCGGCGGCTACCAGGCACAACGGGTCGAGCCCCTCGAGCAGCACGAACAGCGCGTGCTCTTCAAGGCCTTCGGTGGTTATGAACGTGCAGGCTTCGTCGCCGTACCCAAGCGCTTTCGCTGAGCTTTTCACGGCGTTTTGCGCGGCGTCAGACAACGGTTTCGCGCTGATCACGCCAACAAGCCCGCTGCGGGCTCCAGACATGAGCGAACCGAACAAATCCCATGTTTCGTTAAGTGCGACCTTGTATTTGTTACCAGTCATGGATTTTTTCACACCCGCTCTTGCCCTTGAAAGCCCTTCGCCGTATAACCGAATCATAGCAAGAACAGCACCATCGCGGCGCGCCTATTCTGCAGGCGCCGCGCAATCGAAGGAGGACGCTATGTGCACCAACGGAATCAACACCGGCCAGTTCGAGATGATGATCGAGCAGATCGACGACCATTTGAAGCTCGAGCGTCGCTGGGCGCACACGCTCGGCCATAAAGCGGGCGATGCTGGCTACGAAACCGTTTCCAAGAAGCTGCACGAGGCGCAGGCCATGATCGACGACGTGCGCGCGCTGCTTGACGAGGCGAAAGACGCGCTGGAAGACGACGCGCAGGCCGCCGGCGGCGTAACCGTCAAGCTTGTGTAGCGCATGAGTAAAGACCTCATGCGGTTTTCCGTGGCCATGCCCGAAGACCTGCTTGTGCGTTTCGACCATTTGGTCGCGCGTCGCGGGTTGGCGAAAAACCGCAGCGAAGTGGTGCGTGATCTGGTGCGCGACGCCCTGGTGGAGGACGAGTGCGCTACGCCTGGCATCGAAGTTGCCGGCACGCTCACCATCGTGTTCGACCACCACGCAAACGACCTGCAGGAAAAGTTGCACGCCATCCAGCACGAGTATTTCGGTAACATCGTGTCGTCCATGCACGTGCATCTTGACGCGCACATGTGCCTGGAAGTCATCGTGCTGCGCGGCGAAACGGGACTGGTGCAGGACATCGCGAACCTTATTCTGGGAACGAAAGGCGTGCAGAACGGCAAGCTCGTGCTTACCGTCACGGAACATCGCCACGAACACTGAACGTGATCGCGGCAGCAAGTAGTGCTGCTGCGAAGGCGACCTTGCCCCTGCCGGCAAGGTCGCCGTGTATTCCAAGGAGCATTCATGGACGAAACAGTCATGCTCGGCCACGGCAGTGGCGGAACCATGATGAAGCGCATCATCGACGAGGTGTTCTTCGCTGCATATGCGGGCGAGGAGCTGCTGCGCGGAGACGACGCGGCGGTGCTGCCCGCCCCGGCGCCGGGCGAGCGCCTGGCGTTTTCCACCGACAGCTTCGTGGTGACGCCGCACTTCTTCCCGGGTGGCGATATCGGGCGCCTGGCGGTGTGCGGCACGGTGAACGACGTGGCCACCAGCGGCGCCACGCCACGCTACCTCAGCTGCGGTTTCGTGCTGGAAGAGGGCTTCCCCATCAGCGACCTCAAGCGTATCTGCGCCAGCATGGCCGAGGTGGCGAAAGAAGCCGGCGTGCATCTGGTCACGGGCGACACGAAGGTAGTCAACCGCGGGCATGGCGACGGCGTGTACATCAACACGGCAGGCGTCGGCACGCTGCCCGAAGGCGTGAACCTGGGCGGCGCGCAGTGCAAGCCGGGCGACAAAGTGCTGGTCAGCGGCACGCTCGGCGATCACGGCATCACCATCATGAGCTGCCGCGAGTCGCTGTCGTTCAAGGCCGACCTGCAAAGCGATGCTGCGCCGCTCAACCATCTTATTGCGGACGTGTTGGCAGCGGCGCCCGGCACGCGCTGCTTCCGCGACCCCACGCGCGGCGGCTTGGCGTCTACGCTCAACGAGCTGGCAGCGCAGTCCGGCACCGACATCACCGTCGAGGAAGACGCCGTGCCTGTGAAGCCCGCCGTGCAAGGCGCGTGCGACATGCTCGGCTACGACGTGCTGCAGGTGGCCAACGAAGGCAAAATGGTGTGCATCGTTGCGCCCGAGGACGCCGACGCAGCGCTTGCGGCCATTCGCGCGAACAAGTACGGCGCCGATGCGGCCATCATCGGCGAGGTTTCGGAAATGCAGCCCGAGCGCGGGTCGAAGGTGTTTCTGCGTACTGCGTTTGGCGGAACGCGCATCCTCGACATGCTTGTTGGCGAACAGTTGCCGCGCATTTGTTAAGCGCGGGTGCCGTTCCTCGACAAGCCTTTCGATTTTTCCTGATTCGTATTGCAATCGTGCGCAGTAGTGGTATTGTGCGGGCATTGTTTAATTGGGGTATGACCCGGTAACATTTCGCCGGGGATTATAGACGAGAAGGAGTTACCATGGCTCATCCGGTTATCGAGACTGACGAGTGCATCGGCTGCGGCATCTGCGTTGACGCATGCCCGCAGGAGGTTCTGGAAGTGAACGGCGGCGTTGTCGAGGTCGTGAACGAGGACAACTGCATCGCTTGTGGCGACTGCGTCGAGGAGTGCCCCATGGGCGCTATCCCCGAGGTTGTCGAGGAATAATCGCGAAGCAGCATATCGCAAACGAAAACAGGGCCTTACCTATATATAGGTAAGGCCCTGTTGCATGCAGGGGTGAAAACCCTCGCAGCAAGAAACCCTGCACGCGTAAAGCGAATCGCGCATGCGGGGTCTTCTTGCCGGAGGGAGATTCCGGCCCGCAACTGCCTGAACCAGTAAGGTTTACAAGGTCCCACTTAGATTTCCGTGACGAAAAAATGACGGCGAAAACGGCTCTCGGAGAAGTTTTTTCAAGAGCCGTTTTGCGTGTTTTCAGACTGTTTTCCCAGTTCAAAAGCTTGTATTCGCTCGCTTGATCTTCCTGACAAGTTCGCGTTAACAAAACGTAACCTTTAATTTCGCAAATAACTTGACAGGTTGAGACTTAGATTTTATATTACGAATCGTTGGAAAAAGGCTAAGCCCCCAAGGCAAAAGCCGCCAGCACTTAACTTCGGTTACATAACTCCAAGTGAGAGGAAGCAACATATGAGCAAGATTTTGGGTATCGACCTTGGCACCACGAACTCCGCCATGGCCGTCATGGAAGGCTCCGAGCCTGAAATTCTCGTAAACGCCGAGGGCGACCGCACTACTCCGTCTGTTGAAGGTTTCCGCAAGGACGGCGAGCGCGTGGTCGGTAAGGCTGCTAAGAACCAGGCTGTCACCAACCCCGAGAACACCGTTTCTTCCGTCAAGCGTTTCATCGGTCGTTCCTTTGCCGAAACCGCTGACGAGCAGAGCAAGGTCAGCTACAAGGTGAAGGCCGGCAAGGACGGTCGTACCGTTGTCGACATCGACGGCAAGGACTACACGCCCGAGGAAATCTCCGCCATGGTCCTGCAGAAGCTGAAGAACGACGCCGAGAAGCAGGTCGGCTCGCCCATCACGCAGGCCGTCATCACCGTTCCGGCTTACTTCAACGACGCTCAGCGTCAGGCCACCAAGGACGCCGGCAAGATCGCTGGCCTCGAGGTTCTGCGTATTATCAACGAGCCGACGGCAGCTGCTCTGGCCTATGGCCTGGACAAGACGAACAAGGACGAGAAGATCCTCGTGTTCGACCTGGGCGGCGGCACGTTCGACGTGTCCATCCTGGAGCTGGGCGACGGCGTGTTCGAGGTTGCCGCTACCGCTGGTGACAACCACCTTGGCGGCGACGACTGGGATCACCGCGTTATCGATTGGTTGGCCGACAAGTTCGCGAAGGACAACGGCGGCATCGACCTGCGCAAAGACAAGATGGCTCTGCAGCGCCTGAAGGAAGCTGCCGAGAAGGCGAAGATGGAGCTGTCCAGCACCACGCAGGCCAACATCAACCTGCCGTTCATCACCGCAGATGCCACCGGCCCGAAGCACCTGGACTACACGCTTACCCGCGCCGAGTTCGAGTCCATCACCAAGGATTTGCTCGACCGTTGCCGCAAGCCTGTTGAGCAGGCGCTGCGTGACGCCAACATGTCGCAGGGCGAAATCGACGAGGTCATCCTCGTTGGCGGTTCCACCCGTATGCCCGCCGTGCAGGAACTGGTGAAGCGCATGACCGGCAAGCAGCCGAACATGTCCGTGAACCCCGACGAGGTTGTGGCTATGGGTGCAGCTGTTCAGGGCGGCGTGCTTGCAGGCGATGTTGAGGGCATTCTGCTGCTCGACGTTACGCCTCTGTCCCTGGGTGTTGAGACCATGGGCGGCGTCATGACGAAGATGATCGACCGCAACACCACCATTCCTACCCGTAAGACCGAGATTTACTCCACGGCTGCCGACAATCAGACGTCCGTTGAGATTCACGTCCTGCAGGGCGAGCGTCAGATGGCCAAGGACAACAAGACGCTCGGCAAGTTCCAGCTGACCGGCATTCCGGCTGCTCGCCGCGGTGTGCCGCAGATCGAGGTCACGTTCGATATCGATGCTAACGGTATCGTGAACGTTTCCGCTAAGGATCTGGGCACGGGCAAGCAGCAGCAGATTACCATTAGCGGCTCCACGGCTCTGAACGACGAGGAAGTCGACCGCATGGTGAAGGACGCCGAGGCTCATGCCGAGGAGGACAAGAAGCGCAAGGAAGAAGTCGAGACTCGCAACAACTGCGACGCTCTGGTGAACGCCACCGAGCAGACGCTCAACGAGCTGGGCGACAAGGTTCCTGCCGACTCCAAGTCCGCTGCTGAGGAAGCTATCAACGAGGCTAAGACGGCGCTGTCCGGTACCGATATCGAAGCCATCAAGGCTGCTACCGAGAAGCTGCAGCAGGCTGGTTACAAGCTGGCTGAGGTTGCTTACAGCCAGCAGCAGGGTGCTGAGGGCGCTGCCGGTGCCGCTGGTGCTGCCGCGGGCGCTCAGTCCGACGACGGCCCCATCGAAGCCGACTACGAGGTTGTTGACGACAAGGAAGGGAAGTAGTAGCCATGGCTGAGCAGAGCACGCCCAAGCCTGAGCGCGCGACGCAGGCCGAAGGCAAGCAGATTCCCATCGAGGACGCCAACGTTGCAAGCCAGCAGGAAGGCGCCGCCGAACAGGGCGGCGCCCCCGAGGCCGCCGATGCCGCATCCGACGTGGTGAAGGAAGCAGAAGAGGTGTTGGAAGGTCAGCCCGAAGAAGCCGCCCCCACCAACGACGAACTGGTCGCCCAGGCGCAAGCCGAAGCGAAGGACTGGCAGGACAAGTACCTGCGCCTGCATGCTGAGTGGGACACGTATCGTCGTCGCACGGCAGAGCAGCGCGAGCAAGAGCGCGTCCGCGCCGGCGAAAAGCTGGTCGAGAAGCTGCTCCCCGTCATCGATGACTTCGAACGCACCATCGACTACGCTGAGAAGAACGGCGAAGCGGGCTTGATCGACGGCGTGAAAGCCGTGCACAACAAGTTCGTGAACGTTCTTGAAAGCGGCGGAGTGCAGGTCATCAACCCGGCAGGCGAGGCGTTCGATGCGCTTGAATGCCAAGCGGTTGCAACGGTTGACGATGCTTCCGTTCCTGATGAAACGGTGCATGAGGTGTACCAGAAGGGCTACAAGATGGGAACGAAAGTTCTTCGTGCAGCCATGGTCACCGTCACCACGGGCGGCCCGAAAAGGCCGAAGCCCGAGAGCGAAGGCGAATAGATAACTTCTGCGAGGGCGGGCGGTTGGTCCGCCCTCGCTGTTCATAGCGAAAGGAAGGTGGATTGCATGCCGGCTACTCCGGACTACTACAAAACGCTGGGCGTTCCGCGCACGGCGTCCACCGACGAAATCAAGAAGGCGTTCCGCAAACTGGCGCGTAAGTACCACCCCGATGCGGGCGGCGACGAGGCCAAGTTCAAGGAAATCAACGAAGCCTACGAGGTTTTGTCCGACGACAAGAAGCGCAAGCTATACGACCAATACGGCACAGCGAACGAGAACCAAATCCCCCACGGCTGGGGCGGCGGCGCCGTCAACATGGACGACATCTTCGGAGGTGGCGGTGCCGGCGGCTTCGGCAGCTGGGCCGACATTCTGGAAAGCATTCGTCGGGGCGAAGGCGCGTTCGGCACGAACTGGGATTTCAATGGCGGCGGTGCCAGCGGGTTCGGCGGCCGTCAGCCGCGCCCGCGCAAGGGCCAGGACATGAACGTTACCCTGAACGTCACGTTTGAGGAAGCGTTTGCCGGCACGGAAAAGCGCGTGACGGTTCGCGTCCCCGGTCGCACGGATTCCGAAACGCTTACGGTGAAGGTTCCGGCGGGTGCGGTCGACGGAGGTCGCCTGCGCTTCAAGTGCAAGGGCGCTCCGGGCGAAAACGGCGGCGCTGCAGGCGACTTGCTCGTAACCACGCGCATTCAGGACCACCCGTACTTCAAGCGCGACGGCGCCGATGTGCTCATCGACGTTCCGGTCAACGTCGCGGAGGCGGCATTGGGCGCAAGCGTGGTGGTTCCCGCTCCCGACGGCACGAAGGTGCGCGTGAAAATCCCGGCTGGCACGCAGGACCAAACGGTCATGTCGGTGCGCGGCAAGGGCGCCCCGCGCGTCAAGGGAACCGGAAACGGTGACCTAAAAATCACCGTGAAGGTGCAGGTCCCGAAGCATATGAATGAAGCGCAAACGAAGGCAATGGAGGCGTTTTTGCAAGCGTCGCCCGATGATGTGAGGAGCTGGTAAGCATGCCCGAGTGGAACGACCGCAACCGGCCTTTATACATGATCGGCGTAGCCGCCGAGCTTGCGGGCGTTCATCCGCAGACGTTGCGCGCTTACGAGCAAAAAGGCCTCGTCACGCCGCAGCGCACCAGCGGGAACACGCGCATGTACTCGCAAGCCGACATCGAGCGCCTTGCGCTCATCAACGAGCTCACGGGCGAAGGCATAAACCTTGCGGGCGTCATTCGCATCCTTGACCTGCAGGGACGCCTTGACGACCGTGACCAGGAAATCGACGACCTGCACAAGCGCGTGCGCCGTTTGGCCGACCGCGTGCATGAGTTGGAAACGCGCGAAAGCGTGAATTCCCTTGTGCAATCGCCTACGGCCATCGTCGTGCGCCGTCCCAGCTCGCTTTTGTAATAACCACGTAGAACCAACTTAAAGGAGGTTCACATGAGACTAGATAAACTTGCCGTTACCGCTCAAGAGGCCTTCCAGGCTTCCATGGGCGTTGCCGGCGATGCCCAGTCCAGCACCATCGAGCCCATTCATCTGCTCAAGGCAATGCTGGACGCATCGGAGAACAACCTGTCGGCCATCATCAAGCGCATCGGCGCCGATCCGGCGCAGCTGTCGCGCAACGTCGATGACGCTATCGCCGCTATGCCCAAGGCTTCCGGCTCCAGCATGCCTATGGCCATGCCCAGCAACAACCTCATTAAGGTCATCGATAACGCCGTGAAGGCCGCCGAGCGCATGGGCGACAGCTATGCAACCACCGAACACCTGCTCATCGCGCTTGCCCAGGACAAGGGTGAGGCGGGCCGCGTGCTCAATGGTCTTGGCGTTACGGGCAAAACCGTCGAAGAGGCGTACAGCTCGCTTCGCGGCAGCACCCGCGTCACCGACCAGCAAAGCAAGCCCGAACTCGACGCGCTTAACCAGTACGGCCAGAACCTCACGCAGAAGGCGCGCGAGGGCAAGCTCGATCCGGTCATCGGCCGGTCCGAGGAAATCCGCCGCACCATCCAGGTGCTCAGCCGCCGCACGAAGAACAACCCCGTGCTCATCGGTGAGCCTGGTGTCGGTAAAACGGCTATCGTTGAAGGCTTGGCCCAGCGTATCGTTGCAGGCGACGTGCCGTCTGGCTTGAAGGACCACGACGTCATCGCGCTTGACCTGGGCGCCATGGTAGCCGGCGCGAAGTACCGTGGCGAGTTCGAGGACCGCTTGAAGGCCGTGCTGCGCGAGGTGAAGGAATCGAACGGACAGATCATTCTGTTCATCGATGAGCTTCACACCATCGTGGGCGCAGGCTCTACGGGCGACAGCTCCATGGACGCGGGCAACATGCTCAAGCCGGCGCTTGCACGTGGTGAACTGCACGCCATCGGCGCTACCACGCTCGACGAGTACCGCAAGTACATCGAGAAGGACGCCGCCCTTGAGCGCCGTTTCCAGACGGTCATGGTCAGCGAGCCCACGGTCGAGGACACCATCGCCATTTTGCGTGGCCTGAAGGAGAAGTACGAAATCCATCATGGCGTGCGCATCACCGATGCCGCCATCGTGGCATGCGCCGAGCTGTCGAATCGCTACATCTCCGACCGCTTCCTGCCCGACAAGGCCATCGACCTTATGGACGAGGCGGCCAGCCGCCTGCGCATCGAGATCGACAGCATGCCTGAAGAGGTTGACCTGGCAGAACGCAAGCTCACGCAGATGCAAATCGAAGAGCAAGCGCTCATGAAGGAAACCGACGACGTCAGTCGCGAACGCCTTGAGCACCTGCGCAAGGAAATCGCCGACGCGCAAGACGCCCTGTCCAAGCGCAAGGCCGAATGGCAGAACGAGAAGGACGTCATCGAGAACGTCCAAACGCTCAAGGCCGACCTCGAGGCGGCGCAAACCGACGAGGAGCGCGCTACCCGCGAAGGCGACTTGGTGAAGGCTTCGGAAATCCGCTACGGCCGCATCCCTGACCTGCAGCGCAAGCTGCAAGAGGCCGAGCAGGCGCTCAACGAAAAGCAGGAGGACGGCGCAATCCTGAAAGAGGAGGTGTCTCAGGAAGAAATCGCCGAGGTCGTGTCCACGTGGACCGGCATCCCCGTGTCGAAGATGATGCAGGGCGAAATGGAGAAACTCGTCGACTTGGAAGACAAGCTGCATGAGCGCGTCATCGGCCAGGACGAAGCCGTTTCCGCCGTTGCCGGTGCCATCCGCCGCAACCGCGCCGGCCTGTCCGACCCGAACAAGCCCATCGGCAGCTTCCTGTTCCTCGGTCCTACCGGCGTCGGTAAAACGGAGCTGGCAAAGGCACTGGCCGAGTACCTGTTCGACAGCGAAAAGGCCATGGTGCGTATCGACATGTCCGAGTACATGGAGAAGTTCAGCGTGCAGCGTCTTATCGGTGCCCCTCCGGGATACGTAGGCTACGACGAGGGCGGTCAGCTGACCGAAGCCGTGCGCCGTCGTCCGTACAGCGTCATTCTGCTCGACGAGGTGGAGAAGGCTCATCCCGACGTCTTCAATATCTTGCTGCAGGTGCTCGACGACGGCCGCCTGACCGATGGCCAGGGTCGTTTGGTGTCGTTCAAGAACGCCATCATCATCATGACCAGCAACATCGGCTCCCAGGCCATTCGCGAATTCGAAAGCGCGAACAGCAAGCAGGAGTCCATGGGCGACGTCATGGAGAACGTCATGAAGGGCGACGTTAAGTCTGCGGCGAAGAGCCTGGCTGACCTGTCCAACATGATCAACGATGCTCTGCGCAACACGTTCCGCCCTGAGTTCCTCAATCGTATCGACGAGGTCATCACGTTCCACGCCTTGTCCATCGCGAACATGGAGCCCATCGTGGAGCTGCAGCTCGACGACGTGCGCAAGCGCCTGGCCGACCGTCGCGTTACGCTCGACGTCACGCCCGCCGCTATGGATCACCTGTCCATCGATGGCTTCGATCCGGTTTACGGTGCGCGTCCCTGCAAGCGCCTCGTGCAGCGCGAGGTCGTCGATCGCATCGCGCAGAAGATCGTCGAGGGCAAGCTGCCTGATCGCAGCCACGTGCTCATCGACATCGACGAAGCGGCTGACGACTACGTCTGCAAAGTCGAGCCGCCGCTGGAACTCGATGCCGTTCCGGTCGACTAATGCCAAGGTGGCCTGAACTAGCGAAAAGCCAACAACAGCGTCTAAACGCCAACGGCCCCGCTGAATACATCGGCGGGGCCGTTTCGTCTCTCAAGCAAAATCGCAAACGCGAATACCAAGCGCAATCCGCGGGTGCGCCGCGCGGGCGGCCGCCAAAATCGCTAGCTTGCCGACTTCTCCACCATGTCCATCAGCTCTTGCTTGCTGTGCACGTCAAGCTTCGAGTAGATATGCTTCGTGTGCCCCTTCACCGTGTTCTCGGTCAAGTACAGCGTCTCGGCAATGTACGCTTTCGTCCGTCCCTTGCACAGCAGCTGCATGATCTCAAGCTCGCGCGGCGTCAGCCCGTGCTGCTTGCCAACCTCCTCGCAGCGCTCGTCGATGCTGCGGAAATCGCTCGGTTCGCTCACCGGTTCCCCGCGCAGCTCGGCGAACAGCCACTTCGTATCCTGGTCGCGCAACTCAAGGCAGAACGTCGAAAGCAGCACCAGCACAAACATCAGTGCAACAATCACCGGCGCATCAATGGCGCCAGCGGGGTAGGCGGAGGCTGCAATCGACCCAATAGCGAACGGTGCCGTGTAGCACGCCCAGCCAATGCCGAAAACCCAAGGCGCCGACAGCTTCGAATGGTGCGCAATGTCGGAAAGCGTCAGCCAAGCGAACAGGACGATCAAGTCCCAAGCACTGCTTTCCACGCAGCGCAAAATGGTGATCTCCGGAAACGCCGCCTGTGTAAGTAGGTCAAGCCCAAGCACCAGCAACGCAATGCGCCACAATTGCGAGAAGTTGAACGGCTTGTTCAACCCAACGGTAATGAACAGCACAATGGCCGAAATCGCAATCTCGAACAGGCGGCTCATCAGAAAGTCAGCAACGGGGATAGAATTCTGGTTCCCCAAAAACTGCCCAACCAGAAACGCAACCACAAAGCTAAACGCCGCAATGGCGACGGCCACTTTCCAAAGCCCGCGCATGTTGTGCGACTCGAATCGCATCGTCGGGTTAGCACCCTTGCGCGCATTCTCTATAGCAATTTTGCACATCACCACCGACAGAACCGGCAGGGCCATCCCCAGCAAGCACTGCCCCCAAATGGGAATGAAGTGCGAGAAAGCCTTTATGGTCGACCCACCAATATTCGCCAAAAACAAGTAGCAAACCGTCGAGCGCAGCCCTAGCTGTGCATAGAACGTGCCCCATTGCAGATACAGCCACCCCAGCACGCACGCGCACAATATCGTGGTAAGGTACTGAATGGAAACGCTGTCAATCACCGTGAACGACAGCACCATAAACACGGTGCTCGCCGCTCCCAGAACCGCCGCGACAAGCTCCATGCTTCGCGATGTGAAGAACGCCGGAATGCTGCGTGATATCGCTGCGAATGCAATAACGGCAACGGCAAGCACCAGGTACGACACCGTCCAGGGAATCTGCCCCGTCGGTTTCGTGGCGCCAATAGCGTTGATAATGAAGCCCCAAGCCAGCGGGCAAGCGATGCCCGTCGAGGCAAACGCCTTCCAACCCCCCGATTTAGCAAGGTCAATAAGCGTAAAGTTTTCTGGCAAAGCGGCGGATGCTGTATTCGAATTCGTCATAGTTACCCTTCCTTGTGCAAAAATACTAGCACAGGTTGTTTGTAACCCTCTCCATACGCCAAAAGAACGCGCAAGAATCTGACCAGCGAAAACGTGAATGGCACCCTTTTGGGGTTAAAGGGAAAAATGCCGAATTCGGCCCAAAATACTACCTAAAGGGTGGCGCGCGCGCACGCAAAGACGCGTATTGTTCTCAGTGTCGAAAGGGAAACCGCACGGTGCACCAATCGGAATCTCGTCCTCCGAACCAAGCATCGATTTCGCCTGCGGTTTCACTCGACCCGGCGTTAAGCCATTGACAACCACATCGATACGCGGAAGCAAAATGCTGAAAGACCACCCCTCCGGTCGGACGTATTCCCCTTATGCGTCGCAGCAAAATCCCCTCACCTAATAACTGCTTCCGATCTCCTCCTCGGAGCCCGCAAGTCCCCTCTTGCGGGCTCGTTTCTTTTCCGAGCACTTTCGTGAACCAGCAAGCCGGTGAACGTAAAATAACAGCGCGATAAGAGCAGCCCATGCCTAGGCAAACCGAGGGCAGGCATAACACCTAGTAAGGCAACCGACGATCTAGCCGGCTGCCGCAGCGTCGAAAGCATTTCTGAACAACGTGCCAAATGGAGCCAAAAACAACGACCCAGAATAAAGCGCCAATCAAGATTGACTCCAAAGAAGGTTCCCCTCCAAGAGAAGCCGTTTGCGCTCAAAAGCAAGAAGGCCCTTTAATCCACTGCATGTGCAGAATAATAAGGTGACCCTGGATAAGGAAAAGCAGAAACGGCATGCGAAGCGAATTGCCAACAATAAAAGACTTAGAGAGCTGTAGCACGTGAAGGCTGCTTGGCAAAAGCGGAAGGGGAGGGCGAAACGTCCGTACCTATATTTAGATAAAGGCGTCAGAAGATTGGGACCCATATAAGTAAACATCCCGGATTCAAGTAGGCGCTCCAAATTCGCCAACGGCTTGTCGACGGGTTAGGTCTCTCAAAACCCAAATATGTATGAAACGTGGAGAAACAGCCCAACGGAAAATAGTCCTTGCATCGGGGCGGGGAGGCGCGTATTATTCAATCTTGCGCCAAGCGCGAAAGCGCGAAGGCCGAAAGCCGCGGGGGCGACCCCGCAGGCGGGAACCTTGAGAACCGGATACTGGACAAGAGACGATCACAATAGCCAGTGAAGCCAGCGCAGGCAGGGCCTACCTATTTTGAGCCCGCCTGCCCCGGATTTACAATTTCTTTTAAAGTTTTTCTTTTTATGCCAAAGATCGCGGGGACGGGAGACCGGCCCCGCTCTTCTTCAACGGAGAGTTTGATCCTGGCTCAGGATGAACGCTGGCGGCGTGCCTAACACATGCAAGTCGAGCGATGAAACCGCCTCCGGGCGGACATGAAGCGGCGAACGGGTGAGTAACACGTGACCGACCTGCCCCCCGCCCAGGGACAGCCCCCCGAAAGGGGGATTAATACCTGGTACTCCGGCAAGGACGCATGTCCTGGCCGGGAAAGCCTTGGCGGCGGGGGATGGGGTCGCGGCCCATCAGGTAGACGGCGGGGCAGAGGCCCACCGTGCCGACGACGGGTAGCCGGGTTGAGAGACCGACCGGCCACATTGGGACTGAGATACGGCCCAGACTCCTACGGGAGGCAGCAGTGGGGAATTTTGCGCAATGGGGGCAACCCTGACGCAGCAACGCCGCGTGCGGGACGAAGGCGTCCGCGTCGTAAACCGCTTTCAGCGGGGAACACTTCAACGAGGGTACCCGCAGAAGAAGCCCCGGCTAAATACGTGCCAGCAGCCGCGGTAATACGTATGGGGCGAGCGTTATCCGGATTCATTGGGCGTAAAGCGCGCGTAGGCGGAGCGCTAAGCGGGACCTCTAACCCGAGGGCTCAACCCCCGGCCGGGTCCCGAACTGGCGCTCTCGAGTGCGGTAGGGGAGAGCGGAATTCCCGGTGTAGCGGTGGAATGCGCAGATATCGGGAGGAACACCGACGGCGAAGGCAGCTCTCTGGGCCGAAACTGACGCTGAGGCGCGAAAGCTGGGGGAGCGAACAGGATTAGATACCCTGGTAGTCCCAGCCGTAAACGATGGGCGCTAGGTGTGGGGGATAACATCTTCCGCGCCGCAGCCAACGCGTTAAGCGCCCCGCCTGGGGAGTACGGCCGCAAGGCTAAAACTCAAAGGAATTGACGGGGGCCCGCACAAGCAGCGGAGCATGTGGCTTAATTCGAAGCAACGCGAAGAACCTTACCAGGGCTTGACATCACCGTGAAGCGGCGGAGACGCCGTGGCCGGAAGGAGCGGTGACAGGTGGTGCATGGCTGTCGTCAGCTCGTGCCGTGAGGTGTTGGGTTAAGTCCCGCAACGAGCGCAACCCCTGCCCCGTGTTGCCAGCATTCAGTTGGGGACTCGCGGGGGACCGCCGGCGTCAAGCCGGAGGAAGGCGGGGACGACGTCAAGTCATCATGCCCCTTATGCCCTGGGCCGCACACGTGCTACAATGGCCGGTACAGAGGGTTGCCACCCCGCGAGGGGGAGCGGATCCCGCAAAGCCGGCCCCAGTTCGGATCGGAGGCTGCAACCCGCCTCCGTGAAGCCGGAGTTGCTAGTAATCGCGGATCAGCACGCCGCGGTGAATACGTTCCCGGGCCTTGTACACACCGCCCGTCACACCACCCGAGTCGTCTGCACCCGAAGCCGCCGGCCGAACCCCTCCGGGGGGCGGAGGCGTCGAAGGTGTGGAGGGTGAGGGGGGTGAAGTCGTAACAAGGTAGCCGTACCGGAAGGTGCGGCTGGATCACCTCCTTTCTAGGGAGATTCGACCAATCAAGAGAATCGCTGCCTCACTGGAAGTCTCTTCCATCCAGCATCCGGCTCCCGGGGCTCCCGCCCCGAGGCACCTTGACAGCCGAACAGCGAAGCGAAGCGAAAGCACAACGACGCGGGGCCGGGGCAATCCCCCCGGCCCCCGAGAACGAATTATTTAGAATCGATCCAATTAAGACGATTCGGATTCTTCACGATCGCAACGATCATTCATCTGGTATTCTCTATCGATTTGAACGACCTGTACTAATTCAGTCAGGATCCCTTGGATGGAAGATGTTAAGGGCGCGAGGCGGATGCCTTGGCGCGGGAAGTCGACGAAGGGCGCGGCAAGCTGCGATAAGCCCGGGGGAGGCGCAAACGGCCTTCGATCCCGGGATTCCCGAATGGGGGAACCCAGCGGGGGCAATGCCCCGCTACCGGCGCCTGAATCAAATAGGGCGCCAGGAGGCAACCGGGGGAACTGAAACATCTAAGTACCCCGAGGAAGAGAAATCAACCGAGATCCCGGGAGTAGCGGCGAGCGAAACCGGGCCAGCCCAAACCGGCGCGCGTGTCACAGCGTGCGGGCGCTTCCGCGCCGGGGTTGCTGGGCGGGACGCGAGGGGGCCGCACCCCCCTCCCGCTGTCATAAACCTGCCCCTCAGGGGAACGGCCTGGGAAGGCCGGCGGAACAGGGTGAGAGCCCCGTACCCGAAGAGGCGCAGGCAGCGGGTTCCCGATTCCCAGAGTAGCGCGGGGCACGTGAAACCCCGCGCGAAGCAGGGGGGACCACCCTCCAAGGCTGAACACTCTCCCGCGACCGATAGCGAACCAGTACCGCGAGGGAAAGGTGAAAAGCACCCCGAGAGGGGAGTGAAACAGCGCCTGAAACCTCGCGCCCACGAGCAGCCGGAGCAGCCATCGCGCTGTGACGGCGTGCCTTTTGTAGAATGAGCCAGCGAGTCACCGCGCGCGGCGAGGTTAAGCTATAGAAGCGAGCCGCAGCGAAAGCGAGTCTTTAAGCGGGCGACGTAGTCGCGCGCGGTGGACGCGAAGCCGGGTGAGCTACCCATGGGCAGGCTGAAGCGGGGGTAAGACCCCGTGGAGGGCCGAACCCACTTCGGTTGAAAACGGAGGGGATGACCCGTGGGTAGGGGTGAAAGGCCAATCAAACCCGGAGATATCTCGTTCTCCCCGAAATAGCTTTAGGGCTAGCCCCGGCCGTTTTCCCGCGGCGGTAGAGCACTGGACGGAGGAGGGGGCCTCACCGCCTACCGATGCCGACCAAACTCCGAATGCCGACGGGACGGAAAGGCCGGGAGTCAGAGCATGTGGGCTAAGCTGTGTGCTCGAGAGGGAAACAGCCCAGACCGCCCGCTAAGGCCCCCAAGTCGTCGCTGAGTGGCAAAGGATGTGCCCCTGCCCAGACAACCAGGATGTTGGCTTAGAAGCAGCCATGCATTCAAAGAGTGCGTAACAGCTCACTGGTCGAGTGGGGGCGCGCCGACAATTCACGGGGCTAAGCGACGCGCCGAAGCGGCGGAATGTAGACACATTGGTAGGGGAGCTTCCCCTGGGCGGAGAAGCCGGAGGGCGACCGACGGTGGAGCGCAGGGGAGTGAGGATGCTGGCATGAGTAACGAGAGCGGCGCGGGAAACGCCGCCGCCGTAAGCCCAAGGTTTCCTGGGGAAGGCTAATCCTCCCAGGGTCAGTCGGGAGCTAAGGCGAGGCCGGAAGGCGTAGCCGATGCGCAACAGGCGGACATTCCTGTACCGCCTCTGGACCGCTATTCAGACCGACGGGGCGACGGAGAAGGGTACGCAGGCGGGGTTCTGGACGCCCCCGTGAAAGCGCGTAGGCCGCAGGGCAGGCAAACCCGCCCTGCAGGAAAGGCCGAGACGCGAGACGAAGCCGCATGGCGAAGCTGCGGAGCCCACGCTCCCTGGAAAAACCCCTAGGCAGGGACAGAGGCGCCCGTACCAAAACCGACACAGGTGGGCGGGTAGAGCATACCGAGGCGATCGGGGGAACCATGGTCAAGGAACTCGGCATAACCGCTCCGTAACTTCGGGAGAAGGAGCGCCGCCCGGGGTGGAGGGACACGCTCCCCGAGCCCTGGGCGGCCGCAGCGAAACGGCCCAAGCGACTGTTTACCAAAAACACAGGACTCTGCCAACCCGCGAGGGGAAGTATAGGGTCTGACGCCTGCCCGGTGCCGGAAGGTTACGCGGATGCGTTAGCACTCGTGCGAAGCGCTGAAGCCAAGCCCCGGTAAACGGCGGCCGTAACTATAACGGTCCTAAGGTAGCGAAATTCCTTGTCGGGTAAGTTCCGACCTGCACGAACGGCGTAACGACTTGGGCGCTGTCTCGACCATGGACCCGGTGAAATTGCACTATTCGTGAAGATGCGAATTACCTGCGGAAGGACGGAAAGACCCCGTGAACCTTCACTGCAGCTTGGCATTGGCCGTTGGCTCGGCGCGTAGAGGATAGGCAGGAGGCATCGAAACCGGGGCGCCAGCCCCGGCGGAGCCGCCCTTGGAATACTGCCCCCTCCGTTCCGGCGGCCTAACGCGGCGCCCTGACCGGGGCCGCGGACCGTGCCAGGCGGGTAGTTTGACTGGGGCGGTCGCCTCCTAAAGAGTAACGGAGGCGCGCAAAGGTTGGCTCAGGACGGTCGGCAACCGTCCCGAGAGCGCAAGAGTGCAAGCCAGCTTGACTGCGAGGCGGACGGGCCGAGCAGGTGCGAAAGCAGGCTCTAGTGATCCGGCGGCACAGAGTGGAACGGCCGTCGCTCAACGGATAAAAGGTACTCCGGGGATAACAGGCTGATCTTGCCCAAGAGTCCACATCGACGGCAAGGTTTGGCACCTCGATGTCGGCTCATCGCATCCTGGGGCTGAAGTCGGTCCCAAGGGTACGGCTGTTCGCCGTTTAAAGCGGTACGCGAGCTGGGTTCAGAACGTCGTGAGACAGTTCGGTCCCTATCCTCCGCAGGCGCAAGTGGATTGAGGAGGTCTGCCCCTAGTACGAGAGGACCGGGGTGGACGGGCCTCTGGTGCAGCGGTTGTCGACCAACGGCACGGCCGCCTAGCTACGCCCGGCACGGATAACCGCTGAAGGCATCTAAGCGGGAAGCCGTCTCCGAGATGAGTCCACTTTACGGTAAGGGCCCGGGTAGAACACCCGGTCGACAGGGCGCAGGTGCAAGCGGGGCGACCCGCTCAGCCGAGCGCTGCTGATAGCCCGAGCTCTTCGCATCCTCGTAAGGGATTTTGCGAGGCGTCGCGAGCTTTCCGCTTCCTTCGCTGCACGGCCGCCAGGGTCGCCCCGGAAGGGGACCCGGGCAGGCTCATATCCATGAGCCGCGGGGGAGCGCCCCCCGCGAGCGCGACCACAGAGGCGGGGATCACCCGGTCCCATCCCGAACCCGGCAGTTAAGCCCGCCTTCGCCGAGAGTACTGCAGCGCAAGGCTGCGGGAGGGCAGGGCGTCGCGCTCGCGGAGGGCGCTTTTCTTCATGCGCGCGAGCGGCCGCAGAGGCCGGCGGGGCCCGCGGGGGGATCGGATCCCCCCGCGGGCCCTTCTTGCGTTTTAGGGCGTCTGTGCGCACGGCCTGTTCTGCGTTCTGGACTTTATTGCTATTTCACTATTTGTAGAATAATTTTGCTTGGTTGGCCTTCCGATTTCCGGCGGTTTCGTCATTGCTTTGTGAAGTAGCTGGTGCTCATTCTTGGCGTATCCTCATTATATTGGGTGCAAGCTTTTTAATATGCTGAGGGAAGGGGATTGGTATGGCTGTTGATAAGTTGTTGGTTGCTTATGATGGATCCGATGGTTCGCGTCATGCGCTTAAAATGGCTGTTTCTATTGCTCAGGTGAACAAGAATGCTCATCTTGATTTGGTGTATGTCGTACCCATTCCACTTTTGAATGCTGACCAGATGACTGCTTTTCAGAGCATTTTGGACATGATGGTATCTGATGGTGAAGACCTTCTTGCTGCTGCTACTGATGAGCTTGCTGATGATGTTGTTGAGCGCACTGATACGATGTTGGTTACGGGTACAAATCCTGCTAGCGAATTGCTGCGGCTTGCCGAGCAGCGCGGCTATGATTTGATCGTTGTTGGCAATCGCGGTCTTTCGGGTTTTAAAGAATATACCGGTAGTGTCAGCCATAAGGTTCTTGCTGGTTCTAAGATTCCCGTGCTTGTTGCGAAATAAGCCTCATAAGAGGGGGCCTTTGTCGACTCAATTCAAATAGGGAACGAGCTGCGAGTTTCAGGCTTGCAGCTCGTTTCCTTTATATTGGGGAATGATCGCATATTGACCCAGTTCTGGTTGCTAGTGGCGTGGCTTTAGCTCGCCTTTTTCGCAGCGGTTTCCTCAGCTGTCGATGAGTTTTCCGTCGCGGTTTACGCAGATGATCTCGCAGTGGTTTGCACATTTGTTGCATTCGATTTCTCTGGTTTCGAAATCGAACTCTTGGAGAGCGTCGAAGTCGAGTTCGCCGGATTTCATGGTGCAGGATGTTACATCGCCCTCTACGGGCTTGCGTGCAGATATCGACTCTTCGGCTGCAAGGAGTACTGCCCCGAATGCGCCCATGAGGCGTCCGTCGGGGTCAACGATGACGGGAGTACCCAACTCGTTCTCGAAATGCTTTTACTATGCCAATGTTTTTGGATACGCCGCCTTGGAATACCACGGGAGCAATGATGTTTTTACCTTTGCCGACGTTGTTGAGGTAATTGACGGCAACGGATTTGCACAGGCCGGCGATGATGTCTTCGCGTGCGTAGCCTACCTGAATCTTGTGGACCAGGTCGCTTTCTGCGAATACCGTGCAGCGAGCTGCGATGTTTGCGGGCTTTTTCGAGGTCAGCGCGATTTCGCCGAACTGCTCTACCTCTACGTCAAGGCGATGGGCTTGACTGGAAAGGAAGGCACCCGTGCCCGCCGCGCACAGCGTGTTCATAGCGTAATCGACCGCGATGCCGCCATCTACGCAGATGATTTTGCTGTCGCCGATTTCTAGGATGGTACGAACATCGGGGTGCAGAAACGTGGTGCCTACGGCGTGGGCGGTGATTTCATTCTTGATTACCGATGCACCGCACATGGCGCCAACGAGGCGGCGTGCGCTGCCGGTTGTTCCCACTGTTCGTACCGCAACTTTGCTTTGATCGATTTGCCCGCCGAGTTCTGCGATAACACGTCGTGAAGCGTTGACGGGGTCGCCTTCGGTCCATTGATACGAACGTGCGATAATCTGGCGCTGGCTGTCGATGATGACACCTTTCGTGGGGATGGAACCAATGTCGATGCCAAGGAACGCGTCAGGCTTCTGCTCTGCGGTTTCGGGTTGTGTTGCGGTCATCGCTGCTTCTCTTTCTTCATTGCGAGCATGTCGTAAAACGCTTCGAGGCGCGTGTCAAGGCCGGTGTCGCTTGTTTGGGAATCGAAGCTGAGATACAGCACGGGCGTGTGCATGTCGCGGTTAATGTGCTGCAGCACGGGCATGCAGTCGATCTCGGGCGTGCAGCCAGAGGATTTCATATGGATGACGCCGTCGAAGCCCTCTTGCGCGTACTTCAGCGTGGCGGCAATGGTCATGCTTGACGTCGGTCCCATGTCGTACGTGATGTAATCCGAGGCGCTTGCTCGCAGGTTTTTCTCGTTGTAGCGCAGATTGCGGTTCGTCATATTGATCATGCGGTGCAGCTCAACGTCCATACCCAGAAGCTTCTTTTACATGCCCAGATTGCTTGATTCGTCGACGGCGGTGAAATATTCGTCGACTAACCCGACGCGAACGGGGTTGTCTGGCTTGTGGCGGGGAATGGCACGAAAACGCTCGAGACCCGCTTTTGCAATAATCGGGTGCGATAACGGTCGATAACGTTAGCCGAGACAAGATCAGGGGAGTAGGTAATTGTACAGAAAATGGGAAAATGGGGACAATCCGTTACCGAGAACAAGGCGGGCGCAGCATGTCGGTGGGCGGGGGAGGCATCGTCTTCGCCAACGTCTTCCTGTGCATAGGCGTGGTACGTGGCGTATGCGGCGACTCTTGACGCTGTTGGGGGGTGCGCTGATGGGGTGAATGCACCGTACGCGATACGGGGTTGCGGGGCTTCCTGGTGGAAACTGCAACGGTGTTTTGCGCTTGCTGCCATTCCGGCGGTGATGTGCGTGGCGATACCGAAGCGTGCGAGTCGCCGCTACCTGACGCGCAGCTCCCAAAAAGCTACAGCGCTTGCGGCCGCAACGTTGAGGCTGTCAACCTGGTGCGCCATAGGGATGCGAACGGTGTAATCGCAGTTCGCGATGGTGTGCGCCGCAAGGCCGTCGCCTTCCGTGCCAAGCACAAGCGCGAGTTTTTCCTCGGCTGCCAGCTGCGGGTTGTCAAGCGAAATGGAGTTGTTGGAAAGCGCCAGCGCGGCCGTTTTGAACCCCAAGCTGTGCAACAGCGGAATGCCGTCGTGCGCCCACGAGCCGGTGCCCGTTGCCCCCGAGTCGGCCCCGATACGAGCCCAGGGAACCTGAAACACCGTGCCCATGGAAACGCGCACAGCGCGACGATACAGCGGATCATAGCAAGCTTGCGTAACCAGCACGGCGTCAATGCCCAGGGCTGCGGCGCTACGGAAAATGGCGCCGACGTTCGTGTGGTTCGTGATGTCCTCAAGCACGGCAACGCGGCGCGCCCCGCGACAGACGTCCTCGACGCTGGCGGGCACGGGACGGCGAAACGCGCCCAGAGCGCCGCGCGTAAGCTCAAAACCTGTCAGCTTCTTTAGCTGTCCGTGCGGCAGAATGAAAGCGGGTAGGTCAAGACCGGGGTAGCGCCGGGAAATCTCGTCGATAATGGGCTGCATGCCCGCAAGGAACTTCTCTTCCATAAGCAGCGAAAGCGGCTGCATGCCACCGGCTACGGCTCGCTCGATGACCTTGGACGATTCGGCGATGAACATGCCTTTTTCGGGTTCCAGCTTGTTGCGCAGCTGCACTTCCGTCAGGCGTGCGTAGGCGTCAAGGCGCGGGTCGTCTATGGTTGGCACGTTGATGATCATGACGTTCTTTCTCGCAAGGGTTGTTGGCTTCATGATACCCGATGCTCGTGTGGGAAGCGTGCACGCGGGGCAAGGGTATACTCTTGCGGAAACAACATTAGCGTTGAGAGGAGCGGCATATGGAGCAGGAGAAGCAGCATTCGGAAGCGCTCGAGCGTGCGGCGCATCCCGTGCGGCACGAGGACTTCGACCGGTTCGTCGCCACGATTTCGGCGTTGCGCGCGCCGGACGGGTGCCCGTGGGATCGCGAGCAAACGCATCAGTCCATAGCGCACAATATGATCGAAGAGGTCTACGAAGCGGTTGATGCAATTGAATCGGGCGATGCGGCGCACCTTCGCGAAGAGCTTGGCGATGTGCTGCTGCAGGTGGTGTTGCAAAGTCAGATTGCCTCTGATCAGGGGGAATTCGATATTGATGACGTTGCGGCGGATGTGAACGCGAAGATGGTGCGCCGTCATCCGCACGTGTTCGGTACTAGCGAGGCAACGGATGCGGCCGAAGTGCTGAGCCTGTGGGACCAGGTGAAGCTGGCGGAAAAGAAGGCGGCGGACGAGAACGCTGCGCGGGCGGGCTCCGCAGATGCCGGCGATCATGGCGAGCTGGAGAAGCCGGCAGGGCTGCTTGACGGGGTGCCGGTGAGTTTTCCGGCGCTGATGCAGGCGCAGAAGATTTCGCGCAAGGCGGCCGCCGCCGGGTTCGAGTGGGATACGCTCGCCGATGTGTGGGACCAGGTCGAAAGCGAAATCGACGAGCTGAACGAGGCCTATGGCCAGGCCCCGAAAGCGGCGAACGGCAAGGTAGAGGGCGACCCCGAGGCAATGGCGTGCGTGGAGGAAGAGCTTGGCGACGTGCTGTTCAGCATGGTTAACGTTGCTCGTCGCATGGGCGTAAACGCCGAGAACGCGTTGCGGGCAAGCTGCCGCAAGTTCCGCGGGCGCTGGGCTGCCATGGAGCAGATGGCGTTTGAGCAGGGCGTTCGCCTTGAAGACGTAAGCACGAAGCAGCAAAACGAGCTGTGGAAGCTTGCGAAGGAACAGGAGCGCAGGTAACGGCTACACACTTGGGTCATTTTGTGGCTGCATTCGCCCTATTCCTCGGATTTTGGGGAAATGGGGAAGGGTAACGGCTTGGTTCTAAACGCCGGAGAAGGCTCGAACCCGCCTGCAGTGGGGTATGATGGTTTCGACACAATTCGCGCCGCATTCTTGGAGGGAACGCGGCGCGCGTTTTGGCGCGGAGGGTCCAAAACGCCACCATGAAGGAGCCATCGATCATGACAATAACCGGTGAAGCCGCAAACGCCGGCAATTTAGCGGGGCGCACTATCGACGATAGCGCGAAAAAACAGCTGCCTATTCCGAACGTGCCCGACCTGAACGCATTCAACGTCAACAGCGATCTGCACGTGAATCAGGAAAGCATGGAAACGCTGCACAAGGCCAGCGTCGAAACCATGTCCATCATGCAGAAATACAAGGCCGCCATGCGCGAGATGAAGGTGCGTTTGGAGATTCTTGACCAGGACTTGAACCTGAAGAAGCACCGCAATCCCATTCACCATATCGAAAGCCGCCTGAAAAGCCCGGCCAGCATTTACGAGAAAATCGGACGCTACGGCTACGAGCCCACGCTTGAGAACATGGAGCGCTACATCCTAGACATCGCGGGCATTCGCGTTATCTGCCCGTACATTCAGGATGTGTACAGCCTGTTTGAACTGCTCAACAGGCAAGACGACCTGGAAATCGTGAAGGTGAAGGACTATATTGCCGCCCCGAAGCCTAACGGGTATCGCAGTTTGCACGTTATCGTGCGCATCCCTGTGTTCTTCATGGACAAGAAGGAGTCCATTCCTGTTGAGATTCAGCTGCGTACGCTGGCCATGGATTTTTGGGCCAGCCTTGAGCACGACCTGAAGTACAAGGCCGTCAGCGAAGTGCGCGGCATTGATGCAAGCAGCGAGCTGAAGGATTGCAGTCGCATCATCGAGGAAGTTGAAACGCGCATGCAGGTGCTTGCCGGCGCCCTTGAACCCGAGGAATAACAAGTGAAAGTCGAAAGCGGCCGGGTGTGACGCTCGGCCGCTTTCGATTTCCTGCGCCTTGACTTGAAGCTGACTCCAATGGCTATCATGAAATGCAACGAGAGGAGCATTT